>CAYXPZ010000063.1:0-13424 GCA_964466965.1 uncultured Hyphomicrobiaceae bacterium
CCGGCCGGCTTCATGTGGCGCAGGCGCGCTTTTCCCAGATAGAGCAGATCGCGGACGAGCATGGCTTCGTGCCAGACGGCGTCGTGTTGGATGTCGGCGTGTCGTCCATGCAGCTCAACGAGGCCGCGCGCGGCTTCTCCTTCATGCAGGAAGGCCCGCTGGACATGCGCATGTCGGGCGCGGGGCCAAGCGCCGCGGACGTGGTCAACACGCTCGAACAGCGCGAGCTGGCGCAAATCCTGCAGCGGCTGGGCGAGGAGAAGCGCGGCCGGGCCATCGCCAAGCGGATTGTCGCCGCGCGGGCCGATGCACCGATCGAGACCACCGGGCGGCTCGCGCAGATCGTCGAAGAGGTGCTCGGCCCGAAGCGTGGCGACCGCATCCACCCCGCCACGCGCACATTTCAGGGCTTGCGCCTTTACGTAAACGACGAACTCGGCGAACTGGCCGAGGTGCTGGCCGGGGCCGAGCGCCTGCTGCGGGAAGGCGGCCGCCTGGCCGTCGTCAGCTTCCACTCGCTCGAAGACCGGATCGTCAAGCGCTTCTTCGCCGCGCGCAGCGGCAAGACGCCCGCGCCATCGCGCCACCTCCCGCCCGACACTGCCGCGCCCGCGCCGAGCTTCCGGCTGCCGCGCCGCCAGCCTGTGACGCCGGATGACACCGAAATCGACGCGAACCCGCGCGCCCGCTCGGCCCGGCTGCGCTGGGGTTTGCGGACCAATGCGCCGGCGTTGCCGCTGGACCGCGAGGCGCTGGGCCTTCCACGGCTGGAGGTGCGGGAAATCTCCGCGCTTGGTTAGGAAAAATTTACCAAGCCAGGCGCAACGTTGTTAAAAGTCAAACGGTTAGGGCGTTTGGTGATGCGTGTTGTGAACTTCATTCTGTTCGGCGTCATGGCGGGTCTGCTGATGCTGATCTACCAGCAGAAGCACGAGACCCGCGAGCTTGAGGCTCGGGCCGGCGAGCTGTCCCGCGAAATCGCAGAGCAAACCCGCGCGCTTGCCGTGTTGCGCGCCGAGTGGACCTATCTCACGCGCCCCGAGCGGCTGGAGCAAATTGCGCGCAACCAGATGGATCTCGCCCCGGTCAAGCCCGATCAGATCAAGTCCTTCGCAGATATCGCCGGGCCACGGGACGGCTTCCCGCGTCGTGGAGAGCGGCCATGAGTGCACCCTCACATCGCCGTCGCGGCGGACGCCCGGACCCGGTGCGTATCGGCATCGTGCTGGGCGCGCTGTTCCTGTGCTTCACGGGTTTGGCCGCGCGGCTTATTTCGCTTGGCGTAGGGCCGGATGGCGCACCGCGCATCGCAGTTGCCCAATCCGATTCGCAGCGCTCGATGTCGCGCCCGGACATTATCGACCGCAAAGGCCGTATGCTCGCCACAGACCTGCAAGTGTACTGGGCCTATGGAGATCCGGCCCGCGTGATCGACGTTGACAATGCGGCGGAAAAGCTGGCCCGCGTGCTGCCAGACCAGGATGCGGCGCGATTGCGCGAGCGGCTGTCGGGGGATGGCCGCTTCGTCTGGCTCTACCGCGGGTTGACGCCGAAACAGGCGAAGGCCGTGCATCGTTTGGGTTTGCCGGGGGTCGGGCTGCTGACGGAGAACCAGCGTGTCTACCCCGCTGGCGCGACGGGCGTGCATGTGCTGGGCCACACCAATGTCGATAATCGCGGCATAGCCGGTATCGAAAAGCATATCGATGGCGCGCGCAGTCTGGCCGAGCCAGCGGCCTCTCCGGATGAGCGTCCGGCTGTCCGGTTGGCGCTCGATTTGGGCGTGCAGCATGTGCTGCGCGAACAGCTGAAGCGCGCTCGCCAAGATTATGAGGCCAAAGCGGTGGCTGGCCTGGTGATGGATGTGCACAGCGGCGAGGTTCTGGCGATGAGTTCGTTGCCCGATTATGACCCGAACCATCGCGAGGAGTCGCTCGATCCGGAGCGGCGCAACCGGCTCGTCGCCGACACCTACGAAATGGGCTCGGTGTTCAAGGCATTCACCGTTGCGATGGCGCTGGACCACGGCATCGTCAAGCTCGATGATAAATACAACATCCAGCAGCCGCTGAATGTCGGCGGGTTCCAGATTGTTGATAAACACGCCCGGTCGCGTTACGCCACCGTCCCCGAAATTTTCATTCGCTCATCGAATACAGGTGCAGCGCGCATCGCGCTGGATGTTGGCGGCTACCGGCAGCGCGAATTTCTCGAGCAGCTTGGCCTGCTCGCGCCACTTGAGACGGAACTGCCGCCCACTGCCGAGCCTCAGGTGCCGCGGGTTTGGCGCGAGTCCACGACCGTTACCGTCTCTTACGGCCACGGCATGGCGGTCTCGCCTTTGAGCTTTGCGGCGGCGAGCGCGGCGCTGGTAAATGGCGGTTATCTGGTTCGGCCCACCTTCCTGAAGCGCAGCCGAGGCGAGGGCCGCCGGATGGCAAAAAAGGTGTTGCGCTCCAGCACCAGTGATGCGATGCGCCAGCTTCTGCGGCGCAACGTGATCGAAGGCACTGGGCGAAAGGCGCAAGTCGAGGGCTATCGGATCGGCGGCAAGACCGGCACGGCGAATAAACCTGTTCCAGGAGGGTACTCGCGAGAATTGGTGTTGAGTACTTTTTTTGCCGCCTTTCCCATGGATGATCCGCAATATCTTGTCGTGGTAATGGTCGATGAGCCAAAGCCGACGGAGGCCGCGCACCAGCGCACTGAGGCGGCGTGGAACGCAGCGCCCACTGTGGCGGCGATGGTCGAGAATGCAGCGCCGATCCTGGGCGTGGCGCCTGAACGCGCGTTTGACGAAATCGCTGCCACGCCCTATTAAACCGACTCACGCTGATGGTGAGGCGGCTTCCGGCGAGGCCAATACAAATGATGCTGAGTGAGCTGGCGGGCGACGCTCCTTCCGGTGTCCCCCGAGATATTGAAATATTGGGCATCACCGCGGATAGCCGCGAGGTGCGGCCAGGATTCCTGTTTGCCGCGCTGCCGGGCACGCGGGCCGATGGCGCGACGTTTATCCCGGGCGCGATCGCGTCTGGCGCGGTCGCTGTGCTGGCGCATTCGCAAGCCGCTGTCCCTGACGGCGTTCCAGTCATCCGCGATGCCGCCCCGCGCCGCCGTCTGGCGCTGATGGCCGCCGCCTTTTACCCGCGTCAGCCCGAGGTCGTCACCGCCGTCACCGGCACCAATGGCAAGACTTCCGTCGCCTCATTCGTCCGCCAGCTTTGGCAAAGTCAGGGGTATCGCGCTGCCAGCATCGGGACCCTTGGGGTGCATGCCGACGGCGAAACCCAACCGCTGCGCCACACCACGCCGGACCCGGTCGCGTTGCACCGCATCCTGGATCAGCTTGCCGGGAATGGAATTTCGCACGCTGTGCTCGAAGCCTCCAGCCACGGCCTCGCCCAACAGCGGCTTGATGGCGCGCGCTTAAGCGCTGCGGCGTTCACCAACATCTCGCGCGATCATCTGGACTATCATCCCGACTTCGAGAGTTATTTCGCTGCAAAAATGCGCCTGTTCGAGAATGTGTTGCCCACAGGTGCGCCAGCCGTGATCGACATCGATCGGCCGGAGGGCGCGCGCGTCGCCGAAATCTGCCGGGCGCGCGGCTTGCAGGTCTGGACGGTCGGTCATCGGGATGCGCGGATCAGCTTCACCCGCCCGCAGCCCGATGGCTTTGGCCAACACATCACATTCACCTTTGAAGGCAGACATTACCCAGTCACTTTGCCGCTGGCCGGCGCATTTCAGGTCTCGAACGCGGCAATCGCGGCCGGCCTTGCCATCGCCACCGGGAGCCAGCCGGAGTCCGTCTTCTCCGGAATCGGAATATTGAAAGGCGCGGACGGGCGGATGGAGCTGGCCGGTCATGCGCCGTCAGGCGGCGGTATCTTCATTGACTACGCGCACACGCCGGACGCCTTGGACTCGGCGTTAACCGCCCTGCGCCCGTTCGCGCGCGGCAAGGTGGCTGTGGTGTTTGGCTGCGGCGGCGAGCGCGACACGGGCAAGCGCGCAGAGATGGGGACGATCGCGCAACAACGCGCCGACAGAATCTATGTGACCGATGACAACCCGCGCGGTGAGGATGCAGCCATGATAAGGCAGCAAATCATGCGCGCTGCACCGGACGCGGTTGAGATTGGCGACCGGCGCCAGGCGATTGCCGCGGCCATCGGTGACCTGCGTGGCGGCGATGTCCTATTGATCGCCGGCAAGGGGCATGAGACCGGGCAGATCATCGCCGGGCGCACGTACCCGTTTTCCGATCAGGCGGCGGTGCGCGAGGTATTGGACGAGTATGCACACAGGGGTGCTGCGACGGTCCCCAGCCTTTAGCAGCACAACGACAAACGCATTGCGCCAAAAGGCGTCCACGGGGAACGATGTTATATCTGTTTGTCGAACTCAGCGACCAGTTCCCGGTCTTCAACGTTTTCCGCTACATCACCTTTCGTACGGGCGGGGCGATTATGACGGCCCTGCTTGTGGTGTTTCTGTTCGGCCCCGGCCTGATTAACCTGTTGCGCCTGCGCCAGGGCCGCGGTCAGCCGATCCGTGTTGACGGACCGCAAGGCCACCTGCTCACCAAACAGGGCACGCCGACGATGGGCGGGCTGATGATCCTGCTGGGCGTCGGGGTCGCGACGATCTTGTGGGCCAATCTGTCCAACCAGTACGTCTGGGTGGTGCTGGCGGTTACGTTGAGCTTCGGCGCGATCGGCTTCATCGACGACTTCCTCAAAGTCACGAAACGCTCGACCGGCGGGTTCTCCGGCAAGGTCAAGCTGGCGCTCGAACTCCTCGTGGCTGGCCTCGCCGCCTATTCGATCATGATGATCGGAGAGACTGGCTTTTCCAGTTCGCTGGCCGTGCCATTCTTCAAGGATGTGCTGATCGACCTCGGCCCACTGTTCATTGTTCTCGGGGTATTCGTCATCGCGGGGGCGGGCAACGCGGTCAACCTCACCGACGGCCTCGACGGCTTGGCGATCGTCCCGGTGATGATCGCAGCCGGCGCCTTCGGCATGATTTCGTATCTCGTCGGTAACGCGATCTTTGCAGATTATCTTCAAATTCATTTTGTTCCGGGGACCGGCGAGCTTGCGGTCGTGTGTGGAGCGCTGGTCGGCGCGGGCCTTGGGTTTCTGTGGTTCAACGCGCCGCCTGCGATGATCTTCATGGGCGATACCGGCTCCCTGGCGCTGGGCGGCGCGCTCGGAACCATTGCGGTCGTGACAAAGCATGAGATCGTGCTGGCGATCGTCGGCGGGCTGTTCGTGCTGGAGACGCTGTCGGTGATCGTGCAGGTGTTTTCTTACAAACTCACCGGCAAACGGGTGTTCCGCATGGCGCCATTGCACCATCACTTTGAGCAGAAAGGCTGGGCTGAAGCCACGGTTGTCGTCAGGTTCTGGATCATCTCGGTGGTGCTTGCGCTGATCGGTTTGTCAACGCTCAAACTACGTTAGGAAGCAACGTGATACCTGTAACGGTTTGTGCAGATCAAAAACTGGCGGTCTACGGGCTGGGCCTGTCCGGCATTGCCGCGGCGCGCGCGTTGGCACTGGGAGGCGCGCGGGTGGTCGCATGGGATGATAATGAGACGGCGCGCGCCAAGGTACGCGATCCCGGCGTCTCGATTGCGCCGCCGGACGCCTGGGACTGGTCCGCGCTGAACGCATTGGTGCTCTCGCCGGGCGTGCCGCTGACGCACCCGAAACCCCATGCCATTGTTGAGCGCGCCCGCAGCGCCGGTGTCGAGATTATCGGCGATACCGAGCTGTTCTGCCGCGAGCGCAGGCACCAAGGTGTGCTGGGCAAGGTCGTGGCGATCACCGGAACCAACGGCAAGTCGACCACCTCGGCGCTGACGGCGCATCTGCTTGCGGCTGCAGGGCGCGATACGGCGCTCGGCGGCAATATCGGCAAGGCGGTGTTGGACCTGCCGCCGCTGGCCGCGGAGCGTCATTACGTCCTGGAATATTCCTCCTTTCAGATCGACCTGACTCCGGGTTTGGACGCGGATGTGGCCGTGCTGCTCAACGTGCAACCCGATCATCTCGACCGTCATGGCACGCTGGAAAATTATGCGGCGATCAAGGCGCGCATTTTTGCGGGACTGGGTGAGGGCCAATACGGCGTAATCGGTTGCGACAGCCGACTGACGCAGCGCCTGGCGCAAGATTGGCCGTTCGCGTCCGCGCGCCAGGTGATCTCGACGGCGGGGCCTGTCGCCGACGGTGTTTATGTGCGCGGCGGCCACCTCTTCGAAGCTCGCGCCGGCATGGTCGATGCGCCCATCAGTTTGCGCGGCATCCCGTCATTGCGCGGCATCCACAACTGGGAGAATGCGGCTGCGGCCTATGCGTCGGCACGTGCGCTCGGACTGTCGCGCGAAGAGATCATCGCGGGCCTTTGCAGTTTCCCCGGTCTGGCGCACCGCATGGAAGAGGTGGGCCGGTTGTCGCATGTGGCCTTCATCAATGACAGCAAGGCAACCAACGCCGATGCCGCTGCGCGGGCGCTGGCCTGTTTTGACCCCATCTTCTGGATCGTCGGCGGCCAGGCGAAAGATGGCGGCCTGGCAGGGCTGGATCGTTACTTTTCGCGGGTGGCCAAGGCCTACCTGATCGGGGAAGCCGCGGAAGACTTTGCGCGGCAGCTCAACGGTAAGCTCGTTTACGAGCGGTGCGGCACGCTGGAAAATGCGGTCGAAGCGGCCTCCCGCGATGCGCTGCGCGCCGAAGCGCGGGCGCCGGTGGTGCTGCTCTCTCCGGCCTGCGCGTCCTACGACCAATTCGCCAACTTTGCCGAGCGGGGCGAGGCGTTCCGCGGTCTTGTCGCCGCCCATGAGGGCGTCTCTATGCGCGAGGCGATTGCTGCATGAGGCTGTCGCGCGCCGAACGCAGCCTGCTGTCTGATTGGTGGTTCTCCATCGATCACAGGCTGCTCTCGGCCGTCCTGCTGCTTATGCTTCTGGGCCTGGTCATGTCGTTCGGCGCCGGGCCGGCGGCAGCGGATCGCCTCGCGCTGCCGGATTTCTATTTCGTTGAGCGTCATGCGCTGTTCCTGTTGGGCGCGTTTGCCCTACTCCTGACGGTATCCATGCTGGGGCCGCGCGGGGTGCGCCGCTTGGCGCTGATCTTGTGCGTGTGCGGACTCGCGCTGATGGTCGTCGCGCTTCTCCAGGGGGTTGAACGCAACGGGGCCATCCGCTGGGCCAATATCGCCGGCTTCACCCTGCAGCCATCCGAGATCGTTAAGCCGGGGTTTGTCGTCTTGAGCGCCTGGCTGCTGTGTGAAGGGGCACAGCGCCGCGATATCCCGGCAACCGAAATGGCCGTGGCGCTGTTGTTGGCGTTTGTCGGCCTGCTGGCGCTGCAGCCGGACATCGGTCAAATCGCTCTTGTCGCGCTCGTGTGGGCCGGGATGTTCATGGCGGCCGGTTATCCGTTGCGCTGGATGTTTGCGATTGCCGCGGCGGGTTTTGCCGGTATCGTTGCAATCTATTGGAGCATTCCCCACGCCGCAGAGCGAATCAATGCGTTCATGGGCTGGGGCGGCGCGGTCAGCGATCAGACGGCGATCGCCCTTTCGGCCTTCATAGAGGGCGGCTGGTTTGGGCGCGGGCCGGGCGAGGGCGTGCTCAAGACCCGGCTACCCGACGCGCACAACGACTACGTGTTCGCTGTGATCGCGGAAGAGCTTGGGATTTTGGCCTGTCTGCTGCTGGTCGGGATTTACGCCTTCGTGACGCTGCGCGCGGGCGCGGCCGCGCTGAAACAGCCGAGCCCGTTTGCGCGCGTGGCGATCAGCGGCCTTGCGATGCTGTTTGGTTTTCAAGCGCTGATTAATATGGCAGTTAATGTGCAATTGCTGCCGGCAAAGGGAATGACCCTGCCATTTATCTCGTATGGTGGCTCGTCTCTCATTTCTATGGCCGCAGCCATGGCAATGGTTATTGCGCTCTCACGGCGCAGACCGCACACAGAGGCTTTTTCCTGGCAGGATGGCCGTGCTGAGTGGCCGGCCGAGCCTAGCGCCGCCTCGCCACGGGGGATAAGAACGTGACGCGACCTTCGATTGTGATGACCGCCGGAGGGACTGGCGGGCATTTGTTTCCAGCCAAATCCCTGGCGCAGGAACTCAGTTGGCGCGGTTATGCGATCGACCTGATCACCGACACGCGGAGCAGCAAGTTCGGCTCGGATTTTCCGGCGCGTGAGGTCTATCGCGTGAATTCGGCGACCTTCAAGGGCCGCTCACCGCTGGAAGCAACAAAGACCGTGGCCAAGCTCTCCAGCGGCTTCCACATGGCTTACCGGGTCCTCGGCGAGATCAAACCGAAGGCGGTGATCGGTTTTGGCGGTTATCCGACTATCCCGCCTATGCTGGCGGCGCTCACGCGCGGTATCCCGACGCTCACCCACGAACAGAACGCCGTGATGGGCCGCGCGAACCGGCTGCTGGGGCCAATGGTCCGCGCAGTCGCCTATTCTTTCGAGGACACCAAATTCCTTGAGGGCAAGCTGCTGCACAAAGCCTATCTGACCGGAACGCCGCTGCGCCGCGCCGTGCTCAATATGCGCACGCAGGTTTACAACTCGCCTTCCCCGGATGGTCAGCTCAACCTGCTGGTGTTCGGCGGCAGCCAAGGGGCGCGGTTTTTCGCCGAGATCATGCCGGCCGCGCTTTATCTTCTGCCGGATTATATCCGAGACCGGCTGCTGGTTGTGCAGCAGTGTCGAGAGGAGGACATCGAGAACGTTTTCGATGCCTATGAGCGCGCGGGTGTCGCTGCGGAGCTTGCGACCTTCTTCGACGACCTTCCCGAACGCATGGCGACGGCGCATCTGGTGATCTCGCGCTCTGGCGCGACGACTGTGTCCGAACTGTGCTGTATCGGACGGCCGGCCGTACTCGTGCCGCTGCCACATTCGCTCGATAACGATCAATATGAGAACGCGATGCGGTTCGAGCGCGGCGGCGGGGGATGGGTTTACGAGGAAGCCGCGATGACGCCGGAGCGATTTGCCGGTGTGGTGCGCCGGTTGTTCGAAGAACCCGGCAGCCTGATCCGGGCCGCGTCGGCGGCGAAGTCGATGGCGCGTTACGATGCGGTGGAACGCCTCGCCGATGTGGTCGAAAGCGTGATCGAGCAAAAGCCAAGCGACGAACAGGCGGAAATCGAAGAGCAAGAACGTGCAGAAGCCTTCAGCCGGGACGGGGGGACGTGAAGCCAATGGATGGAGACGGCGACCGGGATCGCTACCACATCGTCGGTATCGGCGGGATCGGGATGAGCGCAATCGCGGAGATCATGCAGGCGCGCGGCTTCGCCGTGCAGGGCAGCGACCAGAACGACAGCGCAAACGCGCAGCGCCTGCGCGCTCAGGGCATTAATGTGTTCGTCGGGCACAGCGAGACAAATCTGGACGGCGTCACACATCTGGTGGTCTCGACAGCGATCAAGCCCGGAAACCCGGAATTGGAGGGCGCCCGGGTGCGCGATCTCCCCGTCATCAGCCGCGCCGAGATGCTCGCCGAGATCATGCGCGGTCATCCGGCCATTGCCGTAACCGGAACGCATGGCAAGACCACCACGACCTCGCTGATCTCCTGGGCGATGACCCATGCCGGCTGTGACCCGACCGTCCTCAACGGCGGCATCCTGAATGCCTGGGGCTCGAACGCGCGCGCCGGGCGGGGCGACTGGATGGTGGTGGAAGCAGATGAGTCGGACGCAACCTTTGTGAAGTTGCCCGCGCGCATCGGCGTCGTCACGAATATCGATCCCGAACACATGGATTTCTACGGGACGCGCCGGGCGTTGCACGAGGCGTTCCGCCGATTCTTTGAGCAGATCCCCTATTATGGCGCAGTGATCGCGGGGGTTGACCATCCGGTCGTGCGCGAGATGCTTGATGAACTGGAGCCGCATTTCCGCGGACGCCGGCTGTTGCGCTATGGCGTGTCGCCCGATGCGGATTTGCGCCTGGAGCAGGTACGCGAGATTGCCGGCGGCGTGTCGTTCGATGCGCGGCTGAGCGCTCGCGTGCGCGGCGGCGAGCGGCTGTTGGGGGGGCTGCGGTTGCCAATCCCCGGCGAATACAATGCGCTCAACGCGCTCGCGGCCATCGCAGCGATGAGCGAGATTGGCTTGCGCGACGACGCGATCGAGGACGGCTTGCGCAGTTTTTGCGGCGTGGCCCGGCGCTTCACCCATGTGGGCGACTGGAATGGCGTGTCGATCTATGACGATTATGCGCACCACCCGGTGGAGATCGCGGCCGTGCTGAAGGCGGCACGGCGCGCGGCGCGCGGGCGGGTGATCGCTGTGATGCAGCCGCACCGCTATTCACGCTTGAGCGGATTGCTGGACGAATTTGCGAGCTGCTTTGGCGATGCGGACGTCGCCATCATTACGCCGGTCTACAGCGCTGGGGAAACCGGAAACGGCATCGATCACCGGACCTTGCTGGAGCGGATGCGCGCCGGCGGCCATCGCCAGGCGCTTGAGATCGACGGCGAAGACGCGCTGGCCCCCACGGTGGCGCAGGTGGCGCGGCCAGGAGATCTGGTGATTGGTCTTGGCGCGGGCACCATCACCGCGTGGACGAAAGCCCTGCCGGAGCGGCTCCACGCTGAATGTGCCGCATCCATAGCGCATGCCGGCGCGGCGGAGTAACGGATGGCTCCGGAAACCGCCACAGCCATGAACTGTCTCAGCGGGCTTGCCGCGGAGTTGTCGGCCGGGATGCCACATCTGCGCGGGCGGCTGCGCGCGCAGGTGAATATGGCGGAAATCACCTGGTTCCGCGTGGGCGGCCCGGCAGAGGTGCTGTTCACGCCGGCTGACGAAGCCGATCTGGTCTATTTCTTGCAACATGCGCCGGACGGCCTACCCGTGACGGTTGTAGGGGTCGGCTCGAACCTGCTGGTGCGCGATGGCGGTATTTCCGGCGTGGTGATCCGGCTCGGGCGTGGGTTCGCCGAGATCGCCCCGCTTGAAGATACGCGCATACGGTGCGGCACGGCCGTGCCCGATGTGCGGCTAGCGCAGGCTGCGGCCAAGGCAGAGATCGCCGGTCTGGCGTTCTATCGCGGGATCCCCGGCGGGATCGGCGGCGCTCTGCGCATGAATGCTGGCGCGCATGGCACCGAAACGCGCGATGTGGTTCGTGAGGTGCGCGCCGTGGATCGCCGCGGGCAGCTGCACGTGCTCAGTGTCGATGATCTGAATTACGCCTATCGCCACTGCGGCGCGCCGGCGGATTTCATTTTCACACAAGCGCTGTTTCAAGGCCGGCCGGGCGCGCGCGCGGAAATCGAGCGGGCCATGCAAGAGGTCGCAGATTACCGCGAGGCGCATCAGCCGACCAAAGCGCGCACGGGTGGTTCGACCTTCAAGAACCCGCCGGGCCATAGCGCATGGCGTCTGGTCGATGCCGCCGGGTGCCGCGGCCTGCGCGTAGGCGACGCGCAGGTGTCGGAACTGCACTGCAACTTTCTGATCAATCAGGGCGCGGCGACAGCGGCGGACATTGAAAATCTCGGTGAGACAATCCGAGAGCGCGTCCGCGCGGCAAGTGGCATTTCATTGGAATGGGAAATCCGGCGGATTGGGCAGCGCGCGCCCGAAGGCCATGGAGGCAGCCCATAGCGCGGCCGGGCGCGACCGCGTTATGGTACTGGCTCATTGACAGGAGATGCGGACGGGTTCACGGTTGCAGCGGTATTGCCTGCTCACGGTATACGCGAAATGCAGTGCAACTTGAAGTTGTGACTTTGGTCAATGCTTATTCAGACGAACTGAATGCGACCAGAACAGCTCGATAAGAAAGACGAAGCAGTTCTAGCGCATCGGCTGGTCACGCTCATAAGCCTGAATGCGGGCTTCTTCATATGCGACGTCGATGAGATAGGTTAGAAAGGCGAGATTGGCTCTTGATGCTATGACGCTCAGTTCCGCGAGCAGGTCGCAAATATACTTTGAGACGTGCTTTTCATCATATATCTGGATATCAACATTCGCGGCGTGTTTGTTTAATTGGGAAATCGCCTCTGCCAGCTTCTTTTCAGGTTGAATGTCCTGCTCATCTTGGCTGGGCGCAACGTTCAGTGTTGTGCGGGTCATGGCGCGCTCCCGTCGTCTTGTCGGTTATGTTGATGCCGGAATTTGTTTGGAATGCACACGATACACGCATGGGTTGTTTATGACAAGCAAGTTCGCGCCAGCGGTGATAAAGATTTGACAGGTTGATCAGAAATCCACAGGTCTTTCGCGTGATAGCAGGGCGCTCACCGGTGCGGTGGTAGCGTCAGACGGGAGTGATACGAGCGCCTTACATGAACATTGTCATTGTCGAATCCGCCGCGAAGGCGAAAACCATCAACAAGTACCTGGGCCGGGATTACAAAGTTCTCGCGTCGTATGGGCATGTCAGCGATCTTCCGGCAAAAGACGGTTCGGTCGAGCCGGATAAGGACTTTGAGATGCACTGGCGGGTCTCGCCGGATTCGATCAAAGTCATCCGCGAGATCGTCAGCGAGGTGAAAAAAGCTGACCGGTTGATCCTCGCCACGGACCCGGATCGTGAGGGCGAGGCGATCTCGTGGCACCTGCTGCGCATTCTCGACGAGAAGAAGGCGCTGAAGGGCGTGAAGGTCGAGCGCGTCGCCTTCAATGCGGTGACGAAAGACGCCGTGCGCCAAGCACTGGAACAACCGCGCGACATCGACTCGCCGCTGGTCGAGGCGTATCTGGCGCGCCGGGCGCTGGATTATCTGGTCGGCTTTACGCTCTCCCCCGTGCTCTGGCGGAAGCTGCCTGGCGCGCGCTCGGCCGGACGGGTGCAATCGGTTGCGCTGCGGTTGGTCTGCGACCGCGAAATGGAAATCGAGGCTTTCAGGAGCCAGGAATACTGGACCATCAACGCCGCGCTGGCCAACGCCGCTGGCGAGGATTTTGCCGCCCGGCTGCAGGCGCGCGACGGCAAGAAGCTTGGTAAGTTCGACGTCCCGAACGAAGAGGCGGCCAAAGCGATCCACGCCGCGGTCAAGGACGGCAGCTTCAAGGTGCTCAGCATCGAGCGCAAGTCGGCGAAGCGCAATCCGTCGCCGCCGTTCACCACCTCAACGCTGCAGCAGGAAGCCTCGCGCAAGCTGCGCCTTTCGCCGCGTCAGACGATGCAGATCGCGCAAAAACTCTACGAGGGCATCGACCTGGGCGGCGATACGGTGGGTCTCATCACCTACATGCGGACCGACGGCGTGCAGGTTGCGCCGGAGGCGTTGACACAATGTCGCGAGGTGATCGGCAGCGACTTTGGCGGCAAGTATTTGCCGGACAGTCCGCGCGCCTACAAGACCAAGGCGAAGAACGCGCAAGAGGCGCACGAAGCAGTCCGCCCAACCGA
>CAYXPZ010000064.1:0-12197 GCA_964466965.1 uncultured Hyphomicrobiaceae bacterium
GTATTCATAGCGCGCGTGCAGCGCCGAGAGCTTCACCGAGATGCCGGGATTGTCCGCGACATCGCCCGTGCAGTGCGGCGCCAGCCGGCTGATGGCGTCGGCATAAGACAGGTGATATTTGCGCGCGTCGGCATCGGTTCGCGCCGCCTCGCCGAGCATGTCGTAGGAGTAGGTGTAGCCCTCGGCTTCCCAGTGCTTGGCGCGGGTCAGCGCCTCGTCCATATCGCTGCCCAGCACGAAGGTGCGGCCCATCTCGCGCATGGCCTGCTCGACGGCCGTGCGCACCACCGGCTCGCCCAGCCGGCGCACCATGCCGCGCAGTACGCCAGCAAGACCCTCGTCGCGATCGGAGACCACCTGCCCGGTCATCATCAGCGCCCAGGTGGAGGCATTCACCAGCGTCGAGCTGGAGCGGTTCAGATGTGCGGACCACTCGCCGCCGGCCACCTTGTCGCGGATCAGCGCGTCGATCGTCCGGTCATCCGGCACGCGCAGCACCGCCTCGGCAAGGCACATCAGCGCGATGCCTTCGCGTGTGCTGAGGCCGTATTCGCTGAGGAACTGCTCCATCATGCTGGGCCGGGCATCCGTGCGGATCCGGCGCACGAGATTGGCGGCTCGCTCGGTGATGTGCACGCGCTGATCGGGCGAGAGCGCGGCGGTGTCGATCATCTCGGGCACGAGCCCGGCTTCATCTGCGCGGATGTGATCGCGGATACGCTGGCGCAGCGCGGTCAACGGCTCGGGGCGCGGTCGAGGTTTCATCATGCCTGGAAGGCTAGCATATCGTCGCGCGCGGACAAGGATTCCGGCTTCGCGACGCAGTCCGAATCGGTCACACGGTTGCGTGGCGCTTCACCGCACCCTGACCGGCGAGGTAGACGTCGAACGCAGCGGCGACAACGCGGGCAAGCGCCCGCCCTTGGGCGGTAATGTGGACTTGGGCCCCATCGATTCGCGCCAGCCCATCCGCCTCCAGCGGCTTAAGGCGTTCAAAATCGGCCGCAAAATCATCTTGCGACAGGCCGAAGCGCAGCCCGATCGCTTCCAGATCGACCGCGAAATCGCACATGAGCCGCTCGATCACCGCGCGCCGCCAGATGTCCTCCGCGCTCAAGTTCAGCCCCTTGGCGACCGGCAGCGCGCCCGCGTCTATGGCCTTCAAATAATCGTTGGTCTGCACGGTGTTCTGAGCGTAGCCCTGGGGCAGCGCGGAGATCGAGCTTGCGCCCAATCCGATCAGCGCGTCGGCCTGATCCGTCGTGTAGCCCTGGAAGTTGCGCCGCAGCCGGCCGTTGCGGGCCGCTACAGCCAGATCATCATCGGGCCGCGCGAAATGGTCGATGCCAATCGCCTCATAGCCCAGCGCCTCAAGCTGCTCGCCGGCCTGCGCGGCCATCTCGAAGCGGGTCTCGCCGCTGGGCAGCGCATGTTCGTCGATCTTGCGCTGGTTCTTCGCCATCCACGGCACATGCGCGTAGCCGAACACCGCAATGCGGGCGGGATCGAGCGACACCGCCTGGGCGACCGTATCCGCGAGCATGTCCGGCGTCTGGTGCGGCAGGCCATACATCAGGTCGAAATTGAGCGCTTCGATGCCGCGTGTGCGCAGCCAGCCGCAGACCTGTGCGACCGTTTCGAAGGGTTGCACGCGGTTGATGGCCTTTTGCACCTGGGGGTCGAACTCCTGCACCCCGAGGCTGGCGCGGTTGCAGCCCATCGCGGCCAGCGCGTCTGCGGTTTCCTGGTCGAGCGTGCGCGGGTCGATCTCGACAGCGATTTCGGCATCTTCGGAGATGTCGAAGCGCTCCCGGATCGCCGTATCCACACGGGCAAAGTCTGCCGGCGAGAGCGTCGTCGGCGTGCCGCCGCCCCAGTGGATATGCGTCAGCGTCTGGCGGTGGCCGAGCGCGTCGGCGCGCATGTGAATTTCGCTGATCAGCCGTTCGACATAAGCTGCCACCGGGTCATACCGCGCGATAAGCCGCATGTTGCAGCCGCAGTACCAGCACATGCGCGCGCAGAACGGGATATGCAGATAAAGCGACACGCTGGAGCCGGGCGGCACGTCCGCAAGCCAGGCGCTCACTCGCTCCGCGCCAACATCAACCGAGAAATGCGGAGCGGTGGGATAGCTGGTGTAGCGCGGCACGCGCGCGGCGAGATACTTCCGGACGGCTTGCATCATGTCTCACTCCTCCGCCTGACGCCCAAGGCAGTCAACCCAACTTGACACTTGGACGCTTTGACCTGGATCAAATTTGCCGCCGGGGGCGTTCGCTTTGTCCAGATGTGATCCGCCAGGTTGTCGCATGCGTTGCCTTGACGTCCCACGCAAACAGTTTCCGGCGGGCGCATGGCTCGTCGGTGTTTCGATCTCATGAAAGGAGAGTAATGATGCGTAAGGTATTGATGAGCGCGGTTGCCGCGCTGTTTATCGGTACATCAGCTCCTGCGAATGCGGCCAATATCGTTGAAACCGCGCAGCAGGCAGGTCAATTCGAGACGCTCATCGCCGCGGCGCAGGCGGCCGGTTTGGCTGGCGCGCTGGCTGAAGGCGACAATCTCACGGTGTTCGCACCCACCGATGACGCATTCGACGCGCTTCCAGCCGGCACGGTCGAAGACCTGCTGAAGCCGGAAAACAAGGACAAGCTTACGGCGATCCTGTCATATCACGTGCTGCCGCGCGAACTGACCTCCAACATGCTGCCGGGTCGGCGCATTCATGTGTCGACGATCAAGCAAGGCGGCGACGACATGCTGGCTGTCGAAAAGTCGGCGCGGACCCAGGCTGTGACCGTCGATGGCGCGAATGTCGTTCAGGCCGACATCCAAGCGGATAACGGTGTGATCCACGTCATCGATAAGGTAATGCTTCCCTCCGACTGATCATAACAACTGGCGGCGCCGCGCCTACACAGGTGCGGTGTCGCCATGCTTCTTCGCCGGCTCAGCTTGGCTCTCGTGGCCAGCCCGGCGCGACGCCGCCTCGATGCGCTCCGCGGCGTCTTCCATTGCCTCTGCGTAGTCCGGCACGACCAACCCAGCAGAGATGATCAGCTTCGCTGCTTCCTCAACGCTCATATCGAGCATTTTAATGTCGCGTTCCGGGACGAACAGCAGAAAGCCCGACGTTGGGTTCGGTGTTGTAGGCAAGAACACGCTGATCAATTGCTCGGCGCCATGCCGGGCCTGAATTTCGCCGCTGGCTTCTGTGGAAATGAAAATGATAGAAAAGATGCCTTTGCGCGGATATTCGATCAGCCCCACGCGCTGGAAGCTGCTGCCGCTTTTTGACAGCACGGTCTCAAAGATCTGTTTCAGCGCGCCGTAGACATTGCGCACGATCGGCATTCTGCCGAGCATGAGCTCGCCATAGCCGAGGAGTGTGCGCCCGAACAGATTTGCCGTCAGCGCGCCGATCAGCATCAGGCCGATGACCGCTACGATCAGCCCGACGCCTGGGATGTCGGGTAGTGCGGAGATGGGGAAGGGCAGGTCGAACGGCAGATTTCGCTCGATCTCGGCGAGGCTGGGCAGAAGCGGTTTGACCCAGGCATCCACCAGGCCGACGAACCACCAGACGATATAAATGGTGATGCTGACCGGGCCGACGATAATCAGGCCGGTGAACAGGTAGTTCCGCAGTCGCGTGCCAATGCGGTGGCTGTCTTCGGTTTTACGGCCTACGAAGACCCGCGCGAAACTGGTGCGGCGTCTGCGCGATGGCTGCGGCCCGTCGCCGGGTGGTTCTTGCTGGTGTGTTCCGCTCATGCCTCGTTACTCGCGCAGACCAAAAGGTTCAGCGGCACCCTATTCGCATTAAGTTAGAATATCAGAAAAATGCGCAACCTGCAGGCGCATGCTACGCTAGCCGTAACCGCCGCCGGTCTCAACGGCTTGAGACGACAAGGCAGTCAACGCCCTCGGATTTGAAATTTTGGCACAACGCATTCGCGGCATCTCGCGACGGTTTGGGACCGACCACGATGCGGTAATAGGTGTTCCCTTCGTCGGTGTCGGTGCGCACAACGCGAGGGGTTTGGCCCTGAAGTGCGTCGCCGAGCAAGCGGGACAAGCGGCGGACTTCTGATTCAGCGCCGTCACGGGTGCCAACCGAGGCGATTTGAACCCGGTATCGCCCCGCGTCAGCGGAACTTGAGGTCAAAGCTTGGCTGGTGTCATCCGTGCTGGCGCTCCACCCCGATGCTGCGGTCGCGGTTTCCGTTCCCTCTGGGTCCGGTGCGTCCGGCTCGTTGGAGCCCCCGAACAAATTGCTGAAGAACGAGCCGATGCCGCCACTTTCTTCCGGTTGTGTGCCCGCGGATTCGACATCGGTTTGCCAGGCGCCCGCTGCAGGATCGCGGGCGGGCGTCGGCTCGGACGACGCCGTCGGCTGAGGCGCTGGAGTTGGTGCGTTGGATGTTGCCGGCGCTGCCGGCTCAGGTGCGGTTGACGTCGGGATCGAGGTGGGAATGCTCTCATTCCCTGAGGATGCCGCGCCGTCCGTTGCGTCCGCCGAGTCGCTCTCGTCTGCCAAACCGAGCGCGGAAAGCGCCGCCTTGCGTCCCGCCACGGCGTCCTTGCGCTGGCTGTCATTGAGACCCTGCAGCCATAAAGCCGCATCGAAGTCGGCCAAGGCGTTGGCGTGCCGATCCGATTTGGCATGGACTTGACCGCGCAGCAACATCGCCTTCGCGGCGGTATCGGGGTCTTCAGGCGCGTCTTCCAGCAGGGCGTTGAGCTGTTTCAGCGCTTCGGTGGTCTCGTCGTCTTGAATGAGCTTATAAATGCTCGACAGCTTGCGCAGGTTCTCTTTCGATTGAGCAGCCGCATCGCCCGGCCACCCGACGACGCAGGCCAGTGCAAATACCACGACAATCGATTTGGAAAGGCGCATGTGGCTTCCACCCGAAGGACGCTCTGGCTGTCTTTAACAGCGTGTAACATGCTGAGCTACGCAGAGCAGAAAGGCAAGACTGTGACCGGATTCCCACAAGTTACTCCACGGTCACGGACTTAGCCAGATTCCGCGGTTGGTCGACATCCGTGCCGCGCCAGACCGCCGTGTGGTAGGCCAGCAACTGAACGGGCAAGGCGTAGAGGATCGGACTGACGAACTCGTGGGCCTCGGGTAACCCGCACTGCGCCATCACCTGGCAATCGGGGGCGTTATCCGCTTCGCTCGTCAGAAGCACAATCTGTCCGCCGCGTGCCGCCACCTCCTGCATATTGGAGAGGGTCTTGTCGTGGGTCGGCCCTGGCGGGGCAATCACAATCACCGGAACGCTCTCATCGATCAGCGCGATCGCGCCGTGCTTAAGTTCGCCCGCGGCGAAGCCCTCAGCATGGATGTATGAAATTTCCTTCAGCTTGAGCGCGCCCTCCAGCGCCAGCGGATAGTTCACACCGCGCCCGAGATAGAGCATGTCCTGGGCGTGGGAGAGCTGATGCGCGATGTCGGCAAAACGCTGCTCCTGGCGCAGCACCCGCGTCATGAGGCGCGGCAGTTCGACCAGCGCGCCGACCAGTTCGTGCTCCAGCGCATCGTCGATGTGTCCGCGCGCCTTTCCGGCCGCGATCGCCAGGCAGGCGAGCACGGAAAGTTGGCAGGTGAAAGCCTTGGTCGAGGCCACGCCGATTTCCGGCCCGGCCAGCGTCGGCAGCACGACATCCGATTCGCGCGCGATCGACGAATGCTGAACATTTACGACAGCCGCGATGTGCTGGCGTTGCTCGCGGCAGTAGCGCAGGCCGGCCAGAGTGTCGGCCGTCTCGCCCGACTGGCTGATCAACACCGCCAGGCCATTCTCGGGCAGCGGTGCTTCGCGGTAGCGGAACTCGGATGCGACGTCGATTTCAACCGGAAGCCGCGCATATCGCTCAAACCAGTATTTGGCCACCAGCCCAGCATAATACGCCGTGCCGCAACCGCATAAGGTGATCCGCGTGAGGGTGGCCAGATCGATGTCCAGGTTAGGAATATCGACGCGCCGCTGAGCCAGGTCGGCGTAATGCGCAATGGTGTGAGCGATAACTTCGGGTTGCTCATGGATCTCCTTCGCCATGAAATGGCGATAGTTGCCCTTGTCGACCATCAGGGCCGAAGCGACGCCTTTCTGGCGGGGACGCTCGACCTCGTCGCCAGCATCATTGTAAATCCGTGCTCCCGCGCGATGAATGAAGGCAATATCTCCCTCCTCAAGATAGGTGATCTCACCGGTCCAAGGGGCCAGCGCAATGGCATCGGAGCCGAGATACATTTCTCCTTCGCCATGGCCGATTGCTAACGGGCTGCCTTTGCGCGCAGCGATCATCAGGTCATCATGGCCGGCGAAAATGATGGCCAGCGCGAATGCGCCCTCTAGCTGGCGCAGAACCGCCCGGGTGGCGCCTTCGGGGCTGCGCCCTTGGGTGATTTCACGGGCCAAAAGATGCGCGATTACCTCGCTGTCGGTCTCGCTCTCAAGGGCGACCCCATCGGTTTCCAGTTCGCGGCGCAGCACAGCGAAATTCTCGATGATGCCATTATGAACCAGCGACACCGGCCCGGAGACGTGGGGGTGGGCATTGACTTCGGTGGGCGCGCCGTGAGTGGCCCACCGTGTATGGCCGATGCCGGCTGTGCCGGAGAGTGGCTGGCCCGACAGCACGGTTTGCAAGGCGTCGAGCTTGCCCGGCGCGCGCCGCCGGTCGATGCGGCCGTTTTCGACTGTCGCAATGCCCGCCGAATCGTAGCCGCGATATTCCAGCCGGCGCAGCGCCTCGAGCAGGGGTTCGGCAACCGGTTTGGCCCCAAGGATACCCACGATTCCGCACATCGGCACGTCCCTCCAATGGTGTGTTCAGCCGCGCAGCACGGTCTATGACTGTCGGTTGGACGCCAACAGATAACGCTTGCGGCTTGAAGATTTGTTAGAATTGGATTGAGGAGGTAGCGAAAATCGCCCGTGCGGCCAAATCAAAGCGCGTTACAGCTGGTTTCATGGCTAGCGCTCAGCCACGCTCCGGGGCGTCACTGTCCCGGCGGCGGCGCGCGGTCATACGGTCGGCCCAGCCTTCACGTTCTTCCTGCGGCGTGCGGCTGAGGGCGAGGGCCCCCTCGGAGACATCCTTCGTGATGACGCTCCCCGAGCCGATATAAGCGCGATCACCGATTTTGACCGGAGCAACCAGCGCGCTGTTTGAGCCGATGAACGCGCCTGCGCCAATGTCTGTGACGTGCTTGGCGTTGCCGTCATAATTGCAGGTGATGGTGCCTGCTCCGACATTCGCGCCCGCGCCGACGCGCGCATCGCCGATATAGGTCAGGTGGTTAACCTTCGCGCCGTCCTCGATGCGGGCTTTCTTGACCTCGACGAAATTGCCGATGTGGACCTGTTCGCCAAGCTCTGCGCCAGGCCTGAGCCGGGCGAACGGGCCGACCACCGCGCCGGGGCCGATCCGCGCACCCTCGATATGCGAGAACCCTTTGATCCTGGCGCCGTCGCCGACGTCCACGCCCGGTCCAAAAAACACGTTCGGCTCGACAACGACGTCCTGACCAAGCTTGGTGTCGCAGCTGAGGGTCACGCTGGCCGGGTCTATCAAAGTCGCGCCGCCGGACATTGCGCTCGCGCGCAGCCGGGTTTGCATTTCCGCTTCGGCCGCGGCCAACTGTGCTCGGTCGTTAACGCCAAGCATCTCGCTCTCGTCGCCCATCGCGACGGCGATGGTATAGTCGTCGCCGCGGGCCAGCGCGACCGCATCGGTCAGGTAATATTCGCGCTTGGCATTATCGTTGTCGATGCGGGGAAGCAGGTGGGCAAGCACGTCGGCGCGGAATGCCATCACACCCGAATTGCATTGCCGTATCGCACGTTCGTCGGCTGCGGCGTCCTTGTCTTCGCGAATGGCGATCAGCCCGCCCTCCTCATCGCGCAGCAGGCGGCCGTAGCCGGTCGGGTCAGCGGCCTCAAAGCCGAGCACCGCGAGCGCTGCGCCGTCATCAAGAGGGCGCAGCAGACGCCGTAGCGTCTGTGGCTGGATCAGCGGCGTATCGCCGTAGAGCACAATGACATCGCCGTTGAGGCCGGAGAACGCCTGTCGTCCCGCATTAACCGCATGGGCGGTGCCGCACTGTTCCTCTTGCACAAAGAGGCGCACATTTGGTTCATCTGCGGCGACGGCGTCTCGCACCTGGTCCCCACCTGCGCCGACGACGATAGCGATGTCCTGTGCGCCGGCTGACCGTGCCGTTTCCAGGACATGGCTGACCATAGGGCGTCCGGCGATGGCATGCAGCACCTTCGGGATACGTGACTTCATGCGGGTGCCCTGTCCAGCAGCGAGGACGATGGCGAGCAAGGGGCGATCGGTCATGGCGCATCCGTTTCTGCTATTGTTCGGCTGGCTTACGCCTGGTCACCTGCAATTTCAAGATGTCGCAAGCGGCATGGCAAAAACTGACATTAAAGGTCTAAGCTCCGATCACCTCTATTGCGAATTGGTTTACCGATGACGGACGCGACCGCGGCACACGATCCGAGCACTGAAGCGCCCTGGCGCGCGGGCGTCCTGACGCTTTATCCGCAGATATTCCCGGGACCGCTTGGCGAGAGTTTGTCGGGGCGCGCGCTGGAAGAGCGCATCTGGGCGCTGGAGGCGATCAACATCCGTGATTTCGCTGCGGACAAGCACGCCTCGGTCGACGACACGCCGGTGGGGGGCGGCCCAGGCATGGTCATGCGGCCCGATGTGGTCGGCGCGGCGATCGACGCGGGCCGCGCGAAGCATCCGGCGCTGCCGCTCATCTATCTGTCGCCGCGGGGCAAGCCGCTGACGCAAGCGCGGGTTCGTGAGCTCAGCATAGGCCCCGGCGCGCTGTTGCTGTGCGGGCGCTTCGAGGGTGTGGATCAGCGCGTTCTGGATGCGCGGGGAGCGGAGGAAATCTCGATCGGTGATTATGTGCTCTCCGGCGGCGAACTTCCGGCGATGGTGCTGATTGATGCCTGCGTGCGGCTGTTGCCCGGCGTCGTCGGGGCGCGTGCCTCGCTCGCGGATGAGAGCTTCGAATCCGCTCTGCTGGAATATCCGCACTATACCCGGCCGCGTATCTGGGAGGGCCGCGAAATCCCTGAGGTCCTGCTATCCGGGGATCATCAGCGCATCGACGAATGGCGGCGCGCGCAGGCGCTTGCCTTGACCCGGGCGCGCCGGCCAGACCTGCTGCCAGACGGCGAATAGGAGAGGCAATGCGCATTATCATCATCGGCGCGGGCGTCGCAGGTGTCACGGCTGCCTATTATCTCGCGCGGGCCGGCCATGACGTCGAAATCCTCGATAACCGTTCGCGTAGCGGGGAGGGCACCAGCTTCGCGAATGGCGGGCAGCTCAGCTACTCCTATGTGGAGCCAATGGCGCGGCCGGAGCTTGTGCCGAAGCTGCCGCGGATCATCGCCGGACTGGAGCCCACATACGTGATGACGCGGCTGTTCGACCTGAAGCTCATGCGCTGGGGCACTCAGTTCCTGCGCAATTGCACGCGAGCGCGGTTCCTGCGCAATGCAAAGGCCGCGCTGAGCTTGAGCGTCGAATCGCGCGATGCGCTGCACGCCATGCTCGCTGAGCACACGCTGCGCTTTGATTACAGCCGCACGGGTAAAGTGGTGCTGCACCATAGCGCTGCCGCGCTCGATCATGCCGCCGAAATGATCCCGATGAAGCGTGAAGCGGATGTCGGGCAGCGGCGCTTGAGCCGGGACGAATGCATCGCGCTCGACCCGGCGCTGGCCGCTTACGGCGCGGACTTCGCAGGCGGCGTCTACGCGCCGGGCGATGAAGCGGGCGATGCTGGCGCCTTCTGCCGCGAACTGATGGCGGTGTGCGAGAACGACTTGGGTGTGCAAAAGCACACCGGCGTGCAGGTGCGCCGTATCCTTCGCGAAAACGCGGCGATCAGCGGGCTGGAGACCTCCGAAGGACATATAGGCGCCGATCATTACGTCCTGGCCGCCGGTCCGGACGCGGAAGCCTTGGGGCGCACCGCCGGGCTGCGCCTGCCGATCTATCCGATCAAGGGCTTCAGCATCACGCTGCCAGCGCGGCAAGGCGCACCCACCGTGAATATCACAGATGCGTCGAATAAGGTCGTGTTCTGCCGTTTGGGCGAGCGCTTCCGCGTGGCGGGTTTTGCCGAGTTCGCGCGCGGCGACACGCGGGTGGTGGCGGCGCGCATTCGAAAGCTCACGGAGCTGGCGCGCCGGCTGTTGCCCGAAGCGGCCGATTATGAGGCCGATCCAAATGGCTGGGCGGGCGAGCGCCCGATGACGCCGGACGGCCTGCCGCTGGTCGGTCCAACCTGCATAGAACGGTTATCGCTCAGTGTGGGGCACGGCATGTTCGGCTGGACCTATAGCTGCGGCGCGGGCAAGCGGCTGGCTGCGCGCATTGGGCCTGCCCATTAACCGTTTTTGCGCTTCGGGATCAATTTTGTCTCAAAATGGTTCTATCTTGGCTGCTGGGAGGCTCCGGCATGGGAGCATGCCATTCACGGGCCGATGATGCGAAGGGGGAGACAAATGCCGCGCGTATGGATTGTTTTGATCGCCACGTTTGGAGTTCTTGGCGGCATCGAGACCGCCGCCGGGCAATATCGGCCGCTCGATTACTATGATTATCCGCCTCAGCGTTACTACGAGGGCCCCTATCCTGTCTATGATCGGGCCTATCCCCCGGCATCGCCGTACCATTCGGACCCGGACTACTACGGGCCGCCCGCGCCTTATTATCCCGATGCTGGGTATGATTATGATCCGCGGTATGGCGATCCTTACGGTCATCGTGGATCGCGCTACTACGACGGCTATCCCGACTACGACCCGTCGTTGCGGCGCAGATATCCCGATCATTACGGCGATGACCGCGTGGTGCAGGAAGAGGAGCCCGGCACGTTTCGTGAGAGCGAGCAGGGCTTCGATCCCCGCCGCCCGCATCTCGGTGACGGCACGGACGCGCCTTCCGAGCAGTATTATGCGCGCCGCCCGCGAAGCTGCGGCGAATACTACTACTGGGACGGCCGGGCCTGTGTCGACGCGCGAAAATATCCGCCCTATGTCGGCCCGAAATACTAAGATCGCCATGGTGGCCAGCGGCGCTCAGCCCTGAGGCTCCGGGGCGACGACCGTGATCTCCGGCACGCCGTAGATGTCCGCGAGAGATGCGCCTTGCGCCATTTTTGCGATGGTGGCGGCCTCGCGATCTTTCAGCGCCCGGACTGCGGCGAGCGTCGCCTCCGCGCGGGCCAGCGGCACGACCGCTACGCCGTCGGCATCTCCAATAATCAGATCGCCGGATGCGACCGTGACGCCGGCGCAGGATATTGGCGCATCGACGCTGCCACCGAAGCCCTTATGGGGCCCGCGCGGAACCGCGCACCGCGCGAAGCAGGCAAAGCCCAGTCCGGCAATCTCGGCGCTGTCGCGCACCGCGCCATCCACGACCAGCCCCGCGATCCCCCGCGCCATCGCCGCGCGCGTCATCAGCCCGCCCCAGACCGCGACATCCTCGAAGCCTTGGGCCGAGGCAACCAGAACATCGCCCGGTTCGGCCAGATTGATCGCGGCGTGCAGCGCGCTGTTGTCCGCGACCATGCAATTGACGGCGCGGGCCTGTCCGATCACGTGCATCTCCGGGCGCAGCGGCCCGATTGCACCGTGCATGGCCTGCGCGCGGTCGAGACAATCGGAGATTTCGGCGGTCCCGAAGCCTTGCCAGTGCGCCAGCTGATCGGACGAGAGACGGGTAAAGACGTGCTTGTGATGGCGCACGCTCATTCGTCCGGTCCACCAAAGCCGCGGCCTGGCGTCTTATAGGCTTCGCGCGGCGGAGCGAAGACATCCATTACGACGAGCCCATCTGCACCGGATTCCATGGTGTGCGGCATATCGCCCGGCGTGCGCCAGAAGTCTCCGGCCTTAACCGGCACTTCCAACTCGCCCTGAATGCGGGTGCCTGAGCCGGCGATGCAATAGCCCCATTGCTCTTCCGGGTGGTGATGCAGCTTGCCGCGCGTGTTCGGCGCGATGCGGACAACGGAGAGCATCGCGTGCTCGCCGGGGAAAACCGTCGTCGTGATGCCCGGCGCCAGTTCGCGCGGCGTACCGCCTTCGGTTTTGTCGATGTTGAAGAAGAATTGTTCGTCCATGCGCGTTTCC
>CAYXPZ010000065.1:0-12133 GCA_964466965.1 uncultured Hyphomicrobiaceae bacterium
GCGTGGTCGATACCGCGAAACGCATGAGCGCGTCCGGCCTGAGCTTTGGCCGCTCGGGCAACGTTTCCGCGCGCTGGGGCGACGGGATGCTCATTACGCCATCGGGCGCGGCCTACGACGCGCTGGAGCCGGACGACATCGTCTATGTCGACGCCCACGGCGCACCGAGCGGCGGCAAGCCCTCCAGCGAGTGGCGCTTCCACCAGGCGGCCTATCAGGCGCGGCCCGATGCCGGCGCGGTCGTCCATTGTCACTCGCCAAGCGCCACAGCGCTTGCCTGCGCGCACAGATCAATTCCCGCCTTTCACTACATGGTGGCCGCTGCAGGCGGCACAGACATCCCGCTGGTGCCTTATGCAACCTTTGGTACACCCGAACTGGCCGCACATGTCGGTCAAGCGCTGAGTGCGCGCAAAGCCTGCCTGCTCGCCAATCACGGGCAAATCGCCGTCGGGGCGGATCTCGCGGCCGCACTGGAGCTGGCAGGGGAGGTTGAGAATCTGGCGGGGCAGTATCTGGAGGTGCTGAAGCTGGGCGAGCCGCATCTGCTGGATGACGCGGCGATGGCCGAGGTGCTGGAGAAGTTCGAGACCTACGGCAATCCGGATTAGGCCGCTTGCAAGACCTCCAATGCCGCCGCATGCAGCTCCGGTGTAGCGGCCGCGACGATCCGCCCGCCCGCGCCCGGCGCGCCGCCGTCCCAGGTGCTGACCCGGCCGCCCGCCGCCTCGATGATTGGCGTCAGCGCGACGATGTCGTAGCTCTTGAGCTGCGCCTCCACCACCACGTCGATCAGCCCCATCGCCAGCATCGCATAGTTGTAGCAATCGCCGCCGAAGCGGGTCAGCCGCGACCGTGCCTGCATCGCGGCGAAGCCGGCCTGGTCCTCATCTGTGCGGAACATCTCCGGCGTCGTGCAGGCGAGGACCGCGTCCGCCAGGCGCGTGCACGCGCTGGTGGTCATCGGCGCGGCCGCGCCGTCGCCGAGGCGGTAGAACGCGCCCGCGCCATCGCTCCAGAACCGCTCGCGGGTGAAGGGCTGGTCCATCACACCAATGAGCGGCCGCCCCTCGGCCATAAGCCCGATTAGGGTGCCCCACACTGGCAGCCCGGCGATGAAGGCGCGCGTCCCGTCGATCGGGTCGATCACCCAGCAATGGGCGGCGTCCGGCTGGTGTGCGCCCAACTCTTCGCCGACGATGCCATGATCCGGATACGCCGCGCCGATCATTTCGCGGAGTTTGCGTTCCGCGCCGCGATCAGCCTCCGTCACCGGGTCAAACGGTCCCCCGCAGGACTTGTCGTCAGCAATCGTTCTTCGGAACAGCGGCGCAATAATCGCGCTAGAAGCATCCGCAAGAGCCTGCGCGAAAGCCACAAGTTCCTCGGTCTCATGAGAGTGAGACTGCGACATGATGTCTCCAAGTTAATATCACTCTGAAAACTCGGCTGACGCGCAGATTCCGCTAGGCCAACTCGGGCAGATAGCCCGCCAGAACGTGGCCAAAATCCCGCGCGCGCCAACATAACAGTTATGCAGTGTTGATGAGGCCTTGAAATTTGTGCGCCGCAATGCCAATTTTGTGCAGCGCGGCAAGATCGTGAGATCGCTGCCGCGTGCCCTCCTTGGGCGTTTCCTCCCTAGACTCGGGCCGTTCGTTCGCCGGACGGCCCGCTTTTTTTGGTTTGCCGACGTCTGTTGCCAAACCGGTATTTCCTCTAAGGTGCACGCCATGTCCCCCAGATTTTTGGGGGGCGGGGGCACGGGAGAGGATTGCCATGGAATTCGTTGATCAACTGATCGCCTTCCTTCGCGAAGGTATCGCAGCCATTTTCCGCTTTGTCGAGATCATCTGGACGTGGTCCATCGAGCAGATAAGGGGCATCCCGTGGAGCAATCTCGCGGAGTTGCCGATCCTCAAGCAGGTGTTGCTCGTCATTATCGCAGGCGTCGTGATCTATCTGCTCTATAAAGCCGGGCGAGAGTTATTCGAGGCGGGCCAGAATGCGCTCACGGCGTTTGCAACCCTGCTCGGCGCGATCGTGCGGACCCTGGCCCCTGTTCTGATCGCCGGGCTCACCGCAGCCGCTGGGGCGTGGGTGATCAACAATGTCAGCTTCTAGAGCCGGCAGCCGACACAGGAATCTCGTGCGGCGCGTAGGCGTCAACCGCGTCGAGCAAGCTGGTCTCTCCCAGGTCCAGCACGTCGGGGGGCGTTAGCGGTAGGAAGCCCGTCTGCGCCTTGTCCGCGTTGCGGCGCAACGCATAGACAATCCACAGAAGTCCTTTGGATGGGCCGATATAAAGGTTTGGCTCGCGCACTTCGAGAAATAACGCGCCGGAGCCCACTCCACCTGTCACCTGCTTAATTTCCACGATCGCCGTCCACGGGATCGTCGCCGCGCCGAGCCGGCGATCCTGGATGCCGTGCTCACTGATCCGGACAACGGGCCGCGCAAACGCGATCTCGCGCAGGTTGCCCAGCACGCGCGTGCCGAAGTAAACCGATGCAAGTGCCCCAAGGATCCCGTCGAAGCCCGAAAGCCCCCAACCAGCCAGAAACCAGAGCGACAGCGCCGCGGCTGTGAGCCCGGCCGAAATCAGCAGGCGCATCTGCAGCACGCGCGGCTTGTAGCCAAATTTTGTCACCGCCCCCTGCCCCTGCGTTGGCTGACACGCTCGCTTGAGGCATAGTCCATTCGGTTAGGCCGGGCAAGGCAGGGCGGCGCGATGGGGCGGTTATGGCGGTGGATCGAGACAGCGCTCGACGCGGTGATCTGGGCCTGGGACATGCTCATGATGTATACGGCCGCGCTGTTCCTGATCCCGCTGTGCGTGATTGCATCGCTGAAGGTACTGGGTGTCGCCCCGGTCTGGAGCGCATTTGGCGATTTCGGGCTGGAAAATGCGTGGTTCCGGCTGTTGCTTCTCGGCGCGCCGGTCTGGGTCGCGGTGACCCTTTATGCACGGTTCACCGGCGGTCCTTGGGCCGCGGCATTCTTGAACCGCCTGAAGCGGTGGAAATGGGCCGTCATCTGGGCCACTTGCATCGGGCTGGGCATTTTCGCTGTCCTGGCCCTGACGTTCGGCGGGTGAACGTTATGCACACGCGACGCAGAATGCGGCGGCCGGATCGACTTTAAGACGCGCCGGCGCGATCTCTTCGCCGCATTTCTGGCAATAGCCGTACTCGTCCTCGTCGATGCGGCGCAGCGCCGCTTCTATGCGCGAAAGTTCCGCGCGACGATGACGCTCATTCGCTTTGGCCATAGCCTGCGCCTGCATTGCATCCATGCGCGATAACCGGCCGACGCTTTGCTGGTCGAGCGCAACTGCGTCACGGCTGTCCGCTGAAATCTCACTCAGCGCCATCAATTCATCGCGACGTGCAATGAGCGCCTTGCGCACCGTGTCGAGGTCAGACGTCATAGCATACCAGCCTGCCGCGCTGGCCCCGGGGGCCGCCCCGGGGCGGCGAAACGCGCCCCGGTCCCCGGCTTCGTTATGGCGCAAGCGGCACTTTCGGAATAGGGCTGGATGGCCCATCGCCGCCCGACTTGCCCGAGCTATCGGACGGCCCTTGCGAACCCGCCGCCGTTTCCACGGCGCCATCTTCATCACCTTCATCCGTATCGTCAGGCTCGTCGGAGCCCGAAGCGTCGGATTTGGCCTTTGGCTGGCTTTCAACAATCTCAAATACGAGCTGCTCCCGGCCATCTTGCTCCGCGGCGTCAACGCGCACCGTGCCGCCGCCTTCAAGCTTGCCGAACAGAAGTTCCTCAGCCAGCGGCTTCTTGATGTGCTCCTGAATGACCCGGCCCATCGGGCGGGCGCCGAACTGCTCATCATAGCCGTGCTCGGCGAGCCAGTTCTTTGCGGCGTCAGTGAGTTCGATGGACACATTGCGGTCAGCGAGCTGGGCCTCAAGCTGGAAGACAAACTTCTCGATGACCTTGCTGATGACCGGCTTGCCCAGATTCCCGAACGGGATCACCGCGTCCAGACGGTTGCGGAATTCCGGCGTAAACAGCTTCTTGATCGCGTCCTCGTCCTCGCCTTCGCGCTTGCTCCGGTTGAAGCCGATCGCCGATTTCGCCAGGTCCATCGCGCCCGCATTAGTCGTCATAATCAGGATCACATTGCGGAAGTCGATCTGCTTGCCGTTGTGGTCAGTCAGCTTGCCGTGGTCCATAACCTGCAGCAGCACATTGAACAGGTCCGGATGCGCCTTCTCGATCTCATCGAGCAGAAGCACGCAATGCGGATGCTGGTCGACGCCGTCGGTCAGCAGACCCCCCTGATCAAAACCGACATAGCCCGGCGGCGCGCCGATCAACCGCGACACCGTATGACGCTCCATGTATTCCGACATATCGAAACGCAGGAGTTCCACGCCCATCAGCGAGGCCAGCTGACGTGCGACTTCGGTTTTGCCGACGCCGGTCGGGCCGGAAAACAGATACGCGCCGATTGGCTTCTCGGGTTCGCGAAGGCCCGCACGCGCCAGCTTGATCGCCGAGGACAGCGCCTCAATCGCCTGATCCTGGCCGAACACCACCCGCTTCAGATCGCCAGTCAAGTTCTTGAGCAGATCAGAATCCGACTTCGTGACGGTCTTCGGCGGGATGCGGGCCATCGTCGCGATCGTCGCCTCGATCTCCTTCACCGAAATGGTCTTACGCCGCTTGTTCTCGGGGATCAGCATCTGCGACGCGCCGGTTTCGTCAACCACGTCAATCGCCTTGTCCGGCAACTTGCGATCGTGCAGGTACTTGGCCGACAATTCGACGGCCGCGCGCATTGCCTGATTAGAGTACTTCAGACCGTGGAAGTCCTCGAAATACGGCTTTAGCCCTTTGAGAATCTCAACCGCATCCTCGACGCTCGGCTCGTTAACGTCGATCTTCTGGAACCGGCGCACCAGGGCGCGATCCTTCTCGAAGTGCTGGCGGTATTCCTTGTAGGTCGTCGATCCCATGCAGCGCAGCACACCTGACTGGAGTGCAGGCTTCAGCAGGTTCGAGGCGTCCATCGCACCGCCTGAGGTTGCGCCCGCGCCGATCACAGTGTGGATTTCGTCGATGAACATGATCGCGCCGGGATAAGCCTCAATCTCGCGCATCACCGCTTTGAGCCGCTCCTCGAAATCACCGCGGTAGCGCGTACCGGCCAGAAGCGCGCCCATATCAAGCTGGAAGATCGTGGCGTTTGACAGAACTTCGGGAACCTCACCATTGACAACCTTGCGCGCCAAACCTTCCGCGATGGCGGTCTTGCCGACGCCCGGATCGCCAACAAACAGCGGGTTATTTTTCTGCCGCCGGCACAGAACCTGTATGGTGCGATTAACCTCACGCTCACGGCCGATCAAGGGATCGATACGGCCTTCGCTGGCCTTCTCGTTGAGATTAACGCAGTAGACATCCAGGGCGTCGCCCGAGCGCTTCTTCTCTTCGCCCTGATCCATCGTTGCCGCGTCATCCTCCACGCCGCGGGCCGGCCGCGGATCGGACATGCCGGGGCGCTTGGCGATGCCGTGCGAAATGAAGTTCACCGCATCGAAGCGCGACATATTCTGTTCTTGCAGGAAATAGGCCGCATGGCTTTCACGCTCGTTGAAGATTGCGACCAGCACATTCGCGCCCGTCACTTCTTCGCGGCCCGAAGACTGCACATGCACGACCGCGCGGTGGATCACGCGCTGGAAGCCTGCAGTAGGCTGGGCCTCGCTGCCGTCTTCCAGGATCAGGTTGTCCAGTTGGTTGTCGAGATACTCGATCAGCTTGCCGCGCAAATCATCGAGATCGACACTGCACGCCCGCATCACGGCGGATGCATCGCGATCGTCGATCAGCGACAGCAGAAGATGTTCAAGCGTTGCGTACTCGTGACTGCGCTCATTGGCGTATTCGAGAGCACGGTGGAGCGATTCTTCCAAACTTGTAGAGAGCGAGGGCACGATCCGAATTCACTCCTTTTCCATGGTACATTGAAGAGGGTGCTGATGCTGCCTGGCGAAACTCATGACTTGAGTGACCTTCGTCTCGGCAACTTCGTAGGTGTAGACGCCGCAGATGCCCACACCCTTGTTGTGTACATGCAGCATGATCTGCGTGGCTTCTTCAGCGCCTTTGTTGAAGAAGCGTTCGAGCACATAAACGACAAACTCCATCGGAGTGTAATCGTCATTGAGCAGCAGGACCTTATATAGGCTCGGCTTCTTCGTTTTCGGACGGGTTTTGGTAACAATGCCCGTCCGTGCATCGCCCTCCCCGTCGTCCCGCCCTGGGTCGTCATCCGACATGACGAGGAGACCACTCTTAATGCTGCCCATCTGATGCGCCGTATCCATCTTCGCCGCCCAGGGTGTATCCACCATGATCTGCGCTCTTTGTGGCTGTTTTCAAGCTGAAATAACCTTCGCGTGTCTGATCCGCTTAGTTGGCCGCCCCCACGTTTCGCGAGATACCGGCCGCGCGTTCGAATTTAGCAGCCCGTAATCGGCCATAACGACCCTCGCCGGTAAGTGTTACGCGCCTTGTTAGAGTATGGTGCTGCACCACTGTGTTCAACATCCTCTTGTCGCGATCGTGGCCGGCATCGACGCCCGCTACGCAGTCTTCCGTCTCGAGCCTATCTGACCCTGAGGGTAGCGAAAAATGCCGAGGTCGAAAAGCGTCCGAGCCAGCAGATGTCAAAACGTCACCTTTTGCGTGCCTCATTCCCGCCGTCTGCGCCCATAACGTCTTCTTAACGATCCCTGCACCATTGTCGGAGGGTGCGACCTAGACGCAAGCAATCGCAGTAGTAACGAGCCCAAACGCGCGGCGACGGGATGATGAGGGAGTAGGTCATGCGTTTGCACGGTATCCGCTTTGCCGTGAAGCCAAAAATCGTCGCCCGCCAGTCCCCGTGTCTGTCCAGTTTCATCATGATGATCAGTGCGGCGATTTGCCTTGGCGCGGCCGCCGCAGTTCCGCAGGCTCGTGCATATTCGCCGCCAAAGGCCGCGCTCATCATAGATGGCAATTCCGGCAAGACGCTTTATGCCAGCAACGCGCGCGAAGTGCGCTATCCGGCCTCGCTGACGAAAGTCATGACGCTCTACATTCTGTTCGACTATCTGCGCGACGGCCGTCTCAGCATGGATACGATGCTGAGCGTATCAGCGGATGCAGCGAAGCGTCCGCCGTCCAAGGTTGGCTTCAAGCCGGGCGATAGCCTGAGCGTGCGTGCGGCGATCCGCTTGCTCGTCACCAAGTCCGCGAACGATGTCGCCGCCGCGGTTGCAGAGAACATCGCCGGCTCGGAAGCCAAGTTCGCCGAGATGATGACCGCGACAGCGCGCGCCATGGGTATGACGGATACGACATTTCGAAACGCCTCCGGGCTGCCCGACAGCGCCCAGAAAACCACCGCTTATGACATGGCGATCCTCGCGCGGCGCATGCTGGCCGACTTCCCGGAATACGCCCAGCAATTTAAGACGCGCTATGCCAAATACCGCGGGAAGACATACCGCAACCATAACCGACTGCTGTTCAGTTACGAAGGACTTGAGGGGCTCAAGACCGGCTTTATCCGCGCGTCCGGCTTCAATGTCATGCTCGCCGCGCGGCGCGGCGAAAAACGGCTGATCGGTGTGGTTATGGGCGGATCGTCCGGACGCGCGCGCGACGCCCGGGCGCGTCGGCTGCTGGATGCGGCATGGTCGAAAGCCTCTGTCCGCGCCCCGGAAATGACGGCCCATCTGCCGCGGCGCAATCCCGCGTTCGCGCCATCACCACGCGAACGGCAGATACGCCAGAGGCTGGCCGCAATGCCCGATTCATCGCACGCCATGCTGTTCAAGCACGTGCAGTCCTCTGCAACGGCCCACACGCCTGGGAACGCCGCATCCCCCGTGCCCCGGCGCAAGCTTCAGGCACGCCTCCTTCCCGCGCCGCACCTACGGGCGCGGCATCAGCCGGATCCGCCGGCGCGCGGCTCTGCGCGCTCTGATCACGGCCTCGATGGCCCTTATCACGTTCAGGTGGGAGCATACGCCTCGGCCGAAGACGCCCGTCGGCGTCTCGCCAGCGTTTCTACCAAGGCAGGCAACCTGCTCGACGACTATCCGCACCGTGCTATCCAAGCCAAGGTGCGCGGACGCCAGGTGTTCCGCGCGCGTTTCGGTGGCTTCGACAAGCCGGAGGCGCGGCGAGCCTGCGACAGTTTGAAGCGGCGCTCGGTTGAGTGTCTGGTCGTGGGCGCGCAGTAGCAGCCGGCGGACGCAGCGCTATTCCGCCGCGACGCTCTGCGGTCCAGGCGTCATCTCGCGCACATCGACGAAATGACCCGCGATCGCCGCCGCCGCCGCCATGCTCGGAGAGACCAGATGTGAGCGGCCCTTGAAGCCCTGCCGGCCCTCGAAGTTACGGTTCGAGGTCGAGGCGCAGCGCTCGCCCGGGGCGAGCCTGTCCGCGTTCATGGCCAAGCACATCGAGCAACCCGGCTCACGCCATTCAAAGCCCGCTGCCCGAAATATTTTATCGAGCCCCTCGGCCTCGGCCTGCGCCTTCACCAATCCTGACCCCGGCACGATCATCGCCTCGACGCTTTCCTTCACGCGCTGCCCAGCGACGATCTGCGCCACGGCGCGCAGATCCTCGATCCGCGCATTGGTGCAAGAGCCGATAAACACCCGATCGAGTTTGATATCAGTGATCCTGGTGCCTGGGGTCAGCCCCATGTAATCCAGCGCCCGACGCACCGCAGCGGCTTTCCCCTCATCCTCCAGGTCCGCCGGGTCCGGCACCCGGCCGTCGATCGCAACGACATCCTGCGGGCTGGTGCCCCAGGTCACCAGCGGCGGCAGATTAGCTGCATCGAGACGCACCTCGATGTCGAATTCGGCGTCATCATCGGAATAGAGCGTTTCCCAGTGACGCATCGCCATTTCCCAAGCGGCGCCTTTCGGCGCACGTGGGCGGCCTTTGAGATACTCGAAGGTGCGCTCATCCGGCGCGATCATGCCGGCGCGCGCGCCCGCCTCGATCGACATGTTGCACACCGTCATGCGGCCTTCCATCGACAGCGCACGGATGGCTTCGCCCGCATATTCGATGACATGGCCGGTGCCGCCGGCGGTGCCGATCTGGCCAATGATGCCGAGGATGATGTCTTTCGCGCCGACGCCGCGGGGGATCTCACCATCCACGACGACGCGCATGTTTTTGGCCTTGGACTGGATAAGCGTCTGGGTCGCCAGCACATGCTCAACTTCCGAGGTGCCAATGCCATGCGCCAGCGCGCCGAACGCGCCGTGCGTGGAGGTGTGGCTGTCGCCGCAGACGATCGTCGTGCCGGGCAGCGTGAAGCCCTGCTCTGGACCGATGATATGGACGATGCCCTGACGCTCGTCGGTCTCATCAAAGTAATCGATGCCGAATTCGGCGCAGTTGTCCGCCAGCGTCTTGACCTGCAGCGCGCTCTCGGGATCGTCGATGCCTGCGGAGCGGTCGGTGGTCGGAACATTGTGGTCGACCACGGCCAGCGTGCTTGCCGGTTTGCGGACCTGTCGTCCAGCGAGCCGCAGCCCCTCGAAGGCCTGCGGGCTAGTGACTTCATGAATAAGATGGCGGTCGATATAAATCAGCGACGTTCCATCCTCCTGCGTATCGACAAGGTGATCGTCCCAGATCTTGTCGTAGAGGGTTCGTCCGCCGGTTCTCGCCATCTCCTTATCCTCCGATTATGAAGCCTGCTGACTGGTTATATCGGCATCAGCAATGCAAGCGCAAAGTCTGCGAGCGGGAAAGCTTGCCCGGCTCAAGACTTGGCCTCATGCCCCTCGGCTTGCTCCGCGCTTTCGTCTTCTTCAACCGCAGGCACCTCATCCACCGTCGCCGCGGCCATCAAGTCACGTGCCTGATCGACCCAGTTATCGCGCTCGATCTGGCCACCCAAGCCAAGCGCATCATCCACTTTGGCGATGTCATCGTCGGTGAACGCGGCAATCTGCTGGTACTGAATGACGCCCAGCTTGCGCAGCTGAGACTGCACGTCACTGGTAATTCCGGAAATCCGGGTAAGGTCATCAGGCGATCCCTTCGGCTTCTTGAAGCCCTTGAACGGCTTGGCTGCGCCGCCGGCGCGTACGCGGGCGTCGCGCCGCTCGGGAATACGCGCCGCCTTGCCGCGCAGGCCGCGAAGGTAATAAAGTTTCGCGCGGCGCACCTTGCCGCGGCGCATCACCTCGATCCCTTCGATCAAAGGCGAATACAGCGGGAAGACGCGCTCGACGCCCTCGCCGTAGGAGATTTTGCGCACGGTAAAGCTTTCCTGAAAGCCGCGGCCGCTACGCGCGATGCACACACCTTCATACGCCTGGACGCGCGTGCGGTTACCCTCGACGACGCGAACGTTCACACGCACGGTGTCGCCGGGTTGAAAAGGCGGGATCCTGCGCTTTTGCTCAATCGCCGCGGCCTGCTCCCGCTCAATGTCCTCGATAATGTTCATGGTTCAAACCCTGTGCCGCAGGCTGCGCTGATGCGCTGCCGCCAATTCCTGTTCCGCCAAATGCATGGGAAGTTGTGCGCTGTCTTAAAACACTTTCCCGCGCTTGTCGACCGTTTTGCAAACGCAAGATGACAGGCTGAAACGTTCAGCGCGCGTCCCCGGTTTCGACCGCCTCGCTGTCAAGCGTCTGCGCATCTGAGCCTTCGGCCATCTCCTCGGCCCACAGCGTTGCCGACGGCGCGGGCTGCGACGGCCCCAGCACATAATCGCCCTGGTCCTCCGGCGCGGCGCGGCGCGTCATGCGGTAAATCGTGAACGCTGCGATACCCAGATGGATCAGCGCGAGATAGGCCGCGAATCCCTCGGGCCCGAAAAAGCTCATCAGCCAGCCCGCGCCGGACGGGCCAAGGATCGCGCCCGCGCCGAAAAGCAGCACGAGCGTCCCGCTTGCCGCCACCATCTGGTTGGGCTCAAGCCAGTCATTGGTGTAGGCGAGGAAGATCGGATAAAGACTCAGCACCAGCCCCCCCATCAGGGCGCAGGCCAGCAGCAGCGCCATAAAGGAGACGCCGGCGAGCGCCTGCATCAATAACGACGCGAGCGCGGCGGTGACGGCGATGGCGAGGATCACCTTGCGCCGGTCGAACACGTCGGACAGCTTGCCCAGCGGCCATTGCAACACGACCCCGCCCATCACCAGGGCGATCATGAAAACGGAGACTTCCGCGACCGAAAGGCCCAGCTTGCTTGCGTAGACCGGCGCCATGCCGAGGATCACGCCCTGGCCGATGCCGGTCGCGAAACAGCCGATCGCGCCGAGCGGCGCTTTGCGGATGAGGTACGTGATGCTGACGGACTGCGGCGTCGAAACATCTGGCTGAGGCGTGGCGGTCAGCAGGATCGGCACCAGCGCGAACGAGATGACGATGGAACACAAGATAAACAGGTGAGGTGTCTCGGGCGCCGCCGCGTTGAGCATCCCCTGCCCAGCGGCGAGCCCCAGATAGCCGATCACCCAGTAAAGCGCCAGGATGCTGCCCCTGAGCTTGTTCGGGACGCTGTGGTTGAGCCAGCTTTCCGTGACCACGTAGAGCCCGGCGAAACTCAGGCCGGTCAAAAAGCGCATCGCCGTCCAGACGCTGGGATAGACGTAGAGGCTGTGCACGAGGATGGCGATCGAGGCCAGCGAGGCGAGCGCAGCAAAGGTCCGCACATGCCCCACGTTGCGCAGCAGTATGGGTGTGAGCAAGGAGCCTGCCAAGAAGCCAACGTAAAATCCTGACATCATCAGGCCGGTGACGGTGTCGCCAAACCCTTCGGCTTCGGCGCGAAGCCCGAGCAAACTGCTCTGGAGGCCGTTGCCCGCCAGCATCGCCCCCATGCCCAGCAGCAGCGCCCAGATCTTGAGCGCGGCTGAGGCGGTGGTGTCCGGCGGCCCCTGCAAAGTTGTCGTTGTCATCCGCCTGCTCCTCGCGCCGCCACAGCGATCCGGCCTGCCGCCGAACTGCTTGTATAACTGCCACGAGGATCATCTACAGCGACAATCGCGGAGGGTCAAAGATGGTGTACCTGGTTTTGCTGGCCGGCCTTGCGCTGCTGCTTGCGCAGCGCGCTTGGCCTTGGCTGATC
>CAYXPZ010000066.1:0-12092 GCA_964466965.1 uncultured Hyphomicrobiaceae bacterium
CCGTCGCCCGGCACCTTTTGCTCGGCCATGCCAAAATCTGTGCAGCGGTGCTCGACATAGCGGTCGTATTCCTCGAACGAGTCTTCATCGAGCAACAGGGCGATGCGCTCGCGCGCCGTCAGCTTGCCGCGCGCGTGCTGCGCGTCGATCCGCTTCTGGCCGCCGCCCAGGCGCGACTCCTCGCGCCGCCGCTCCATCTCCGCCAGGACTTCCTTCATCGTTTCCTCGCCGTTGCCGTTCTGGTTCTTATCGTGCTTAGCACGCTGCGCGCGCGCCCAAAAGTCCGCCGCGTGTCATGCGCGTCGGCTGCCGCGCCGGGCCAAATAGATTCCAATAAGGATCACCGCGCCGCCGAGCAAATGCGACCATGTTAGCGTCTCACCCAGCAGCAGCCAGGCCAGGGCCGCGGCCGCCATCGGCTGAAGCAGCAGACTGACTGATGAAAACGCCGCGGGGAGATGCGCGAACCCGTAAGTGATGAGCGTCTGCCCAGCGACCTGGCTGACCAGCGCCACGCCAAACAGGACGCCCCACCCTGCAATCGTTTCCGGCAGTAGCGTCTCACCCAGCGCAGTGGCAGCGATCAGCAATCCCGCCGCGGTGAACACCGAACTCCACGCCATGATGCTGAAGGCTGCATGGAACCGGCGCAGCCGCGCCACGCTGAGCTGATAAGCGCCGTAAAACACCGCCGTAAGCACGCCGAGCAAATCGCCGAAGACCTGCGTCGGATCGAGACTGAAACTCGCGCCCGTGAGCATCGCCGCCCCGCTGATCGCAAACCCCAATCCGAGGATGAACAGCCGTGTGATCCGCTCATTGAACAAGAGCCAGGCTGCCAGCGCGACGAAAATCGGTGCGAGGTTGGCGAGCAATGTCGCGTTAGCGACAGTGGTGTAGACGATCGCGTAATGCCAGACCCCGAGATCGGCCGCAAAAAACAGCCCGCACAGGATCACCGGCAGGCGCACTGGCACTGGCGTCTTGCCGCCCGGCCGCGTCCTGCGCGCCAGAAGCATCAGCACAGGCACGGCCAGCGCGGCGCGCCAGAACGCCGTAGCCGCCGGTCCGGTCTCGCTCAGCCGCACGAAGATCGGCGCAAACGCGATGGCCAGCGCCCCGGCAACCAGGGCCAGGATCGCCAGGCGCTGATCCCGAACGGTTGCTGTGAGCGTTGCGTCGGCCACGCCTGCGATCCGCGCCTAAGCCACTTCGGGGCGCAGGCTGCCGCTCTGGCGGCGCAGCGCGGCGTTGACGAGGTCGATTGGCGCGTTCACCTCCAGCCCGTAAAGAACTTCCTTGCCGAACGCGACGCCTTCCTGCGCGATCTGTCGGGCCTGCTGGACCACTGCGATCTGTTGCTCGCGCTCTGCGCCAGCCTCCATCATGTCGTCAAGGCGGGCAAGAAGCGCGGTCAGCCGTTCCCGGTGACTGTAGAATGACACGACCTTGTAGATCACTGCGCGCGGCAGACTCGCAAGCTCGACCAGATGAGTCTGATACACCATGTCATGCCCGATCCGCCCGGGCATACCAGAAGCTGCGGCATTGCTTTCGCGGATCGTCCGCTCCCATCCGCGGCTACCATCGAGAAACGCCTGCAGATCATGCACATTGGCCTCGATCTCGGCGTAAAGCGCGCAGATCAGGCGCTCGGCCCGGCGTTGCTCGTCATGCCATGCGCGCGCCGCATCCAATACATGCTTCAGAAAGTAGAGCAAGAACGTTCCTGCGGCCAGCACAGCGGCAAGCGCCACCGTTTGCCCGGCCATACTCGTCTCGGCCATAATTCAAAGCCCTTGTTCGGTCTACGCGATTGAAAAGCCGCCATGCCCGCCATGCGCGGCATGTGGCCCGCCGGTTATAGGGCCGCGCGCAAACGCTCACAAGCGCTGATCTGTTGTCGCGTCACTCACGGTTTTGCGAAAGCGCAAGGAACCGGGCGGAAGCCGCCATATCGGCCCAGCGCGCCTCACGCCGCTGACGCGCCGCCGCCTCTTCGCCCCATTGGCTGATCTGCCAATCCTCGTCCAGATGCGCTGTGCGCCAGGCCTCTGCGGCGTCCAGACGCGCACGCGCCACCGCCAGCGTCAGCACGAGCGAGGCGGTGAGCGTGGTCATCTGGTTCATGGCTGTCAGCGCGAAATCGTCATACGCCCGCACCGCCTGCGTGAGCGCGGCAATGGCCTCCGGCGGCTGCGGGGTGTGCATAATTCCGGCGACGACGGTTAGCTCCGCGCCGAGGGTCTGGGCCAACCAGGCGAGGATGGGGTCCCAGCTTTGTGCTTGCAGCGCCACCAGTTTCTGCGGCCACTGCGCGCGATAGCACAACAGATCGGTTTCGCCATAGGCGACAAGCCCGCTGATCACCTCTTCACGGCGCGGCGCCGCCCGGTCGATTGCGCTATTCGCAAGCCGGGTTAGCGGCATCGCAGTCGGGTTGATCTCCCCGCCTTGCGCGTCCCACTCTGCCGCGATGGCCTCAGCCAGCGGCCGTGACGGCAGCACTTGCCGCGACTGCTGGGGCGTGTGAACCGGCCGGCCATCGAGCATCACCTGCCAGCCGGCTTCGCCCGCCTCGGCCCAGGCCGCCTCGTAAAACCGGTTTGCCGCCGTCCTGGAAGGTTTGTGCTCGTTCAAAACGGCCTCTTCGGATTGGTGCATTCTCATTGTGCTGCGAACGGATCGCGATCATCCTCGGGATCGAAACCCAGCACATCCCAAGTACACCGCATATGCTGCGGCAACGCCGCGCTGATGTCGAACATTCCGCCAGCCGGATGGGGGAGGACAACGCGCCGCGCATGGAGGTGCAGCTTACGCGGAATTTCACCGCCGGGATGGGCTTGCGCCCCGCCGTATTTCCCGTCGCCGACGAGCGGGTGCCCAATCGCCGCAGCATGCGCGCGGAGCTGGTGCGTGCGTCCGGTAATCGGCGTCATGGCCAGCCAGGCCATGCGTTTGCCCGCAGGCTCCAGAACGGCATAGCGGGTGGTCGCCGGTTTCGCGCCTTGATGGTTTGGGTCAACAGGATGCACCCGCTCGTCGCCGCGCCCGCCATGCTTGGCCAGTGCCAGGTTAATTTCGCCCTGCGCAGGTCTCGGCACGCCGATGACCAGCCCCCAATAGAGTTTCCTGGCGCTACGGTGTTTGAGGCTGCGGCCCAGTTTCGCCGCCGCATCCCGCGAGCGCGCCAGCAGCAGTACCCCGCTGGTATCCTTATCCAGACGATGAACGAGGCGCGGGCGCTCGGTTTTCTCGAATGTGAGACCATCGAGCAGCCGGTCCAAATGTTCGGTCGTGCTGCTACCCCCCTGAACGGCCAGCCCCGGCGGCTTGTTGAGCGCGAGGATGTCGTCGTCCTTGTGGATGGTCAGACTGCGGACAAACGCGATGTCGTCGCCGCTAAGAGGTTTTTCAGTGGTGGCTGGGGCCTCGGCGCTCGGCTGCGGCAGCGGCGGAACCCGGATCTCCTGGCCTTGTTCGATACGCGTATTGGCTTTCGCGCGCCCGCCATCAATTCGCACCTGCCCGGAGCGCAACAGTTTCTGCAGCCGCCCGTAAGAGAGGCCGGGGTAATGCGCGGCGAACCAGCGGTCCAGCCGCATGCCGTTCTCCCCGGGCGCGACCTGCTTTTTCTCCACACTCGCCATAGCTGACTTACGAAAACATCATGCGGCCCAGCGCAAGGCCGGCAAACACCGCAAGCAGCGACAGCAGCACCGTGCCGCCAGCATAACTGAACGCGCCGATATAAGCCTTGCGCTCAAACAAAAAGGCGAAATCCATCGAAAACGCCGAGAACGTCGTGAAACCGCCGAGAACGCCGGTTGCGAGAAAAGTCCTGACTTCAAGCGGCGCGCTCCAGCGCAGAGCCAGCGCGGCGATCAGCAAGCCCATCGCCAATGACCCTACCACATTCACGGCGAACGTGCCCCACGGGAAGGCCGCGCCGAACAGTTGGCCACACAACACATTGGTGAGGTGACGCAGCGCTGCGCCGATGGCGCCGCCTGCGGCGGCAAGCAGAACAAGACTCATGAGTGCCTGTGCAGCGCGCGTCGCGCTGTCGTCGCTATGCCTGATCAGGATGACTTGCGGAAAAACATCGGCCGTAACCGCCCAGCAAGCCAGACCCCGAAGAACGCGCCGATGAGCGCAAAAACCAGCGTCACGCCTAACTCGATGGCGGTCGTGAACTGAGCGACCTGATCCGGGTTTTCGAAGCGCTGTGTGGCGATCAGCTCGGTACTGGCAAAGCCAGCCACCCGCGCGCCCGGCACCGCGAAAATCACGAAGAACAAAATGCCGAATATCGCCTTCACGAGACCTCCCAGAACCAGATTTCGCCCGACTTGTCATAGCCGCCGAGCCAACCGAACCAAGGCAGCAGCATCTTGGCGGTCGTGCGCCAGCCGTTCCACAGGTCAATGTGGTCGCCGGTCGGGCGGGTCGTATCGCTCGTGCGCCACCAATAGCCATTGAAGAAGATGATGCCCGTACGCCCGTCTAGTTCGTTGGCGAAATCGGCCGGGTTTTCCAGTTTCAGCGTCGGCGACAGACCTTCGATGCGCGCACGCGCCAGCGCATTGCCGAGCTCCTTGGCCCGGATATAGTGCATGTCGCCGTCGTGGTGGCCGGTGTTGCGGGCATAACGGCATGTGATCGCGCCGTTGATCTGGCCGGGCCCAACGCCCGCATCGCGCAGGCAAACGCCCATGCGGATCGCGCACTGATTGACGAAATTGGCGACGCCGCTTGTTCGGCAGGGCGCCTGGTTGCCCAGATTTGTGGGATGCGCGTCCCACAGGTCGCTGAAATTCACCATCTTGCCTCGCCCGCCGTGCTGGCCTGCCGCTTGGTCCCGGCGCTGTTTTCGGCTTGGCTATAGCATATTCGCGCCGCGCGCCAAACATTGATGCGTGTCAGCCGCCGCCTCGCTCGCGCAAATCGCGGAACAGCGCCAAGCGCTCAGCCAGCTCGCGCTCATAGCCGCGATCGGTGGGGTGGTAGTAACTTGTCCTCGCCATATTCTCAGGGAAATAGTCCTGCCCGGAAAACCCCTCGGGCGAATTATGATCGTAGGCGTAGCCTTCGCCGTAGCCCTCATCCTTCATCAGTTTGGTCGGCGCATTGAGGATGTGGCGCGGCGGCGGCAGCGAGCCGGTATCGCGCGCGCTGGCCATCGCGCCCTTAAAGGCGGTGTAGACGGCGTTCGACTTCGGCGCGAGCGCCAGATGTACTGTCACCTGCGCCAGCGCCAGCTCGCCTTCCGGGCTGCCGAGGAAGTCGTAGGCATCCTTCGCGGCAATCGCCAGCGAGAGCGCGTGCGGCTCGGCCAGCGCGATGTCCTCCACCGCCATGCGCACGAGCCGCCGCGCGATGTAAAGCGGGTCCTCGCCGCCATTTAGCATGCGCGCGAGCCAGTAAAGCGCCGCATCGGGGTCCGAGCCGCGCACCGACTTGTGCAGCGCGCTGATGAGGTCGTAATGCGCGTCCCGGCTCTTGTCATACAGCGGCGCGCGGCGCTGGACCAGGTTGGCGAGCGCTTCAATGTCGAGAGCGTCGGCTGCCTCATCGTGCGCGGCCATCAGGTCCTCGAACAGATTGATGAGCGCGCGGCCATCACCGTCGGCCATGTTGATGAGTTGGGCGCGGGCCTTGTCGGTAAGCGGCGCGCGGGCGCCTTGCGCGGCCTCGGCCCGTTGCAGCAGCGTCTCAAGCGCCGTCTCGCCCAGCCGGTGAAAGCGCAGCACCGTCGCGCGTGAGAGCAGTGCCCCGTTTAGCTCAAAAGACGGGTTTTCCGTTGTTGCCCCAATCAGCGTGATCGTCCCGTCCTCCATAACCGGCAGAAAGGCGTCCTGCTGCGCGCGGTTGAAGCGGTGGATCTCGTCGATGAACAGCACCGTGGCAATGCCGTCGTGCCGGCGCTTACGAGCACGCTCGAAGGTCTCGCGCAGCCCCTGCACGCCTGAGGTTATCGCGGAAAGCTGCTCAAATTCGTAGCCGGACAGCGTGGCGAGCAGGCGCGCCACTGTGGTCTTGCCGGTGCCGGGCGGCCCCCAGAAAATGACTGAGCGCAGACTGCCGCTCTCCACCATCCGCGCGAGCGGCGCGCCAGAGCCGAGCAAATGATCCTGTCCGGCAACCTCGGCCAGCGTTTGCGGGCGCAGCCGGTCGGCCAGCGGGCGCGGCGCGCTGTCTTCTAGCCCCGCGGCTTCAAACAACGAGGCCATGGCCCTTCTTTCTCATGCTACCAGCGGATGACCGTGCGCAAGAGCTCACCCCCGCGCTGTATGCTCAGTCGCCAAACGCGTGATCCACGGCGCGCCACGCCTTGGAGATCTTGGACACGGCTAATCTCCTCGCCATTCACCTCGACGATGATATCGCCGGGGCGAAAACCAACGCGCCGTGCGGGCGAATAACTTTCGGTTTCGCGTACGACGACGCCGGATGTCTCGCGCAGCCGCAACTCTTCGGCAACGGCGGGCGAAAGGTTCTCGACAGTGGCGCCGGCGAACGGGTGATCCCCATCGAGCGTGGTTGTGTTGCGCGGCGGATCTTCCGGGGGCGCGCGCAATGCAACCTCCACAGTCCTGCGCGAGCCATCCCGCCAAATCTCGAATGTCGCTTCGCCGCCGATGCCCTGCGTCGCGATCCGGTAGCGAAGGGCGTCCCCATCCGCAATGCTCCGGCCCGCCACACTGAGGACAACGTCGCGCTCACGCAGGCCAGCTTGGTCCGCCGGGCTCCCCGGCGCCACATCAACGATCAGCGCGCCAGATGGACGCGGCAGCCCCAGCCCCTCCGCCAGGTCGGACGTGACGTTTTGAACGCTCACGCCGACCCAGGCCCGCTGCACCGTATCGCCCTGAAGGGCAGAGTCGACAACCACGCGCACCATATTGGACGGGATGGCAAAGCCGATGCCTTGGGAGCCGCCGCTGCGCGAGAAGATCGCTGTGTTAACGCCGACCAGACGCCCATCCATATCGATAAGCGCGCCGCCCGAATTGCCCGGGTTAATGGCTGCGTCTGTTTGAATAAAGAACTGATAATCCGTTATCCCGACCCGCGTACGCGCCGTCGCCGAGACGATGCCGCTCGTGACAGTCTGTCCGACGCCGAAGGGGTTGCCGATCGCCAGCACGAGATCGCCCACCTGCAGATTGTCCGAATTGGCGAACTGAATATGCGGGAAGGTTTCGCCGTCGCCTTCCAGTCTGAGGACGGTCAGGTCGGTACGTTTATCTTCGAGGATTATTTGCGCGGAATATTCCCGCCCGTCCGCGAGCGACACCTTGATGTCGATATCATCTGTACTGCGGCCCTTGCGCCCGCGGATCACGTGATAGTTGGTCACGACCAAGCCGTCAGCGCTTACGATAACGCCGGAGCCAAGCGAGCGCTGCGCGCGCTGGCGCGGAATATCAAACTCCCGGCCGAAGAAGCGCCTGAAGAACTCGTCGCTGAAAACCGGCGAGCGTGGGGCCTGCGAGCGTTGGCGCACGTAGATGTTTACGACGGCCGGCGTGGCTTTATCGACTGCCGGAGCGAAGGAAAGCCGGATCTGACGCCGGTCGGCCGGAAGCGCGCGTTCGATCCGCGGCTCCTGGGCTTGGTCTTGCTGGCTCCTGGCGCTTTCGGGCGTGGCGAATTGGGCCACTAGAGCCGCGGCAACGACTAGGGCGGTCGCAATCAGTGCAAGGCGAACCGATCGGGTCATCGCGTACGGTCCCTGCTGCGTGTTGAAGCCTGCGCCGCCGGCCGCCAGGCCTGCCTACGCCATCGCGTCCTCGCCCTGTTCTTCCTCGGCCTGTTCCTGCGTCGGACCGGAATCCTGCCCCCGCGCCTCCGGATCGCGGTCAACAAGCTCGATGACCGCCATCGGCGCGCCGTCGCCATAGCGGAAGCCAGCTTTCAGCACGCGCGTATAGCCGCCGTTGCGCTCTGCATAGCGCGGGCCGAGCACATTGAACAGCTTACTGACCATCGCCTCATCGTTCATCCGCGTCGCAGCGAGCCGACGCGCGTGCAGATCGCCGCGCTTACCCAGCGTAATCAACTTATCGACCACAGGGCTGAGTTCCTTGGCCTTTGGCAGGGTCGTGATGATCTGCTCATGCTTGATGAGCGCATCCGCCATATTACGGAACAGCGCCCGGCGGTGGCTCGCGGTCCGGTTCAGCTTGCGGCCGGCATTCTGGTGGCGCATCTTATGTCTCCCTGACGGGGCGGGCGTGCCGGGGCACGCCGGTATTAGTATTGATCCTCGTAGCGCTTTGCCAGTTCCTCGATGTTCTCCGGTGGCCAGTTCGGCACATCCATGCCCAAATGCAGGCCCATCGAGGCGAGCACTTCCTTGATCTCGTTAAGCGACTTGCGCCCGAAGTTGGGCGTGCGCAGCATCTCCGCTTCGCTCTTCTGGATCAGGTCGCCGATATAAACGATGTTGTCGTTCTTCAGACAGTTGGCCGAGCGCACCGACAATTCTAGCTCATCGACTTTCTTCAGCAGCGCCGGGTTGAATTCCAGCTCGGGGACGGATTCTTCAGCCGACGGCCGCTCCGGCTCGGCAAAGTTGACGAAGACGTTGAGCTGATCCTGCAGAATCCGGGCGGCATAGGCGACCGCGTCATCGGGCGCCACAGAGCCGTCGGTCTCGATATCCATCGTGAGCTTATCGTAGTTCAGGATCTGACCCTCACGGGTGTTCTCGACCTTGTAGGAGACCTTCTTGACCGGGCTGTAAAGGCTGTCGACGGGGATCAGCCCGATCGGCGCGTCTTCAGGGCGGTTGCGCTCGGATGGCTCATATCCCTTACCGAGGCCGGCGGTGAATTCCATACGGATCGAGGCGCCCTCGTCCAGCGTACACAGTACCTGATCCGGGTTGAGGATCTCGACATCGGCGCCTGTCTCAATATCGCCGGCCGTCGCCACGCCGGGGCCTTCTTTGCGCAGCACCATGCGCTTGGTGCCCTCCGAATGGACGCGCACGGCGATCTCCTTGATGTTCAGCACGATGTCCGTGACGTCCTCGCGCACGCCGGGAACCGAGGAAAACTCGTGCAACACGCCGTCAATATGCACACTGGTAATGGCGGCGCCCTGAAGCGAAGAGAGCAGCACCCGGCGCAGTGAGTTGCCGAGCGTCAGGCCAAAGCCGCGCTCCAACGGCTCAGCGACGATGGTGCCCGTACGCCGGGAATCGCGGCCGAGCTTGACATCGAGCTTTTTCGGCTTGATGAGGTCCTGCCAATTCTTCTGGATAACTTGCATTCGAATACGCTCCTATTTAGTGCGGGCGCGCAGTGTTCGCTCTCACGCATCGCCTGCTGGGCGACTATCGCACGGGCGACACATGCCGGTTGGCAGATCAGACGCGGCGGCGCTTCGGCGGGCGGCAGCCGTTGTGGGGGATCGGCGTGACATCGCGGATCGAGGTCACCTGGAAGCCGCATGCCTGTAAGGCGCGCAATGCAGACTCCCGGCCCGAGCCCGGCCCGCGCACCTCAACGTCGAGGGTCTTCATGCCGTGCTCAAGCGCCTTTTTGCCTGCCTCTTCCGCGGCCATCTGTGCCGCAAAAGGCGTGGATTTTCGCGAGCCCTTGAAGCCCATGCCGCCAGCCGACGCCCAGGACACCGCATTGCCCTGCGCATCCGTGATCGTGATCATGGTGTTATTGAACGTCGCGCTCACATGCGCCACGCCCGAGGTAATGTTTTTCTTCTCCCGGCGGCGGACCCGCGCGCGTTCCTTAGCCATCGTTTCGTTTCACCTTTCGTGACGCTTCGCGCCGGTTCGCTGCCGCGCGCATCGCGCGGGCCCTCCGGCGATATCTGATTACTTCCTCTTGCCCGCGATCGGCTTGGCCGGACCCTTGCGCGTACGCGCGTTGGTGTGCGTGCGTTGCCCGCGCACAGGCAGCCCACGACGGTGTCGTAGACCGCGATAACAGCCCAGATCCATCAGCCGCTTCACGTTCATGGCAACATCGCGGCGCAGATCGCCCTCGACCGTGTAGTCGCGGTCGATGATCTCGCGGATTGTGATGACGTCTGAATCCGCCAACTCGTTCACGCGCCGCTCAGGCGGGACGTTGGCCTTTTCGCAAATCTCCTTTGCGAAATACGGGCCAATCCCGTGAATGTAGCGCAGTGCCACGTCCACGCGCTTGTTCGTTGGAATATTAACGCCGGCAATACGAGCCAAGTTGCGTTCTCCTCTTTCGCAAATCCGGCCAGCTCGGGCCTCGTTCCGTCCTATGGGTTTGAGTTCGCATCACAATCGGCGCTGCGCGGCAATCATTACGCTGATACCCGATGTGCATAACGGCAACGGTCAAATTGTTGAGAGCGCTATCTACCGAAAAGACAACGCGCCCGTCAAGCCATCGGCACCAGCTCTCGCGGCTGCGCGGATGTCTTTTTTACGCCATCGCCTGTTCTAGCGCATTGGTGACCTCTTCAATCGGCTGTTCGCCGTCAACAATGCGGACCTTTCCCTGCTCCTTGTAGTAGTCGATCAGCGGTTTTGTCTGCTCGTGATAAACCGCGAGCCGGTTGCGCACCGTATCCGGATTGTCGTCCGGGCGCCGGATGAATTCGATGCTACCGCATTTATCGCAGACGCCCTCCTTCTCGGGCTGCTTGAATGTGTCGTGATAGCCTTCGCCGCAGTTGGCACAGGTGTAACGCCCAGCGACGCGCTCAACCAGCAAATCATCGTCAACCTCGATCACCAGCACCCGGTCGATCGTGCGATCGCGTTGCCCAAGCATCCGATCCAGCACCTCAGCCTGATGTACGTTGCGCGGGAAGCCGTCGAGGATAAAGCCCTTATCGCCAAGCTTTTCGATCTGGTCGGTGACGATCTCCACGACAAGATCATCCGGCACCAGTTCGCCGGCCTCCATATAAGATTTGGCCTGCTTGCCAATCTCGCTGCCCTCGCTAACAGCGGCGCGCAGCATATCGCCCGAGGACAGCTGCTTCATGTTATGTCGGTCTTCGAGGAGCTTTGCTTGGGTGCCTTTGCCGGAGCCCGGCGGACCGATCAAAATAATGTTCATCGCGTGCGCTTCGCCCCCCTGAGTTTCGACTTCTTGATGAGCCCTTCGTATTGATGCGCCAGGAGGTGGCTTTGCACCTGCGCCACAGTGTCCATCGTCACACTGACCACAATCAGCAGCGAGGTTCCGCCGAAGTAAAACGGCACGGCTGCCTGGGACACCAGGATCTCTGGCAGCAGACACACCAGGGCCAAATACCCAGCGCCCACCACCGTGATCCGGGTGAGAACATAATCGATGTATTCCGCGGTTCGCTCGCCTGGCCGGATGCCGGGGATGAATCCGCCATACTTCTTAAGGTTTTCCGCCGTCTCCTGCGGGTTGAACACGAGCGCGGTGTAGAAGAAAGCGAAGAACACGATACCGCCGATGTAAAGCGCCAGGTAAAGCGGTTGGCCGCGGCCCAGCAGCGCGGTGATCTGATTCAGCCAGTCCGGCCCCTGCCCGGCGCTGAAATTCGCCACCGTGATTGGCAGCAGCAGCAGCGACGAGGCGAAGATCGGCGGGATCACGCCTGCCGTGTTGAGCTTTAGTGGCAAGTGCGAGCTTTCGCCCTGGAACATGCGGTTGCCAACCTGGCGCTTGGGATACTGGATCAGCAGGCGCCGCTGCGCGCGCTCCATGAACACGATGAAAGCGATCACCGCGATCGCCATGACAAACAAGCCGACGATGACGAAAGTGGACAAAGCGCCCTGACGGCCAAGCTCGAGGGTTCCGGCCAGCGCGCTGGGCAGCTCTGCCACAATGCCGGCGAAAATGATCAACGAAATGCCATTGCCAACCCCGCGCGCTGTGATCTGTTCACCCAGCCACATCAGGAACAAGGTGCCGCCCACCAGCGTAATCACCGTTGTCGCGCGGAAGAACAGCCCAGGGTCCATCACGATATTGCCCGCGCCTTCCAGGCCCACGGCAATCCCGTAGCCCTGCAGCGCCGCCAGAATGACCGTCCCGTAGCGGGTGTACTGGTTGATCTGTTTGCGGCCCTGCTCGCACTCTTTATTGAGCTGT
>CAYXPZ010000067.1:0-11721 GCA_964466965.1 uncultured Hyphomicrobiaceae bacterium
ACTTCGTCCACGTCCTGCTCGTCGCTCAGGCCCGCGAGATAATCCGAACCCAGGTTCGACGTCATGATGATGATCGTGTTGCGGAAATCGACCGTGCGGCCCTGTCCGTCGGTGAGCCGGCCGTCATCCAGCACTTGCAGCAGGATGTTGAACACGTCCTGATGCGCCTTTTCGATCTCGTCGAACAGGATGACCTGGTAGGGTCGGCGGCGCACCGCCTCTGTGAGCGAGCCGCCTTCTTCGTAGCCGACATAGCCCGGCGGCGCCCCCACCAGCCGCGAGACCGCGTGGCGCTCCATGTATTCCGACATGTCGAGGCGCACCATGGCCTGCTCGTCATCAAACAGGTATTCCGCCAGCGCGCGGGTCAGCTCGGTCTTGCCGACCCCCGTGGGCCCGAGGAACATGAACGAGCCGAGTGGCCGGTTTGGGTCCTGCAGGCCGGCGCGGGCGCGGCGCACGGCGGTGGACACCGCGTGGACCGCCTCGGCCTGTCCGACGACGCGCTTGGACAGCTCGTCCTCCATGCGCAGCAGCTTGTCGCGCTCGCCTTCGAGCATCTTTTCTACGGGTATGCCCGTCCAGCGCGAGACCACATGGGCGATATGCTCCGGGCTGACGACCTCTTCGACCATGCCTGCGGCTTCGTCCCCGCCTTCAGCTTTGTTGAGCTTTTCCTGAAGGTCGGGGATCACGCCATAAGCCAGTTCGCCCGCGCGGGTCAGGTCACCGCGCCGCTGTGCCTGTTCCAGCTCAATGCGCGCCTGCTCCAACTCCTCCTTCAGCTTCTGCTCCGAGGTCAGCTTTTCCTTCTCCTCGCGCCAGCGCTGGGTCAGCGACTGGGCTTTTTCTTCCAGGTCAGCCAGTTCCTTTTCCAGGTTCGCTAGCCGCTCCTTGGAGGCCGGATCGTCCTCGCGCTTCAGTGCCTCACGCTCCATCTTCAGTTGGATGATGCGCCTGTCGAGTTCGTCCAGTTCCTCCGGCTTGGAGTCGACCTGCATGCGCAGCCGCGCGGCAGCTTCGTCAACAAGGTCGATCGCCTTGTCCGGCAAAAAGCGATCCGTGATATAGCGGTGCGAGAGCTCGGCCGCTGCCACCATCGCACTGTCGGAAATGCGCACCCCGTGATGCAGCTCGTATTTTTCTTGCAGCCCGCGGAGGATCGAGATGGTGTCCTCCACAGTCGGCTCGTCGATGTAGACCGGCTGGAAGCGCCGGGCGAGGGCGGCGTCCTTCTCGATATGCTTGCGGTATTCATCGAGCGTGGTCGCGCCGACGCAGTGCAGATCGCCGCGCGCGAGCGCGGGTTTGAGCAGGTTGGACGCGTCCATTGCGCCGTCGGCCTTGCCCGCGCCGACGATGGTGTGCAACTCGTCGATGAACAGCACGATGCCGCGATCAGCCGCCGAGATTTCCTGCAGCACGGATTTCAGCCGCTCCTCGAATTCGCCGCGATATTTCGCCCCCGCGATCAGCGCGCCCATGTCGAGCGCGAGCAGCTTCTTCTCTTTCAGGCTTTCCGGCACGTCGCCGTTGACGATACGCAGCGCCAGCCCTTCCGCTATAGCGGTCTTGCCGACGCCTGGTTCGCCGATCAGCACCGGGTTGTTCTTGGTGCGCCGCGAGAGTACCTGCACGGCGCGGCGGATTTCGTCGTCGCGGCCGATGACCGGGTCGAGCTTGCCGTTCGCCGCCTCTTCGGTGAGATCGCGGGTGTAGCGTTTCAGCGCTTCATAGGATTCTTCGGCCGAGGCGCTGTCGGCGGTGCGGCCCTTGCGCAAATCGTTGATCGCCGCGTTCAGGCCCTGCGCATTGACGCCGCTGTCGGCGAGGATCGTGGCGGTGTTCGCGCCTTTCTCGATGGTCAATGCGAGCAGCAGCCGTTCGACCGTCACGTAGCTGTCGCCGGCCTTTTCCGCAGCTTTCTCGGCAGTGTCGAATACGCGGGCGAGTTCCGGCGCCATGTAGATCTGACCGGCGGCATCGCCCGAGACTTTCGGGAGCTTTTCAAGCGCCTCCTCGGTGCGCCGGCGCGCGCTTTCCGCATCGCCGCCCGCGCGTGCGATAAGGCCGACGGCCATGCCCTCATCATCATCGAGCAGCGCTTTCAGCAGGTGTTCCGGCGTCAACCGCTGATGGTTCTCGCGCAGCGCGATGCCTTGCGCGGCCTGCAGAAAGCCCTTCGCCCGGTCGGTAAATTTCTCGAAATTCATGTCGTCTTCTCCTCAAGCGCGTGGACCTTCGCCCGATAGAGCCACATCCGTTCCGATTGAACCTTGATGCGGTTCTATCCTTTAGTTCATCGCGCAATTGATCCGAAAACCGGTTCCCACTTTTCGGATTGCGCTTAGGCGGCGCGACGGCCACGCCCGTCGATAAATTTGCGAAATGCGCACCCGGTTCCATCCGCGATGCGCTTATGGATGTAGTGTCGCGCAGATGTCACGCAAAGCCGTTAACGGAATGGCGCGCGTGGACTTTCAACGCCCTCATCGCGTCCGCGCACGCGGCGCCCGGAGTCTGGCCGCGCTTGCGCGGGGTGCTTGACGGCGGGTGCTGCGGCGCACAATAGTCGCAGCATGATCACAGTGCGCAACCTGTATCGCTATCCGGTCAAGGGGCTGTCGCCCGACCCGCTGCAGAGCGTGCGCCTTGAGCCGGGCGAGACGATCCCGTTTGACCGCGCCTACGCCATCGAGAACGGGCCGGGCCGCTTCGACCCGCTCGCGCCTAAGCATTTGCCCAAGATCAATTTCCTGATGCTGATGCGCAACGAGAAGCTGGCTGCCCTTGACACTCGCTTCGACGCGGGAAGCCACGTGCTGACGATTTTCCGTGATGGCAAGCAGGTCGCGCGCGGGGACCTCAGCACCAAGCTTGGCCGCCAGATGATCGAGCAGTTTGTCGCCGGCTACATGCCGGGCGAACTGAAGGGCGCGCCGCGCGTCGTGACTGCGCCGGGCCACAGCTTTTCCGACGTGGCGGATAAATGCTTGCATCTGGTCAATCTGGAGACCGTGCGCGCCCTCGGCGCGGAGATCGGCGAAGAGCTCGACCCGTTGCGCTTCCGCGCGAATGTCTATTTCGACGGGCATGAGCCGTGGGCGGAGGCGCAGTGGCTGGACCGGCATATTCGGCTGGGCGAGGCGGTATTGGAGGTGTTCGCGCGCACGGACCGCTGCGCCGCGACCGACGTCAACCCGCGGACCGCGACGCGCGACACCAGTATCCCGCCCGACCTGATGCGGATGTACGGGCATATGGGACTTGGCGTTTACGCCCGGGTGACCGAGGGCGGCACGGTTCGCGTGGGCGATGCCATTTCCGTGTGATCAATCGCCGAGCTGGCCCTTGGTTGAGGGAATCGCGTCGTTGGCGCGCGGGTCAATCTCGATGGCCTCGCGCAGTGCACGCGCCAGCGCCTTGAAAGCGCTCTCGGCGATGTGATGTGCGTTTTCGCCATACAGGTTTTCGACGTGCAGCGTGATCCGAGCGTTCTGGGCGAAGGCCTGAAAGAACTCGCGGAACAGCTCGGTATCCAATTCGCCGATTTTGGCCACGGGGAAGTCAACGCGCCAGATGAGATAGGGCCGCCCCGACACATCCAGCGCCACCCGTGTGAGCGCCTCATCCATCGGAAGGTCGGCCGCACCATAGCGCCGGATGCCGCGCCGCTCGCCAAGCGCCTGTGCCACCGCCTGCCCCAGCGCGATGCCGCTGTCTTCGACGGTGTGGTGCGCATCGACATGCAGGTCGCCCTTGGCTTGCAGGGTCACATCGATCAGCGAATGGCGTGCAAGCTGCTCCAGCATGTGATCGAAGAAGCCGATACCGGTGGCGATGTCGTATTGCCCCGCGCCATCGAGCGTGATGCGCGCGCGAACGCGTGTTTCGTTGGTTTCGCGGGCGATCTCGGCCTGCCGCGCCTGTCTTGGCTCCATCAGAATGCTCCCGCGCCTGAACTTATTGAGCGTTCGCATTGATATAGCAGCTTTATCCGTCTAGTGCGAACCTGCTACAAGGCGCACGCATTGCATAGGGGCCGGACGCGGCGTATATGGCGAGAAGACCATGAGCGAGCAATCCACATCATTTCCTGGCTGGCATGCGACGACGATCGTGTCGGTGCGCAAGGGCGGCAAAGTTGTCATCGCGGGCGACGGACAAGTTTCGGTCGGCCAGAGCATCATGAAATCCAACGCGCGCAAGGTCCGCGCGCTCGGCAAGGGCGATGTGATCGCCGGGTTCGCCGGGGCGACCGCGGATGCCTTCACGCTGTTCGAGCGGCTTGAACAGAAGCTGGAGCAGTATCCTAGCCAGCTCATGCGCGCGAGCGTTGAACTGGCAAAGGACTGGCGCACGGACCGCTATCTGCGCCGGCTGGAGGCGATGATGATCGTGGCGGACCGGAGCAACACGCTGGTGCTCACCGGCACGGGCGATGTGCTTGAGCCGGAAAATCATCTGGTCGGGATCGGTTCGGGCGGTAATTACGCGATGGCCGCGGCGCGTGCGCTTTATGACATGGACCTCGGCGCTGAAGAGATTGCGCGCCGCGCCATGCAGATTGCCGCCGATATCTGCATCTACACCAACGATACCATCAGGGTGGAAGTGCTCGATGCCAACGAGGAATGAGCTGGACGAGGCGGTGGCCGCAGGTGTCATTGGTCGCGCGGACGCGGACCGGCTCGCTGATTTTTTCGCCCGGCGCGAGCATCGCCCCGCGCAGCCGGAGGATGCCGAGAGCATACGTTTCGTGCGCGGGTTCCACGACATCTTCCTGACGATCGGAATCGTGCTGCTGCTGGTGGGCGCGGCCTATACGACGGCGCTTTTCTCGACTTATGGCGCTTTCATCGCCGCCGCGGTTTTGTCGTTGGCGCTCGCGGTGTACTTCACGCGTCGGCGGCGGTTGACGCTGCCGAGCATCGCGCTGTCGCTCGCCTTTGGGTTGAGCGCAGGTTATCTCGTCGGGATCGTGGTCCCGGGGCTTGTCTTCGCCGCATGGCCGGACCTGTTGCCGCCCGCGGGCGGCGAGAGAGACTGGCTAATGGGGCCGTTTTTTGCAGGCGGCGCGGCGCTCGCCTCGCTTGGCCACTACCTGTATTTCAGGCTGCCGTTCACGCTGGGCCAGACCGCCGCTGCCTTCGCAGCCACCGCGTATTTCTTGCTGGCTACGATTGCCCCGGCTACGGCGACGGCCTGGACCACGCCGCTGTTTCTCGCGCTCGGGCTGGCAACCTTCGCCGTGGCGATGGCGTATGACCTGCGCGATCCAGCGCGGCGCACGCGCCTGTCCGATGCCGCCTTCTGGTTACACCTTGCCGCTGCGCCGATGATCGTCAACAGCGCGATGGGTTTCGTCTGGACAACGGAGGTTGCGCGCCTTGATCTCGGTGATGCCGTCACCACGATTGTCCTGATCGCAGCGCTCGCCGTCGTCGCGCTGATCATTGATCGGCGCGCGATCCTCGTTGCCGGGCTCATCTATTTCGGCGTCGCGCTGTCCGTCATTATCAACCGGACCGGCATGGACGAGGCCTCCGTAACAGCATTTACCGTCCTGGGCCTCGGCGCGGCCCTGCTTTTGCTGGGCGTCGGCTGGCGCCGGACGCGCCATGTTGTTGTGTCGCAGTTGTTGCCTGCTGCGCTGGCCCGGCGTCTGCCAACCGTTGAACCGGAGCATGCATGACCACTTTCAGTCCCCGCGAGATTGTCTCCGAACTCGACCGCTACATCATTGGCCAGAAAGACGCCAAGCGCGCGGTCGCGATCGCACTGCGCAATCGTTGGCGGCGGCAGCAGCTTGAAGAAGACCTGCGTGAAGAGGTGCTGCCCAAAAACATTCTGATGATCGGCCCCACCGGCGTGGGCAAGACCGAAATCTCGCGCCGCCTGGCCAAGCTTGCGAACGCGCCGTTCATCAAAGTTGAGGCCACGAAGTTTACCGAGGTCGGTTATGTCGGCCGCGATGTCGAGCAGATCATTCGCGATCTGGTTGAAGCCGGCTTAAGCCTGGTGCGCGCAGCGAAACGCAAGGAGGTGCAGTCGTCGGCGCATCTGGCTGCCGAAGAGCGGGTGCTGGACGCGCTGGTCGGCGAGCATGCCTCGCCCGCGACGCGCGAATCCTTTCGCAAGCGGCTGCGCGATGGCGAGCTGGACGACAAGGAAATCGAGATCGAAGTGACCGACACCGGCGGCGGCATGCCCAGCTTCGACGTGCCGGGAATGCCCGGCGCGCAGGTCGGCATGATCAATCTCGGCGATATGCTCGGCAAGGCGTTTGGCGAGCGCAAGAAGAAGCGCACGGTCAGGGTCGGTGATTCCTATGAGCTGCTCATCAGCGAAGAGTCCGACAAGCTTCTCGATGAGGATCAGATCGTCCATGAGGCGATCCAAACGGTGGAGAACAACGGGATCGTATTTCTCGACGAGATCGACAAGATTACCCCGCGCGCCGAGCGCATGGGCGGCGATGTCAGCCGGGAAGGCGTGCAGCGCGATCTGCTGCCACTGATCGAGGGCACGACCGTCAGCACGAAATACGGTGCGGTCAAAACCGACCATATTCTGTTTATCGCCTCCGGCGCGTTCCACGTCTCCAGTCCATCCGACATGTTGCCGGAGCTGCAGGGACGGCTGCCGATTCGCGTGGAATTGCGCGCGCTCACGGAGGAAGATTTCCGCCGGATCCTGCGCGAGCCGAAGGCCAGCCTGATCAAGCAGTATGTGGCGCTGATGGCGACGGAGGGCGTGGAGCTGGAATTCACCGACGACGCCATCGACGCAATTGCGCAGATCGCTGTGGAGGTGAATGCGAGCGTCGAGAATATCGGCGCACGGCGGCTGATGACTGTAATGGAGCGTGTGCTCGACGAGATCAGTTTTGATGCAACGGACCGGGCTGCGGGCCAGTTTGTGGTCGACGCGGATTATGTGCGCGCGCAGGTGGCCGATCTCGCCAAGAACACGGACCTGTCAAAATTCATTCTGTGAGTGTCGTGTTGCCGGCGCTTCCGTGACGGGGTAGATGTCCGGCCATGCAACACGCCCTGTCCTGTTATATCCGCACGCTGAACGAGGAAGAGCGGATCGCCGAAGTGATTTCGGCGGTGCGCGAGGTTACGGACGATGTCGTTGTCGTCGACTCCGGCTCAACGGATCGCACGATCGAGATCGCCAACGCATTGGGTGCGCACGTGATCGAGCAGCCCTGGCTTGGCAACGGCGCGCAGAAGCGCGTCGGTGAAAACGCCTGCAAGCACGATTGGCTGCTTGATCTTGATGCGGACGAGGTTCTGAGCAACGCACTCACCGCCGAAATCAAAGCGCTGTTGGCGCGCGATGCGATCGCCCATCCGGCCTTTTCGATCCCGCTCGTGTTCGTGCCGCCGCATGGCAAGCCGTGGTACGGGTTCGCGCGGACGCGGCGCGTCAAGCTTTACGACCGGCGGCGCGTGCGCATACCGGACCATCCCGCGTGGGACCAGCCGGAGCTGCCTGATGGCGTGACGCCCGGCCAGCTTGAAAAGCCGATCCTGCATTATGCCTTCCGCAGCATCGAGCATCTGGTGATGAAGATGAACCGGGTCAGCACCGCGCGGCTCAACGGCAAGCGGCTGCTTTCGCGCCCGGTTGTGGTCATCCGGATGGTGTTTGGCTTTCCTGTCTACTTCTTCAAGAACTACTTTCTGCGCGGGATGGTCAGAGGCGGAGCTTATGGCCTTTGCATCGCGGCGATCCTGGCTTTCGGGCGCTGGCTGCGCGACGTGAAGATGTACGAAAGGCACGCGCAAACGGAATGAGTTTTTGGCACCGGGTGAGCAAATGACGCTGCCGGATTGGCTGCGCGCGGCAGGAGCGCTGGCGCGACAAGGGAAGATTCCGACACGACGTCGGTGCGCCAAGACAGTTTCCGTTTGGGCATTTGAGAGGGTGCTGCAGTCGCTCGGGCCGGACGATATTGCGATCGACTGTGGGGCTAATGTCGGCAAATTCACCAAGAGAATGGCGGCGACCGGGGCTACGGTTTACGCCTTCGAGCCCGACGCCGAAGCGCTCAAGCGCTTGCGCCGAGGCACCCGCCATTTTCCCAACGTGACCATTTACAATCAGGCTGTGGGCGCGTCCGACGCGCAGGTGACCCTTTTCCGGGCCGCTGACTATGAGGCTGCCCCGCGCCGAAAGAGCGTGTCATCTTCAGTTTATGCCGCCAAGGACAATATTTGCGCCGATGACGGGATCAGCGTGAAGCAAATCGACCTGGCGGCCTTTATTGGCGGGCTGGCGCAGCCGGTATCATTGCTGAAGCTCGACATCGAGGGCGCGGAGGTGCCGGTTCTTGAGGAACTGGTGGAACGCGGGACACTCCAGCATACCAGACATGTTTTCGTTGAGACTCATGAGAAGCGCATCCCGGCGCTGAGATCACGTACGGCCCGACTCCGCACCCGGCTTCGCACGACACGCGAAGCAAACGTCAACCTCAATTGGGGCTGATACGAAAGCAGGGGCAGACCGCCGGAGATTAACACTTGGCGCGTGAATGCGTCTCGTCAAGGACCGCCCGGCCTTGGTTTCCGACTGGTTGCGCGCTACGACTTTACCCCGTGCGCGCCTGCATACCTGTTTCGCGCAGGCGGCTGCCATGCTTTCAGCGCATCAGGCCGCGGGCGATAGATTTCCACGTGCAGCGGATAGCAGCGCGCAGCGTCGCTGGAATGCGACGCGCCACAGTCGCCGCCTGGACAGGCCGACAGCGCCGCTAGCAGGTCGATTTCGGCGAAAAACTCGATGAAGTCGCCGGGACGCGCCGGGCTCGCCTTCATGAAGTATTGGTGGGTGTCATGCGTAAAACCTGTGCACATGAATACGTTGAGGACATCGTGCACATGCGGCTCGGCTTCGCAGAGCGGGATGCCGCGGGCTTCAGACAGCGCCCGGGTCAAGTTCGAGTGGCAGCAGTAGTCATAATCCGCGCCGCTCAGCAATCGGTTGGTGTAAGGATCGCATCGAGTCCCGATAACATCGTGGACGCCCGCACCGTCAGCGTCCCAGCCGTACCAGGCCAGCGTGTCATGCGTGATGGTGGCCATGGGACGGAGATAAGGCAGGTTGCTCCATAGCCGATCGCCAGTGCTGACATGCGTTCCGTGAAGCGCCCGCGTCTTGCCGCTAAAGAATCGCTCCGCAAGATCGCCCGCGTTCCACAGGTTCAGATCCCCGACCTGCGGTCCTTCTGGCAGTGTGATGCGGAAAAAACGCCCGGCGGGAACCACGAAGGCCCGAGCATTGCGCGGCGGGACGGTGACGGTGCCCACGTGCGTTACGTCTTCACGCAAATCGAAATAGGGCCAAACATCGAAACGCGGCAGCATTTCGGCGGGATAACAGATGACCGGCTTCGCGGCCCGGCGCGCGGCGGCGTCACGCGGTGTCCAGTCCGCAGGCGGATCACTCATGGATCACTCCTAAGTTATTCTCAGCGCTTGCAATTTACGATTGATGCAGCGCCCCACGAAAGTTGACCTTGATCAATGCCTGCCACCGCTATAGCCTATTTTCAAAGCTGATGCCTGATATCAGCATGGCTCAAGTTAAGACGTTATGCCAATTGCAACGTTCGCGGCATTGGCACAGTTCATGCGTGTTTAAGAGCAGTTTGACGAGGCGCTTAAGCGGAGGGCATTGCCGACGTGGACCAAATTTCGACAACCACGGCCGAAACCGGACAGGCGGTGCACGCGAAGCCCGATAAAGGGTATGTCCATTTTGACCGCGTCCAGAAGAGTTACGACGGCGAGACGCTGGTCGTCAAAGACCTTAATCTGGATATCGCCAAGGGCGAATTCATAACCCTGCTTGGGCCGTCCGGTTCAGGAAAAACCACCTGCCTGATGATGCTCGCTGGATTTGAGCCGGCGACCTACGGCGAGATTTTTCTTGGCGGTCAGCCGATTAACAACGTGCCGCCGCACAAACGCGAGATCGGCATGGTGTTTCAGAACTATGCGTTGTTCCCGCATATGACGGTCTGGGAAAATCTCGCTTTCCCGCTTCAGGTCCGCAAGCTGGCCAAATCCGACATCGAAGCGAAGATCAAGCGCGCGCTGGAGATGGTTCAGATGAGCCAGTTCGGGGGGCGCCGTCCGGCGCAACTATCCGGCGGTCAGCAACAGCGCATTGCGCTGGCCCGTGCGCTGGTGTTCGAGCCGCAGCTGGTGCTGATGGACGAACCGCTTGGCGCGCTCGACAAGCAGCTGCGCGAGCACATGCAATACGAAATCAAGCACATCCATGAAAATCTGGGTGTGACGGTTGTTTACGTCACCCACGATCAGTCCGAAGCGCTGACGATGTCGGACCGGATCGCTGTGTTCAACGACGGCGTGATCCAGCAATTGTCCACGCCTGACGTGCTTTATGAAGAACCCGAAAACAGTTTCGTCGCCCAGTTTATTGGCGAGAACAACAAGTTGCAGGGTAAAGTCAAAGCACTCCGCAATGATGGCCTGTGCGACGTCGAGATCGAAGGCGGTATCCAGGTGGAGGCGCTCGCGGTGAATGTTGGCAATGTTGGCGACAATACGACGCTGTCGCTGCGCCCGGAGCGTGTAGAAATCAACCCGGATGCAGACGCTACGCCAAATCGGCTCGATGGACGCATCGAGGAGTTGATTTATCTTGGCGATCATATCCGCACGCGGATGTCGGTCGCGGGCCACGACGATTTCATCGTTAAGGTGCCAAACACCCACGGTCATAAGGTCATTAAGGAAGGCGAGACAGCGACTGTAGGCTGGGCCAGCCAGGACTGTCGCGCCCTTGATCCTATACAGCTCTGACATGTTCTTGCCTGTTTGCAGCGCCTTTGCCGCGTGATCCAACCAAGTATCGATAGGAGGATGTGCGGGGCTTTGGCAAGACAGGACCATAATAATAAGAAGGCGGTTAACGCCCATTATGTGCGTCCTCTTGAGCGGACGCACGCTCTCGCGTTCCAGGCGACATCCGTTGCTCGGAATCAACTTACGACCATGACGACTTCTGTATTCGATTGGTTAACAGGAGGATCCAAACCAATGAAAATCAAAAGCTTAGGTCTGCTTGCTGCGGGCGCGCTCGCGGCGTCCACGGTGGTGGCCAACGCAGACGACAGCCTGACCATTGTGTCCTGGGGCGGTGCTTACACCGAATCTCAGGTGCGCGCCTACCACGAGCCCTACACTGAGAAGACGGGCGTTGAAATCTTCAACGAGGACAAATCCGCTCAGGCATTGGCCGGCATCCGCTCACAGGTGGAGGCGGGCAACGTCTCCTGGGACGTCGTCGATATGCTCCAGGCTGATGCGCAGCGCGCTTGTGACGAGGGCCTGGTCATGGAGATCGACCATAACGAGTGGTTCGCGCCGGGCCCGGACGGTGCTTCGCCGACCGAAGACTTCATTGACGGCACGCTGGGCGATTGCTTTGTTCCGAGCATCCTCTACGCGACGATGTTTGCTTACAACACCGAAGCTTTCGACGGCGACGGCCCGCAGACGATCGAGGATGTCTGGAACCTTGAGAAGTTCCCGGGAACCCGTGCGCTTCAGAAGATTCCGCAGAAGAACCTGGAGTGGGCGCTGATCGCCGACGGCGTGCCCGCGGATGAAGTTTACGAGGTGCTGGCGACCAAGGAAGGTCAGGACCGCGCGTTCGCCAAGCTCGACGAGATCA
>CAYXPZ010000068.1:0-11684 GCA_964466965.1 uncultured Hyphomicrobiaceae bacterium
CTGGAATGGTCATTGTCAACAATGAATGCGTCGCTATCGACGCCATCGTCCCATATCAGGATCGCGCGGTTCACGCGGCCGCTGATTTCCAGCGAAACAACGCGGTTGCCCTTGCGAGCCGTGGTGGCCTCAAGTTCAGCAACACGCTCTTCCAGGTCGGCGCAGCAGTCACCGCCCAGGTCGGCCGCTTTCGCCGGCGTGAACGCCATCGCGCCCACGAAAACCCCGGTGGCCGCCGCCAGCGCATATCGGCTGGTTGTTTTCATAAGTCCCCCGATCATCCTTTTCTCCACTTGGTGGTTGCAGTGAGTTAGCCTGTTGAGAGGTCTACGCGTTTATTGGTTGCGCTTGCCCTCAGCGATGGACACGATTTACGGGAACCGCGCCTCAATCCGCATCTTCAGGTTGCATTCAAGGCGTAGCGCGCACCCGCTGATTGCTTCAATGATAAACTGCAATCAGCGCGGGAAACACTCAAAAGTTGTTGTGTTTCTGCATCATCCACTATGGCGTGTGGAAAACGCTTAGAAGGACGAGGCGTCTAAAGGGCGGGAGACAGAAAGACCGGCGTTTAGGCCGCCTGCGCGCTACTTCAGCCGGTTGTCACCAGGGCCTTGGACGCCTCGCTGGTCAAGAGCAAACCGCGCACAGATTTGGATGCGGCGATGGTGCCTTGATTCACGAGCGCCTCATGGTTGCGCTCGATATCTTTCAGCACATACTGATAATTAACCATCAGACCACAGGATTCTCGCAATCCTTTTTCAGACACGTCGCCCAGCCAGTTGATTCGTTCGAGGCGCGCGCCATTGCCAAGATGGAAGCGCCCCACCGGATCGGCCGGCATCCCAGACGGCGTCTTCGCCAGCATGAGATAATGCGCGCACGCGGCCAGAAGCGCCGGACGCAGGCGTTCCGCGCTTTCCTCATCGCTCCACCAGTGGTCGTTATCGGCGATATCCAGTGCGGCGCGTTGCTGCTCAGTGAGGTAGTCAAGCTCATGGCCGGCACGGGCCCGCTCCAGCCAGCGACGGAATCCTGGGATCGGCGAGAGCGTCACAAAGGTCCGCAGCGATGAGATCTCCTTTTCCAGATCGGCGACGACCTGCTTGATGAGAAAATTCCCGAAGGAGATGCCGCTCAGCCCCTTTTGACAGTTCGAGATGGAATAGAACACGGCCGTGGAGGGCTCGGGCCCGCCATTCATCTTGCTTTCTTCCGAAAGCAGCTCCTGAATAGAGCCGGGAATGCCGGAGGTCAGCGCGATCTGCACGAAGATCAGCGGCTCGTCGATCAGCGAAGGGTGGAAGAAGGCGTAACAGCGCCGGTCGCGCGGATCGAGCCGACGGCGCAGATCGCTCCAGTCCTTGATCTGATGCACCGCCTCATAGCGGATAATCTTCTCCAGAATATTGGCTGGCGTCGACCAGTCGATCCGCTGCAGCACCAAAAAGCCGCGGTTGAACCAGGAGTTGAACAGATGAACGAAGTTGCCGTCCACCGACTTTAGCTCAGGGTGTTCCTGCATGAATGCGAGCAGGTCGGTGCGCATGGCGACAATTTCGGCGGTCGCCCCCGGCGCCATGTTCAGCCGTCGGAGAAATTCCTGAAGCGGCGGCTCGACGCTGTCGGCTAGCTGTTGCAGAGTATTCTCGCCCGGCGCGCTCAGATATTGCTCGGCGGCCGCACGGACGCGCTCTTGATCCGGCGTGAAGGCCTCGTTGAGGAACTGGAAGAACGCCAGCCGCTCGTCGCGCGGCAGTTCCTTATATGCGTTGAGAATGCGCCGGGCCAGCGCGACGCCGGCGGCCTCGCCGCGCGAGGACATGAGCGCCCGGGACAGCTCGAGGATCGAGTCGGTTTGGCTATGCCCCCCGATCGACAGGTCGATGAGCGCGCGGCCGCGTTCCGCGATCCCGCTGAGCAATTCTTGAAAGAATGACGTGTTCATTTCGCCGCATTCGTTATCTGATTGTCGCGCCCATCATCTGATTCGGCAGCCAAGTGGCGATCTCCGGGAAGATGCACAGGATAATGATCGCAGTGACCATGCAGAGCATGTACGGCAACGACCCGAGCAGAATCGTCCGTAGCGACACCTCAGGCACAATACCATTGATGACATAAAGGTTCAGCCCCACAGGCGGCGTGATCAGCCCGATCTCCATGTTGATGGTGAGCACCACGGCGAACCAGTAAGGATCGAAGCCAGCCTGCGTGACGATCGGCAGCAGGATTGGCGTTGTCATGAGGATGACCGCCACCGGCGGCAGAAACAGCCCGGCGATCAGCAGGAACACGTTAATGACGCCCATCAGCACCCAGCGGTTCAGGTCGGCCGCGACAATCGCCTCGGCGATAGATTGGGTGACGAACAGCCAGGACAGCGTGAAGGAGAACAGCGCGGACGCCCCGATGATCATCAGGATCATCACGCTCTCGTTCATGCTCGTTGAGAGAATGCGCCAGATATGCGAGGGGCGCCACAACCCGTAGATGATGACCGCTAGCAGAATGCAGAACAACGCGCCGACGCCCGCAGCCTCGGATGGCGTCGCGACACCCCCGTAAAGCACGTACAGGATACCAACGATAATCGCGATAAACGGGAGCACGCGCGGCAGCACGCTGAAGCGCTCTCGCCACGAAAAGCTGCGCAGACCCGTCAGCTTGTAGCCCTTCCACCAGGCGAAGAACAGTGACCACGCGATGAACAATCCTGCGAGCATCAGCCCTGGCAGGATGCCTGCGATGAACAGCCGGCCGATCGAGGTTTCTGTGGCAATGCCGTAGACGATCATGGTGATCGAGGGCGGCACCAGGATGCCGAGGGTACCGCCCGCGGCGATCGAACCCGTGGCGATGCCGTCCGGGTAGCCGCGATTGCGCATCTCGGGGATGCCCATCTTGCCGATCGCCGCGCAGGTCGCGGGCGAGGAGCCCGAAAGCGCGGAGAAGATGGTGCAAGCGCCGATATTCGAGATGACCAGGCCGCCGGGAACGCGGTTCAGCCAGCGGTCAAGCGCTTCATACAGATCGCGTCCGGCGGGCGAGGCCGCAACCGCTGCGCCCATGACGATGAACATCGGGATCGACAACAGCGAGAACTCACCAAGCCCGGCGAAAAATGTCTCCGCGACGCCGGGCAGCGCGCCGACGCCCTCAAAGGCAAACAGGTAGATGATGGCGGTCAGGCCCAGCGCGAATGCGACGGGCACCCCCACAATCATGAGCGCGATCAGGGTCACCGCGATCATCAGGCCAACCATTTCGGGCGCCATGCGCTAAAGCCCTTCTTTCGTGGCGCTGCCTTGCGCATCGACAAATTCCGCCGCCGCGCCCATCGCTGCCCTTTGTGCGCGGACCGCGCGGGGCGTATCGATGATCTCAGCGATGGCCTGAAGCGCGAGCAGACCGAAGCCAACAGGTAGCGAGAGGTAGGGGATCCATAGCGGGATCTCTGCAACGGTTTCGGACAGCCAATTGCCTGTCCAGGCCTGCCAGAAATAATGCCCGCCCGTGACCGCGAGAATCGCAGCAAACACGAATGTTCCAAGGTTGGAGATGACGCGCAAGTACCGTCGGGTCGCGTCGCTCGCGGCCTCCCACACCAGATCAACGCTGACGTGCCCGCCGCGGCGGAGCACATAGGGGCTGCCGAGCAGAGTCGCGGCGATGAGCGAGAAGATCACGGTATCGGTCTGCCAGGCGGTCGAGCCGTTCAGCACGTAGCGCACGAAGACCATGTGGCACACGATCAAAATCGCCGCGCCGATCAGCGCTGCTGCGATGATGCCGAACAAGACGGAAAGGGCGTTCACTGCTCTGACGAAAGCGCGCACAGTTGCTCCAAGGAAAATGCTGATAGGCGATCTGCGGCCGGGGCACGGGACGGGCAATACGTTTGCCCGCTGTCCAACGTTCCCCAAACCTCGGGGCGGGCGCCACCGGAGCCGCGTCTGGCGCAACTCCAGTGGCGATGTCCAGATTCACTCGACAGCGAGCGCCTTATCGATCAACTCCTGACCGCCATCCACATTCTTGGCGAACTCGGCATAGGACGTCTCCTGGGCGATGTCGCGCCACTTCTGGGCCTGTTCCGCACTCATGGTCACGACCTCGACGCCAGCTTCCTTAAAGGTATCAACCATAGTCTGATCGAGCTTCTTGGCCTGCTCGAAGAAATACTCTTCCGAGACCTGCCCCGCCGCCATCAGCGCGTCCTGTTGCTCTTTCGTCAGCGCATCGAAGCTTTCTTTCGACATCAGGATCGGCTCATACATGAACCACAGCGCATGATCGCCCGGCGCGGTCAGGCACTTGACCTGCTCGTAAATCCGGTAGGACACGAAGCTGCCTGAAGAGGTGTTGGCCGCATCCAGAACACCGGTCTGCATAGCAGTGTAGATTTCCGAGGACGGCATCGAGGAGATCGATGCACCAGCACCCACCAGCATCTGCTCGAAGGCCTTGCCCGCCGCGCGCGAGACCTGTCCTTCAATATCCTCAGGATCAAGGATGCAGTTTTCCTTCGAGGCAAATCCGCCCGCCAGCCAGGTATCGGCCAGAATGATCACACCAGAGTCATTAATGATCTGTTTAATCTCCTGCATGAACTCAGAATCATTCAACCGCTTGGCATGATCGTGATTCTTGACCAGGCCCGGCATAAGTGTGGCGTCGAACTCCGGGTGACGGTCTGCGGCATAGGCCAGAGGGAACGCTGAAATGTCCAGCTGCCCGGTGGTCAGCGGCGCATATTGTTCCTTGGGTTTGTACAGTGACGCGGAGGGGTAAATCCGGACATCAAGACCGACATCGGCGTTTTCGACCTCGGTCTTGATGATCTCCACCATCTTGTGGCGCACATCATTGGTGTTCCACTGGTGAGAGGCCCGCAGAGTCTCTGCCTGGGCCGCCCCGGCGGTCAGAGCCAGCACTCCGGCTGCGGCAATCATCGATTTATAAATTCTATGCATTTGACGTCTCCTCTATATTTGTCGGCGGCGTATGTTAGCATGGCCACGCTAGAATGTGTACAACATCCAGCGACATGTATACAATAGCCGCGTTTTGAGGCAATAATAGGCCCGAGCAATACAAGGCAATGTCGGCATCAATGACATTCGGAGCCGCGCGCATCGCTGCGTGGTAGCAAGAAATGGAATTCCCACGCGAAATGGCTCAGTCGACCGCAGAGCGCCTCCGGCTCGCCCTTGAAAAGGATATCTTCCTGCTGCGCTTGCAGCCTGGCGACAAGCTCGACGAGGCGGGGCTTGCCCAGCGTTTCGGCACGTCGCGCACGCCGGTGCGTGAAGCGCTGCGCCAGCTGGCAGCCTCCGGCCTGGTGGAAATCAGGGCGCATCGCGGCGCGGAGGTGTCGCGGCTCAGCATCCCCCAGCTTCTGGAAATGTTCGAGTTTATGGCCATGCTGGAAGGCATTTGTGCCCGCTTCGCAGCTCAGCGCGCCCTGGCTTGCGAGGTTAGCGCGATCCGCGCGGCCCATGAGAATTGCCGAAGCCATGCAGAAGCGGGCGATGTCGACGGGTTTTATGAGGCGAACACGGCCTTCCACGAGGCGATCTATCAGGCCAGTCACAACAGCTATTGCGCGCAGCAGACGCTGTTTCTCCGCAATCGGCTCGCGCCCTACCGGCGTTTTCAACTGCGCAGCAATAATCGCCCGCGGGAATCCTTTCGTGAGCACGCGGAAATCCTCGAAGCCATCACGTCCGGCGACGGCGCGCACGCCGAGAACCTCACGCGCGCTCATATCGACGTTCAGGGCAGTAATTTCGCCGCGCTGGTGTCGTGCGTACCACCGGAATACCTGACGCCTCACGCGGGCATGGCAAGAACCGGCAGCGACTGACAGGCACGCGTTCGGGTTCCAAGGATCACTTGGCCAGCTTTCAAGGATCATGCCAACGAATGTCCAGCGACAACCTTTACGAAATCCTCGCCAGTCGGTTTCCCGCTGATGATGCCCCAGCGTTTGATCAGCCGGCAACAGCCGCAGCGCCGGCCCTTCGTGTGAGCTATGGCGCGTTCACGGCCTTGATCGGGCAATATGCAAACGCGCTGCGCGCTCTAGGCGTCGCGCCAGGCGACCGCGTGTCCATTCAGGTCGAAAAGTCGGTGGCAAACGCGGCGCTGGTTTTTGCAATCCTGAAGGTCGGCGCGATTTGCAATCCGTTGAACACCGCCTATACGCTTTCCGAGCTGGCCTATTTCATCTCGGATGCCGTCCCGGCGCTTGTGGTTGTTCCCTCCGACAACCAGCAGGGCGTGCGCGAAATCGCGGCGCAGCATCAGGTTAAGGCTGTCGAAACGCTGGACGGCGCGGGGCGTGGATCGCTTGCCGATTTGGCCGCGCAGCAGCCCACAGGCGCGCCAACCGAACCGCGCAGCGCTGATGATACCGCGTGCATTATCTACACGTCTGGCACAACCGGCAGGCCCAAGGGGGCGATGATCACCCATGGCAACATCGCCAGCAATACCCATGCGTTATGGGAGGTCTGGCATTTCCAACCGGGCGACGTGCTGCTGCATATCCTGCCGATCTATCATGTCCACGGGCTTTTCGTGGCGATGTGCACCGCGCTTTATAACGGCTCAGCCATGATCTGGCTGCCCAGGCCCGACTTCGATCTGATCGTGCAGGCGCTGCCGCGGTCCACCGTGATGATGGGCGTACCGACGCACTACACCCGCCTGCTGGAGCGGCCCGAGTTAAGCCATGACCTGACAGCGCATATGCGCCTGTTTACGGCTGGCTCCGCTCCGCTGCAGGCGGCCACGCATCACGCGTTCGAGGCGCGGACCGGCCATCAGATCCTGGAACGCTATGGCATGACCGAGGCCGGCATGATCGCCTCTAACCCTTACGACGGCGGACGTGTTCCCGGAACGGTCGGCTATCCGCTGCCCGGCGTGAGCGTGCGCATTGCCGGCAAGACGGGACAAAGCCTGCCAGCCGGCCAGGTCGGCATGGTGGAAGTTAAAGGCCCGAACGTGTTTAAGGGCTATTGGGGCCGACCGGAAAAAACGGCCGAAGAGTTCCGCTCCGACGGGTATTTCATCACGGGCGACCAGGGTGTGCTGTCGGAAGACGGGCGCCTGTCGATCGTCGGCCGCGAGAAGGACATGATCATCAGCGGCGGGCTGAATATCTATCCAAAAGAGATCGAGCGCGAACTGGATAGTCTCGATGGAATCGTGGAATCGGCGGTGATCGGCGTGGCACATCCGGATTTCGGCGAAGGGGTTGTCGCGGTCGCGACAACCAACCAGTCGAACCTGCCGGGCGAGGACGAGATCATCGCGGCGCTCGCTGCCCGGCTGGCGAAGTTCAAGGTGCCCAAGCGCGTCGTGTTCGTTAATGAATTGCCGCGCAATACGATGGGCAAGGTGCAGAAGAACGAACTACGGGAGCGGTACGCGAAACTGTTCACCGCTGCATAAACCCGCAGCCGGATGTCCGATCAGCGCGGCGCCAACACCATGATCATTTGGCGTCCTTCCAGCTTCGGCTCCAGTTCGACTTTGGCGAAATCCTCGGTGTCATCACGGACTTTGTGGAGCAGGTCCATGCCGAGCTGCTGATGCGCCATCTCGCGACCGCGGAAGCGCAGCGTCACTTTCACCTTGTCGCCCGCCTCGAAGAATCGCCGGATTGAGCGCATCTTCACATCGTAGTCGTGTTCGTCGATGTTGGGACGCATCTTGATTTCCTTGACATCGACAGTCTTGGTTTTCTTTCGGGCCTCGGCGGCTTTTTTCTGCGCCTGATATTTATATTTGCCGTAATCCATGATCTTGCATACAGGCGTCTCGGCATTGCCGGAGACCTCTACAAGATCCAGGCCAGCCTCCCCGGCGCGGTCCAGAGCGTCCTGAATATCGACGATGCCGTGATTCTCTCCGTCCTCGTCGATCAACTGGACTTGGCGCGCTTCAATGGCGTCGTTTATGCGCGGTCCCTCTTCGCGTTGCGCGGGCCGCTTAAAAGGTCGGCGTGCTATGGTAAATATCTCCTCTGTCGTTGGTCCAGACAGCACTGCAAGATCCTTATCCTCCAACCAGGAAGATGGGTTTCTTTATGCTTCTATTCTATTTATAGAACCAAGCCTGCGACGAAACAAGAACAGAGCCGCGCGTAGCGCGCCTCGTGTTAGAAACCGGGCTGGACGCGGTGCATGGGTGACAGCCGCGCAACGCTGGCAAATGCCGAGGGAGCCTCATGACTGATCGGCTTGTTGCGCGGGCGCTGACCTTTGCCGGCGCACTGCCATTTATTGCGGCGGTGCTCGCCCTGCTGTTTGCACCGGCGGTTGCCGCGCCCCCTATCTGGCGCGCGGTCCTGGGATACGGCGCCGTGATCGCGAGCTTCGTCTCCGGTATCCATTGGGGGCTGTTTGTCTACCGGGACACGGGGCTGCCCCTCAATTTGTTCATATCGAGCAACGTTTGCGCATTGGCGGCCTGGGCGGCACTGCTTGTTCCGTCGCTGCAGTTTGCGCTCGCGCTGTTGATCGCGGTGTTCGCCGTGCTGTTCGTGATCGACCACTTGCTTTGGCGCGCAGGCGCGCATGCGGCCTGGTTTTATCAGCTTCGCGCAGGCATTACGGCGATCGTTCTTGCGGCACTGGCTGTCTTGCTCGCGATGGCGTAAGGAGGCAGGCGTGAATATCGCGATCATAGGTGCGGGCTTGTCTGGCGTGGTGCTCGCGCAGCGGCTGCACGGGGCGGGGCACGCGGTCACGATCTTTGAAAAGTCGCGTGGCGCGGGCGGGCGTATGGCCACCCGGCGGGCAGAAGGGTTCGCCTTCGATCACGGCGCGCCGGACTTCACCGCAAAGAGCGCGGCGTTTCGCGACTTTCTAGCGCCTTATATTGAGAACGGGCTGGTGGCGCGATGGCTGGGTCGTTTCGTGCGGCTGTCAGGGGCTGGCGAGCCCAGCATAGAAGGCAGTAAAGCCCTCGTCGCGGTGCCAGCGATGAATGCGCTGTGCAAGGCGCTGGTCGGAGACACGCCGCTGCGCACCCAAATTCAGATCGGGCCGATCAAGACGCCGTATGCGCTGCACGACAGCGACGGCGATGCGCTCGGCCGCTTCGACTGGATCGTCAGCACAGCGCCCGCGCCGCAGACCGCGGCTCTGTTCGGCGATTTGGCGCCGGTCGCGCTTGCGCCGAATCACATGACCGGCGGCTTCACCACCATGCTCGGCTTTGCGGCGGCGCATGACCCTGGCTGGGACATGGCGGAAACGGATGATCTCGTCGTCGCCGCAATTATCGCCAACTCGTCGAAACCGGGCCGCAGCGCCGATGGCACGGCTTTCGTGATCCACGCGCGCAGCGACTGGTCCGAACCGCGGATCGACGAGGCGCCCGACGCCGTCCAGCCGCTTTTGCTGGATGCGTTCACGCGGATGACCGGGATCGACGCGGGCGGGGCGGCCTACGCGACAACGCATCGCTGGCGCTATGCGCATGCCAACGCCGGCGTGCCCGGAGGCTGCATAATCGCGCCGGATGTTGGGCTGGCCGCCTGCGGCGACTGGTGTATCGCCGGGGGCGTGGAAGCCGCGTTTCAGAGCGCGATCGCGCTCGCGGATCGCCTCGTGCAGTGACACAGACACTTGATCCACGCTTGCAGCACCCTTGCATTCAAGGGTCTGTGTCGGAAACTGCACTAGCGGGTTGAGCGCGTGTAGGTGGCTGGCACGAAAAAGCCGGCGCGGGGAGCCCGCGCCGGCCATGATCCCTGGTCTACGCCTGCAAAAGCTTAGCGGGACTGCTGCCGCCGCCGCTGGAGCGCGGTCCGCGCTTCTTCCTTGCGCGCCATCCGGTGACGCACAAGCTCAGCAGCGCTAAGCAGAATGGTTGCGACAAAAGTTGTCGCAGCGAGCGGGGGCAGAGCAAATTCAAACCACATAGTTTCTCCTAAGCGCGGTTACGTAATGTCTCTAATACGCGCTCGGGTTTTCTGCAGATCTTTCAGGGAAGTATTTAAGTTAATCGCTGCGACGACTTGTCATAGCCGTCTCATTGCGGAACAGATCCTCCAGCCCCTCGCGCGTGGCCGCGCAGACGCCGCGCTCGGTGATGAGCCCGGATACGAGCCGCGCAGGCGTCACGTCGAAGGCCGGGTTCGCCGCCGGGCTGCCAGGCGCGGCGATATCGACGGTCACAACCTCGCCGTCGCCAGTGCGCCCGTGTAGGTGCGTCACCTCCTCCGCGCCGCGCTCCTCGATGGGAATGTCCGCGCCGCCCTCGAGCGTCCAGTCGATGGTGCTGCCGGGCAGCGCGACATAAAACGGCACGCCGTTGTCCCACGCGGCCAGCGCCTTCAGATAGGTGCCGATTTTGTTCGCCACATCGCCATTTGCCGTGGTGCGGTCGGTCCCGGTGATGCACATGTCGACCCGGCCCGCTTGCATCAAATGCCCGCCGGCGTTGTCGGCGATGATGGTGTGCGGCACGCCGTGCGCGCCCAGCTCGAAAGCGGTGAGCGCAGCACCCTGGTTGCGCGGGCGGGTCTCGTCCACCCAGACATGGACCGGCAGGCCGGCATCATGCGCCATGTAGATCGGCGCGAGCGCGGTGCCCCAGTCCACACAGGCGAGCCAGCCAGCATTGCAGTGAGTAAGGATGTTGACCGTCTCGCCCGGCTTCGCCTCGGCGGCCTCGCGGATGAGCTGCAGGCCGTGTTCGCCGATCTTGCGACAGGTCTCGACGTCCTCGTCGCAGAGTTGAGCAGCGCGGGCGTAGGCGCTAGCGACCCTGTTCTCGCGCGGCTGGTTGCGCACGGCGGCCAGCATCTCGTTCAGCGCCCAGCGCAGATTTATCGCCGTCGGGCGCGTAGCCATCAGCGTCTCGCAGGCCGCCTCCAGTGCCGCGTCCGAAGCGTCTTCGCGCAGCGCGAGACAGACACCGTAAGCCGCCGTCGCGCCAATGAGAGGGGCGCCGCGCACCTGCATCGTGCGAATGGCGTGAGCGGCATCCTCCAGCGTGGTCAGCCGCGCGGTCTCGAAGCTGAACGGCAATTTCGTCTGGTCGATGATCTCCACGGACCAGCCGTCCTCGGCCACCCAGATCGTCCGGTAATGCCGCCCGTCGATCTTCACGTCAGTCGCCCTCGAATTGCATCAGCGTGTGGCACTTGATGCCAAGATCGACCAGCTTGGCGCACCCGCCCAGATCCGGCAGATCGATGATGAACGCCGCGCCAGCGACCGTGCCGCCGGCCTTTTCGATCAGGCGCGCTGCGGCCGCCGCCGTGCCGCCCGTAGCGATCAGGTCGTCGACCAGCAGAATCTTTTCGCCGGGGCGGATAGCATCCTCATGCAGCTCAATTGTATCAACGCCGTATTCAAGTTCGTAGTCCTCGCCGATCGCCTTGGCTGGCAGCTTGCCCTTCTTGCGGATCGGGATGAAGCCGGTGCCGAGGCGGTCCGCGACGGCTCCACCCAGAATAAAGCCGCGCGCCTCGATCCCCGCCACCGCCTCGATACCGGCGTCCTGATAGGGTGTGGCGAGCCGCTCCACGCTGCTCTTGAAGCCCCGCGGATTCTGGAAGAGCGTCGTGATGTCCCGGAACATGATGCCCGGCTTCGGGAAGTCGGGAATGGTGCGCACCAGCGCCTTGAGGTCGTCATTCGCTTGGTGGGTCG
>CAYXPZ010000069.1:0-11583 GCA_964466965.1 uncultured Hyphomicrobiaceae bacterium
CGGGTTGATCCCAACGACACGTTGGCCGGGCTACGTAAAAAAAGCGTAAAATGCTAGGCGACTAAGAGAATTGAGAGCCTGAGGCCCGGTTTGACTTTGGCGCGGATGTCTCAGCTTTCCGAGGAGCATTGCGCTTCGACCGCTGCAATTGCGGTCATGTTCACGACGCCGCGGGCGGTCACTGAGGGCGTCAGAACATGCGCGGGCTTCGCCGCGCCGAGCAGGATTGGCCCCACAGGCAGCGCGTTTCCCACCGTCTTGAGCAATTGATAGACGATATTCGCCGCATCAAGGTTCGGCATGATCAGCATGTTCGCCTCGCCGCTAAGCGTTGACAGCGGATAGACGCGCCGGCGGTAAGCCTCATCCAGGGCGGCGTCGCCGTGCATTTCGCCTTCGACCTCCAGTTGCGGCGCCTTCTCGCGGATCAGGTTTACCGCGTCGCGCATCTTCTCTGCGCTCTGGGTGTTGCGGCTGCCAAACGCCGAGTGCGACAACAGCGCGATCTTCGGCGTCATGCCGAACCGGCACACCTGCTCGGCCGACAGGATCGCCATGTCCGCGACTTCTTCAGCCGTCGGGTCGGTCGTGACATGCGTGTCGGCGAGAAAATACGCGCCATTCGACATGATGATGAGGCTGAGCGCGGAGAAATCCCGCACGCCCGGCGCCACCCCGATAACATCGGCGATATGCACTAGATGCGCGTCGAAACGGCCCTCCAGCCCGCAGATCATGGCGTCCGCCTCGCCCCGCTCCACCGCGAGAGCGGCGATCACGGTCTGGCTGGTGCGCACCACTGTCCGCGCGCGATCCGGCGTCACGCCGCGCCGCCAGGTGCGGTTGAGGTAAGTGTCGACGTAATCGCGGTAACGCGGGTCGTCTTGAGGATTGATGAGTTCGAAATCCACGCCCGGCTGAACGGACAAGCCGTAGCGGTTGAGCCGTGTTTTTACGACCTCAGGCCGGCCAACAAGGATCGGTTGCGCAAGCCCCTCCTCGATCGCCACCTGCGCGGCGCGCAGCACGCGCTCGTCCTCGCCCTCGGCATAGATCACGCGTTTCGTCGCTGTCCGCGCCTGGGTGAACAGCGGTTTCATGATCAGCCCGGAGCGGAACACGAATCTGTTGAGCCGGTCGTTGTAGGCGTCGAAATCCTCGATTGGCCGGCGCGCGACACCGCTATCCATCGCCGCGTGGGCAACCGCAGGGGCAAGACGCAGGATTAGGCGCGGGTCAAACGGCGTCGGGATCAGGAAATCCGGGCCGAACAGCAGGGTTTGGCCGCCATAGGCGCGCGCTGCGACATCCGAGGATGGTTCACGGGCCAGCGCGGCGATGGCTTTGACCGCCGCCAGCTTCATATCATCATTGATCTGGGTCGCGCCGACATCCAGCGCACCGCGAAACAGATACGGAAAACACAGCACATTGTTGACCTGGTTCGGGAAGTCTGACCGGCCGGTACAGATCATAACGTCGTCGCGGGCCTCCCGCGCCAGATCCGGCATGATCTCAGGGATCGGGTTGGCCAGCGCCAGCACCAGCGGCCGTTCCGCCATACGCTTGAGCATCTCAGGCTTCAGCACTCCGCCCGCTGACAATCCGAGGAAAACATCGGCCCCGTTGACAACTTCGCCCAGGGTCCGGTGCGCGGTGTCGCGGGCGAACGCCGCTTTCCACCGGTCCATCCCCTCGGTCCGGCCGGTGTGAACCACGCCGTCGATGTCCGTGACCCAGATGTTCTCGCGCCGCGCGCCCAGGAGCAGCAACATGTTGAGGCAAGCCAGCGCCGCTGCGCCCGCGCCCGCCGTGACGATCTTCGCATCTTCGATGCGCTTTCGCGCGATCGAAAGGCCGTTCTGTACAGCGGCGGCAACGATGATCGCTGTGCCATGCTGATCGTCGTGGAGCACCGGAACGCGCATCTGTGCCGTGAGCCGCTCCTCGATCTCGAAACATTCCGGGGCTTTGATGTCCTCCAAGTTTATGCCGCCAAAGGTCGGTTCCAGCGCCGCGACGACGTCACAAAACTTGTCGGGGTCTGAGGCATCAACCTCCAGATCGAATACGTCGATGCCTGCGAACTTCTTGAACAGCACCGCCTTGCCTTCCATCACCGGCTTGGACGCGAGCGGACCGATATTGCCCAAGCCGAGCACCGCGGTGCCGTTGGAAATAACGGCGACCAGGTTGCTGCGCGATGTGAGGTTGTCGACCTCTGCCGGGTTGGCGACAATCGCCTCGCACGGGGCCGCTACGCCTGGCGAATAGGCGAGCGCCAGGTCACGTTGGTTGCCGAGCGGTTTGGTCGGTGTGATCTCGATTTTGCCTGGACGCGGCTCGCGGTGGTAGTGCAGCGATCCGGATTTCAGGTCGTCGGAGGCGTCGGTGGACATCAGGCTGTTTCCTTTGGCGGGAGCGCGCTTTTGTATTTGTATGGCAAGTGATGAACGGAACCCGCCTGTTGCTGTGAGATTTCTAGATTAGACAATCTTGAACGCAGCCGCCACAGCAGGGCTTGCCCTTGCGCCAGAGCGATCGGCGGCAGAAGTCGAGCGCAGTCTTGGCGCGCAGCGGCAAACGCATTATGCCAGAGCGCGAACATCAGTGAGGAGGCAAGCGATGGTGCAAGGTGTTGCGGCAGCCGGGCATCCCGCAACGGCGCGGGCGGCAACTGAGGTCATGAACGAAGGCGGCAACGCCTTCGACGCGGCCCTTGCGGCCATGTTGACAGCGTGCGTCTGCGAGCCAGTGCTGGCATCGCCCGGCGGCGGCGGCTTTTTCATGGCCCAAGCGGCCGGAGGCGAAGCGACGCTTTACGACTTCTTCGCGCAGACGCCGAAGCACAAGCGCGCGCCCGACGAAATCGAGTTCAAGGCGATTCAGGCGGACTTCGGTCCTGCGACGCAAGAGTTCCACATCGGTGCAGGAGCGAGCGCGACGCCGGGCTTCGTTCCAGGGCTGTTCGCCGTGCATGGCGAACTCGGCCGGCTGGAGATGCAGCGCGTTGCCGCGCCCGCCGTTCGCGCGGCGACCGAAGGCGTCAAGACTGAGCCGATCCACGCGTATATCAACACCATTGTTGCGCCGATTCTGCGTGCGACGGAGCCCGCGCGCGAGCTGTTCGCGCCGCGCGGTTCGCTTCCCGAGACAGGAGAGGTGCGGGCCAACCCGGATCTGGGGGCCACAATCCGCGCTCTGGCCGGGGAGGGGCCGGGGTATTTTGTCGATGGCAAGGCCGGTCAGGCCATCATCGCCCAATCAAACGAGCATGGCGGCCATCTTACGATTGACGACCTGCGCGACTACAAGGTCGCCCGGCGCGCCCCGTTGACCTGGACGCACAGCGGTCATCAACTCTCGCTCAACCCCGCGCCGGCCGCGAGCGGCCCACTCATCGCGCTGGCGCTGGCCTTTGCGGAGAAGGAAGTGCCGCGCCCGGATGCTCTCACGCTGGTGCGGATAATGGAGCGGGTGAACGCGGCGCGGCCTGACCTGCTTGCCAGCCTCAGCGAAGACATTGCGCCCGAAGCGATCGCCGCGCAAATTGCCAAACTGGCTGCCCACCAACCGGCGCATCGCGGGACAACACATATCAGCGTGATCGATAGCGAGGGCAACGCTGCAAGCGTCAGCATCTCGAATGGCGAGGGCAACGGGCACATGGTCGATGGGTGCGGCTTCATGCTGAACAACATGTTGGGCGAAGAAGACCTGCACACCGAGGGCTTCCATGCCTGGACGCCCGATACGCGTCTGTCCAGCATGATGGCGCCGACAATCATCACTGCGCCTGACGGCAGGTTGACAGCTCTGGGCTCCGGCGGTTCGAACCGCATCCGTTCGGCAATCTTTCAGGTGGCGCTCAACCTGATCGACCGTAGTATGGCGATCGACGAAGCCGTGGCGGCCCCGCGCCTTCATGTCGAGAAATGCGGCACCGTCAGCTTTGAGGATCTACTGGAGCCGGATGCGCGCAAGGCGCTGCTGGATGCCATCCCCCAGGCGCATCCGTGGCCAGAGCGCAACCTGTTCTTCGGCGGTGTTCATGCGGCTGCGCGTCAAGCAGATGGCCTGCTTCAAGGTGCTGGCGATCCGCGGCGCGGTGGTGTATCGCTCACGGCGTGAAGGCGGAGAGGCCGGCCCGCCAGGAGCTGAGAGGAGCACATCAGTGCAGGAGCGTGCGCCGTTGACCGCCCACGCCGCCGATCTGGATCGGCTTGGGCGTTTTGACGCTTGGGTGCATAAATGCGTCGCCGCGCTTGCAGCGACTCCGGCGCGCGGAGGCGCCGCGCTGGTTCTTCTCTGCCTCGCGCTCTACTTGCCAGGCTTTGCGGATATGCCCGTCACCGACCGCGACGAGGGCCGTTTCGTCCAGGCCACCACCCAGATGTTGGAGACCGGCGACTTTATCGACATCCGCTTTCAGGATGAGCCGCGGTACCAGAAGCCTGTCGGCATCTATTGGCTGCAGTCGATCACCGCCTCGGTATTCGGCGACCTCGATCAGCGTGAAATCTGGACGTATAGGGTGCCCTCGCTGCTCGGGGCGATCGCAGCCGTGCTGGCGCTGTGGTGGGCGGCGCGGCCGGTATTCGGCCGCGAAGTGGCGTTGATCGCCGCGGCGCTATTCGCCGCTTGCGTCACGATGAACCTGGAAGCACGGATCGCGAAATCAGACGGCGCGCTGATCGCGGCAATCGCGCTGGCGCAGGGAGCACTGATGCGGCTTTACCTGCTGCGAACGCCGCTGCGCGAGACCGTGGGGCTGGCCGCGTTATTCTGGATCAGCCTGGCGATCGGCATCCTGATCAAGGGCCCGGTTGCGCCTGCGGTCGCCGCGCTAACGGTTACAGCGCTGGCCATCTTCGGGGGCGCGCGCGGCTGGCTGCGCCGGCTTCACGCGCCGTGGGGCATCCCGCTTTTGCTGACCATCACGCTCCCGTGGTTCATCGCTATCGGCATCATCTCGGAGGGACAGTTCTATGCGCTGTCGCTCGGCAAGGACTTCGGCGAAAAGATCGGCGGCGGGCAGGATGTACATTGGGGGCCGCCGGGTTTCTATTTCGTGCTGTTCTGGTGGACATTCTGGCCGGCGGCGCTTGTTGCAACCGGCGGGGCAGCGATCTGGCTGTGGCGCAACCGGGCGATCCGCCGGGCTGCGTTCCTGCTGGCGTGGATCGTTCCGTACTGGCTGGTGATCGAGGCCGTGCCGACGAAGCTGCCGCACTATGCACTGCCGATTTATCCCGCAGTGGCGCTGGCGGCCGTTTGGGTTCTGCGCACACAGACTTCACGTGGCATGGTGCCCATGCGAACTTATAAGCAGGCAGCTGGCCTGTGGCTGGGCATCGGCGTTCTGCAGGTCGTGGTCTTCGCAGCGGCCCTGTGGTTGTTCGAGACGGCGCCTAGCGTACTCTCTATCTTACTGGCGGCGGTGTTCGCTGTGGCCGCGCCGTTGACCGCGGTGGCGATCTGGCGGCGCGCGTTTCACGCCGGGTTGGCGCTGGCACTGGTGAGCGCGCTCGCGGCCTATACCGGCATCATTGGCGAGGTGCTGCCGCGCCTCACGCCGCTGTGGAACAGTGAGCGGATCGCCGAACTACGCGCGGCGGTGGCGCCGTGTTATGGCGGGCCGGTTGCCTTATCAGGATATCGCGAGCCAAGCGCGGTGTTCCATCTGGGCACCGAGACGCCTCTGCTCGGCGGTGAGTCCGCAGCCCGCTGGCTGGGTGAACAGGCCGGACGGCTCGCTGTCGTGACGACCGAGGAGCAGGCAGAATTCGACCGCGGCGTTGCGCGCAGCGCTACGAGAGTGACCGGCCCCATCGCGTGCTTTACCGGTTTCAACATGAATGGCGGGGATGTGCTGCGCTTCCGGGTTTACGCATCTGGAGAGCGAGCGGCGCGCTGCCCGATCCCAGAACAGTACCGTTGCACGCAACATCCCGAGCCGCGCTGGGCACAGATCTTGCGTTGAGCTCGCGCAATGCAACCGAGCAGGAGATGACCATGAGCGAGCTGACGCTGGACGCTGCTAAAGGCATCATCGAAACCGCATTTGCCAAGGCGCGCGAACTGGGTCTGAAACCGTTGGCGATCGCGGTGCTCGACGCCGGTGGCCACCTGAAGGCCTTCGAACGCCAGGACGGCGCAAGCTTCTTGCGATTCAAGATTGCGTTTGGCAAGGCCTATGGTTCGATCGCGCTCGGGGCCGGATCGCGCGCGCTGCATGCCCGCGCCGAGCAGCAAGCCTATTTCATTAACGCGGTGAATGCGCTGGCCGATGGCAATCTGGTGCCCGTTGCTGGCGGGGTCGTGGTTCGCGATGCTGAAGGAAACGCTGTCGGGGCGGTTGGCGTCACAGGTGACACGTCGGAGAACGATGAAGCCTGTGCGCTGGCCGGGATCGCCGCGGCTGGCTTTCAGCCGGACACTGGCGGCTAGCGCAGTTTCCGACACAGACACTTGAATGCGAGCGCGCTACGAGCGTGGATCAAGTATCTGCGTTACTCCACTAACTCGGCTCGTGCGTGCGCCAGTCGATCTCGTCCTCACGCTCATCGCGCAGGGTGCGATAAGGCAGGCCGAACCCGGTGCCGGTATCGCCCAACCGGCGCTTCATCTGGATCGTGCGGATCATTTCGCGGATGCGCGGCTGGATTTCGGTGCGCCAGCGCGTGCCATTGAACACGCCATAATGGCCGACGCCGGGCTGAACGTAGTGGTATTTCTCGTCCATCGGAATGTTCACGCATAGATCATGCGCCGCTTCTGTCTGCCCCAGACCGCAGATGTCGTCACGTTCACCCTCGATGGTCAGGAGCGCCGTCTTGCGAATCGCGCCGCAGTCCACGCGCTGCCCGCGGTGCTCGAAGACGCCATCCGGCAGGGAATGGCGCTGGAAAACTTCCTCGACCGTCTGGAGGTAGAATTCCGCCGGGAGGTCCATCACCGCCATGTACTCCTCATAGAAATCACGATGCTGGCGGACCGAATCACCGTCGCCCTTCACAAGGTTGTTGAACAGGTCACGGTGGGCGTTCAGGTGCCGGTCGAGGTTCATCGTCATGAAGCCGGTGAGCTGGATAAAGCCCGGATAGACATCGCGCATGAAGCCGCGACTCGGGAACGGTACCTGCGAGATGACATTTGAGCGGAACCACGCTATCGACCGCTGCTCTGCCAGGTTGTTGACCTGTGTTGGGTTGCGCCGCGTATCGATCGGCCCGCCCATCAGCGTCAGCGAGGAGGGTTGGCACGAGTCGTCCTCCGCCGCCATCACCGCCGTGGCGATCAGCGCCGGGACCGCGGGCTGACACACGCCGATGACATGGGTGTTGGTGCCAATGTATTGAACGAACTCAATGATGTAGTCGATGAAGTCATTGAGGTCGAACGGCCCTTCAGAGTTAGGCACCTCGCGCGCATCAATCCAGTCGGTGATGAACACCTCGTGCTCGGGCAGCATGGCCTTGACCGTGCCGCGCAAGAGCGTGGCGTAGTGCCCGGACATCGGCGCGATCAGAAGCACCTTCGGATCATGGCGCTGGCCGATCACGCTCTTGTCGCGCTCAAAGTGAAGCAAGTTACAAAACGGTTTGCGGAGGATCACCTCTTGGCGCACCGGAACGGGCTGGCCATGGATCTTAGTCTCGTCGATGCCCCACTCAGGCTTGCCGTAGCGGCGCGTGACATCCTCAAAGACCTCACAGGCGGCCGAGACGCTCTTGGCGAATGGCGTTTCTGACCAGGGATTGAAGGGAGTATCGATTTGGTGGCGGAGGTTCCGGGCGCCGAAACGCATCGGCGAAATGAACGCGTGCATCAGCTCATAAGCATGATATTTCATTGGCGCTCCCCGGTGTTGCCCGCACCCGTCATTAACGATTGTGAAAGTATGCTGGAGTTTTTTCGGCGACGCAATACGACCTCTGTTGCACTGCGGCAACAGCGTTAATGCCCGGACTGCGCTCTGGTCGGCGCTCCGCGTGCTTGACAATCGGACCCGGTTGCCAGAAACATCTGCGTGAAATCTCGACAGTGAATGCTGATCTTGTTCTGTCTCACATGGTCGCCGACTGCGCCGGGGGGAGATGGGATGACCATCCGCCAGCGCGTTGCGCCCGCGGATGCGGCATTGCTTTGTCTTCCCGTAGCGCGCGCCCATATCTGTGGAAACGCGAAACACTGTTCTAACGGTTACTGAATGTTTGAAACACTCTCGGATCGGCTTTCCGGCGTCTTCGAGTCGCTGACGAAGCGCGGGGCGCTTTCCGAAAAGGACGTAAGCGCCGCGATGCGCGAGGTGCGCCGGGCGCTGCTGGAGGCCGACGTGGCGCTTGAGGTCGTGCGCGGCTTCACCGAGCGCGTCAAGGAAAAGGCCATCGGCCAGGAGGTCGTGAAGTCGGTTACTCCGGGCCAGATGGTCGTGAAGATCGTCCATGACGAACTGGTCGCCACCCTTGGCTCGGAAGCAGAAACGATTGACCTGAACGCCCCCGCGCCGGTGCCGATCATGCTGGTCGGCCTGCAAGGCTCCGGTAAGACGACGACCTGCGCCAAGGTCGCCAAGCGCCTGAGCGACAAGGACAAGCGCAAGGTGCTGATGGCCTCGCTCGACGTGCAGCGACCGGCCGCGCAGGAACAGCTCAAGATCCTCGGCGAACAGGCTGAAGTCGAGACGCTGCCGATCGTCGCGGGCCAGTCGCCGACGCAGATCGCAAAGCGGGCGATGGAGGCCGCGCGGCTCGGCGGTTATGACGTGGTGATGCTCGACACGGCGGGCCGGCTGCATGTCGATGAGGCGCTGATGGCCGAGATGGCCGAAATCCGCGACATCGCCGACCCTCATGAAACGCTTTTGGTCGCGGACGCGCTGACCGGCCAGGACGCGGTGCATCTCGCCAGCTCGTTCGATGAGCGCGTGGGCATCTCCGGCATCGTGCTCACCCGCGTGGACGGCGACGGGCGCGGCGGCGCGGCTTTGTCGATGCGCGCGGTCACTGGCAAGCCGATCAAGCTCATCGGGACGGGCGAGAAGCTCGACGGGCTGGAAAACTTCCACCCCGAGCGGATCGCCGGACGCATCCTCGGGATGGGCGACGTGGTCAGCCTCGTGGAGCGCGCGGCGGAAACGATCGAGGCAGAACAGGCCGACCGCATGGCCGAGCGGATGCGCAAGGGCGCGTTCGACCTCGACGATCTCTCCACACAGCTTGGCCAGATGCAGAAGCTCGGCGGCATGTCCAGCGTGATGGGCATGCTTCCCGGCATCGGCAAAATGAAGAAGCAGATCGACAGTTCGGGCATGGACGATAGCTTCATCAAGCGCCAGCGCGCGATAATCTCGTCCATGACGCGGCAGGAGCGGCGCGCGCCGAAAGTGCTCAACGCCTCGCGCAAGAAGCGTATCGCCGCCGGCTCTGGTACCAGCGTTCAGGACGTCAACAAGCTGATGAAGATGCACCGGCAGATGGCTGACACCATGAAAAAGCTGGGCAAGAACAAGGGCATGCTCAGCCAGTTGATGGGTGGCGGGATGCCGGACATGCCACCAGAGGCGATGGCCGAAGCGCAGAAGGCGGCCGAAAGCGGCCAGATGCCAGGCGGGTTCGGCGGCGCGCAGGGGATGCCGGGCGGCTTACCCGGGCTTGGCGGCGGCGCAGGTATGGGCGGCATGCCCGGCGGGTTGCCGGGGCTGGGCGGCGGAATGCCGGCAGGCGGCCGCAACAAGCGCTCAGCGACGAAAAAGCGCCCCAAGCGCAAGCGTTAGCCGGGCTGGAGCGAAGTATGACCGATCCGCACAGTTATCGCGCAGCCGTTACGCCGCTTCTGGTGGTGCCGGATACCGACGCGGCGCTGCGCTTTTACGCAGAAGCGTTCGACGCGGAGGAATTGTTTCGGCTGACTATGCCAGACGGGGCGGTCGTTCATGCGCAGATGCTGATCAGCGGCGCGCTGGTGATGCTTGCGGACGAAAACCCGGACCACGGCAATCTCGCGCCAAACTTGCTGGGCGGCGCGCCGGTGCTGATGCAGCTGACCGTTCCGGATGTCGATGATGTCGTGGCGCGGGCGAAGGCCGCGGGGGCGGAGGAGCTGATCGCGGTCGGCGACCAGTTCTACGGCGAGCGGTCTGGACGCATCCGCGATCCGTTCGGGCATGTCTGGATCGTTTCGACGGTCACAGAGGACGTTGCACCGGGGGAAATGCAGCGCCGGATGGATGAAATGATCGCCGCGATGGCGGCGGGCGATACTTGAACACCTGGAACACGAACGATAGCAAGGAAAGCGAAACATGGCACTGAAAATGAGACTGGCCCGGGGCGGGGCGAAACGGCGTCCGTTCTATCGCATCGTGGTGGCGGACAGCCGCGCGCCGCGCGATGGCCGCTTCATCGAGAAACTGGGCAGCTATAACCCGATGCTGCCGCGCGACCGTGAGGATCGCGTGGTGTTCGACGAGGAGCGGGTGAAGTACTGGCTGGAGAAGGGCGTGCAGCCGACTGACCGGGTGCTGCGCTTCCTTGATGCCGCTGGCCTCGCCAAGCGCCCGGCCCGCAACAACCCAAAAAGGGCCGAGCCGGGCCAAAAGGCCAAGGAGCGCGAGCAGGAGCGCCTGGAAAAGCTGGAAGCTGCGAAGGCCGAAGCCGAAGGCGCTGCCGAGGAGGCAGCCGCGGAATAACCCGCCTGAGTGTGGCCCATGTCCAAGAGCGAGCGCGTGCGGGTCGGCCGGATCACCGCCGCTCACGGCGTTCGCGGCGAGGTAAAGATCCGCTGCTTTACCGAAGTGCCGGAGGATGTGGGCGCCTATGGCCCACTCCATGATGCGCAAGGGCAGAGCCTCACGCTATCCAGTCTCCGTCCCGCCAAGGGGCCTTTTGTGGTGGCCCGCATCGAAGGCGTGAGCGACCGCAACGCGGCCGAGGCGCTGGCTGGCCGCGACCTGTTCGTGGCGCGCGACCGCCTTCCCCCGCCTGAAGCGGACGAATGGTACTATAGTGATCTGATCGGGCTGAAGGCTGTTGATCCGTGCGGCCAGATGCTTGGCTCGGTGATCGCGGTGCACGATTTCGGCGCGGGCGACCTCATCGAAGTCGCGCCGCCATCCGGCAAACCTTTCATGGTGCCGTTTACCGCCGCCTGCGCGCCGGATATAAATATCGCAGACGGTACGATCACGATCATCCCGCTGCGCGATGCCGATGAGGATTGACGCGCGGCGGCAGCGAAAGGCAAGCGACATGACCACCACGCGCACAGAGACCGACTCCTTCGGTCCGCTGGAAATCCCCGCAGACCGCTATTGGGGCGCGCAAACCCAGCGCAGCCTGAGCAATTTCCGCATCGGCGGCGAGACCATGCCGCTGCCGCTCGTGCGCGCGCTCGGCGTGGTCAAAAAGGCCGCCGCGCTGACCAACCGGGATCTGGAGATGCTCGAACCGCGCCTGGCGGACGCGATCGCCGAGGCCGCGCAAGAGGTCATCGACGGCAAGCGCAACGAGGAATTCCCGCTGGTGGTCTGGCAGACCGGCTCGGGCACGCAGAGCAACATGAACGCCAACGAGGTGATCG
>CAYXPZ010000070.1:0-11464 GCA_964466965.1 uncultured Hyphomicrobiaceae bacterium
AGCGAATGAATGCGTCAATGCACTAGCGGCCCAGATCGCGGCGGATGGTGTTTAATACGTCGCGGAACATCTGCTCTGTGAGCCGGCCGGTGTTGGTGTTGTACCGCGAGCAATGATAACTGTCGTAAACGATGAGGCCATCAGGCAGCTTATGCCGCGCCCCATGCGCAAACGGGTAGTCCGCCTGTTTCTGCTCGCTGGCGGCAACGACCGACTCGTGTGCAATGCGTCCGAGCGCCAGCACCGCGCGCAATTCCGGCAGACAGGCGATGCGCCCGCGCAGGAACTGCCGGCAGGCCTTTATCTCCGCGGCGGTGGGCTTGTTCTCCGGCGGCACACAGCGCACTGCGTTGGTGATTATGCAAGATTTTAGCTGAAGGCTGTCATCGGGATCAGCCTCGTAGAAGCCCTCCGCGAAACCCGTACCCAACAGGGTCTGATACAGCAGTTCGCCGGCGTAATCGCCGGTGAACGGACGGCCGGTGCGGTTCGCGCCCTGGAGGCCGGGGGCCAGCCCGACAATCAGCAACTGCGCGTCGTCAACCCCGAACGAGGGAACGGGCGCGTTGAACCAGTCGGGATGGGTCGCACGGTTCTGCCGGCGGTACGCCACAAGCCTGTCGCACTCTTTGCAGTCGTGCGGCGCCTCTGGCTTAAGCTGGCCGCTCACCGCGCGATTGACCGATCACATCCGGTGCGGGTCGTCGGGCGAAGCGCCGAAATCCTCGTCGTCATCGTTATCATATCCCCCCTGTTGTGGTGCGGGCGGACGTCTTTCCCGGCCATTGCCTGTACGGCAAATGTCGTTTTCCAACTCGCGCAGATCCACAAACTGATCGGCCTGCCGACGCAATTCATCCGCGATCATCGGCGGCTGCGTCGCAAGCGTGGATACAACACTCACGCGCCGTCCCTTTTGCTGCACCGCTTCGACCAGGCTGCGGAAGTCGCCGTCTCCGGAGAACAGCACGATGTGATCAAGGTGGCTTGACAGTTCCATGGCGTCGACCGTCAGCTCGATGTCCATATTGCCCTTAATCTTCCGGCGTCCGCTTGGATCCGTGAATTCCTTTGTCGGCTTTGTCACCATGGTGTAGCCGTTATAATCAAGCCAGTCGATCAACGGCCGGATCGACGAGTATTCCTGATCTTCTGCCAGCGCCGTGTAATACAGCGCGCGCACCAGATAGCACTTGGATCGAAACATCGCGAGAAGCCGCTTGTAATCGATATCGAACCCGAGCGCGCGCGCAGCAGCATAAAGGTTCGCGCCGTCAATGAACAATGCAGTACGCTCGTTGGGATGGAAATTCATCATTTTGACCTCGTTATTAGCCAAACCGCCACAAGCCTCTGAAGGGCTTCACAGGATGACGGCTCTTGATCCGGTATGCGCGATCAGCGGTGGTTCGGCATTTGATTGCAATCAGGGCGCGCATATGTCGACATGTCCCGAATCATGATGATCGTGCTCGGCCTGGGCGCGAATATGGCGAGCCGTTGGGGGTCGCCGCGCCAGACGCTTGAACGAACAACAAGTTTATGTGGTATCCACGGAGTCTATGTTAAAGATCGCGCGCCAATTTATGAGAGCGCGCCACTGGGCGTGCGCGAGCAGCCAGCCTTTATCAATACAGTGGTCTCCGCATCCACTAATCTGACGCCTGATGCGCTGCTGCGGGCTGTGAAGGCGCTGGAGGCGGAGGCTGGGCGAAGGCGGCAGCGGCGTTGGGGACCGCGCGCACTCGATATCGACATTCTTGATTATGCCGGGCGGGTTATCAACTGGCCCAGCTTGCCGCGCCGACCGCTGCGCATGGAAGCACGCAGAGCAGCTATGAGCCGAGTGAGACCAGACATGCGGACGTATGGCCGTCCGTCACTCATGACGCCGCATCCGCAGTTGCACCTTCGCGCGTTTGTCCTGCAACCTCTGGTGGACATTTTGCCGCGGTGGCACCACCCTGTCACGGGTGAGTCCGCGCGCCAGCTGTTGGCCGGGCTGCCGCGTGCTACCGGACAACATGAAGGCGATGTGATGCGCGTTCTCCGCGATACGGCTTGACCTTTAGGCCGAGATACGATCTGTCAAGCCAACTGTCGCCATCGGTTTGCACGCGGCTTGTAACACCACAAGTTTCATTTTATCCTGTCGGCCCTCAAAAGGAGAACTCAGCGCATGGCTCGCGTTACTGTTGAAGATTGCATCGATAAAGTCCCGAACCGGTTTGAACTGATCCTGCTTGCGGCACATCGCGCCAGGGCTGTTTCGGCGGGCGCGCCGATCACGGTGGAGCGCGACAACGACAAGAACCCTGTCGTAGCTTTACGCGAAATCGCCGAAGAGACGCTGTCGCCGGACGATGTCAAGGAAGATCTGATCCATTCCATGCAGCGCTATGTGGAAGTGGATGAGCCGGAGGGCGATGGCGGCCTGACGGTCGGCGCGGAAGAGAAGACACCGACGCTGACGCGTGACGACATGGCAAACGATACGGCGATTGATCCGTTATCCGAGGAAGAGCTGCTGCGCGGTCTCGAAGGCGGCTCCATTGGCGGCGGCGCGCCGAGCGGGCGGTCCCGTTAACGCGTGAACATGAAGCAGCGGAAGACATTAAGCTGTTTCAGCTAGCCTGTCTGGCCAAAGCGCGCAGAGGAAAGCCTGCGCGCTTTTTTCTTTAACGCCCTTGCGATCGGTCGACCGCAAGTGGCGGGCCAAACAATAAGGGGGCATCGAGATGCGGCAATATGAGCTGGTTGAACGGGTGATGCGCTATGACCCGAACGCGGATGAGACCATGCTCAACCGCGCCTATGTCTATGCGATGAAGGCGCATGGCAACCAAACCCGCGCTTCGGGCGATCCCTACTTCTCTCATCCCTTGGAAGTCGCTGCCGTCCTTGCCGACCTAAAGCTCGATGATGCCACCATCGCTGCCGCGCTTTTGCACGACACGATTGAGGACACGCAGGCGACGAAGGATGAAATTACCGAGCTGTTCGGCACGGAAATCGCCGAACTGGTGGATGGGTTGACGAAGCTGCGCAAGCTTGATCTGGCCAGCAAGCGCGTGGAACAGGCGGAGAATTTCCGCAAACTGCTGATCGCCATTTCCAGCGATATTCGCGTCCTGCTGGTGAAGCTTGCCGACCGGCTCCACAACATGCGCACACTGGAGCATGTCAAACCGCACAAGCGTAAACAGATCGCCGCGGAAACCATGGAGATTTATGCGCCGCTGGCCGGGCGCATGGGCATTCAGGAGATCAAAGACGAGTTGTCGGATCTCTCGTTCCGCTGGCTGAACCCGGATGCTCATAAGACGGTGGTGTCGCGGCTGCATACGCTGCGCCAGCGCAATGAAGGTCTGATCGAGGATATTCGCGCCGAACTTGAGGAGCGGCTGACCAGCGAGGGGATCAAGGCGGCGGTCTACGGGCGGGAGAAAAAACCGTACTCGATCTGGCGGAAAATGCAGAACAAGCAGATTTCGCTGGAGCAGCTTTCCGATATCTACGGCTTCCGCGTCATTACGGAGGAAATGCCTGACTGTTATAGGATTCTGGGCTGCATCCATACGAAATGGCGCGTCGTGCCCGGCCGTTTCAAAGACTACATCTCGACGCCGAAGCAGAATGACTATCAGTCGATCCACACCACAATCGTCGGTCCGCGCCGGCAGCGGGTCGAACTGCAGATCCGCACGCGCTGGATGCACTATGTCGCGGAATACGGCGTGGCCGCGCATTCGCTTTACAAGGACGCGCCGGCGAAAGGCAATGGCCAGGCACGCCGCCCCCTGAACGAGGAAAGCGCGCCGTATCAGTGGCTGCGCAAACTGGTGGACAATCTTCTGGAGGGCGACAACCCCCAAGAGTTCCTTGAGCACACCAAGCTGGAGCTGTTCCAGGATCAGGTCTATTGCTTTACGCCCAAGGGGCGGCTGGTGGCGCTGCCGCGCGGTGCCAATGCGGTTGATTTCGCTTACGCCGTGCATACCGACATTGGAAACCGCTGTGTCGGGGCGAAAATTAACGGCCGGCATATGCCGCTTGTGACGCAGCTCAAGAACGGCGACGAAGTTCAGATCATCACCTCGGAGGCGCAGACGCCGCCTGCGGCGTGGGAACGGATTGCGGTCACAGGCAAGGCGCGCTCGGCCATCCGCCGCGCGACGCGGGACGCGGTCCGGAAGCAATACTGTGATCTTGGCCGCCAGATCCTTCGCAACGCGTTTGAAAGCGTCGATCTGGATTTCGATGAGACTGCGCTCGAAACCTGCCTTCACCGGCTCGCGCAGACATCGACAACCGATGTTCTGGCCGCTGTCGGGCGGGGCGAACTGACGGCGGCTGAAGTGATGAAGGCCGTTCACCCGGGCCGCGAATGGACGGACACGCCAAAGCGCAAGGCGATCCGCCGCGATGACGAGGGCTGGTTCAACCTTGGCTGGGTCCGCCATGTCAAATTCCGGCTGCTGAGAGGGCAAACGTCGTCCCCGAGCGACCTTGCCGACGCCATGCCGATCCGCGGCACGCAGGAGGGAGAGCCGATCCGCTTCGCGCCAGGCGGGGCGGTGCCGGGCGATCGGATTGTCGGGATTCTGGAGGCGGATAACACCATCACGATCTACCCGATCCACTCATCGAAGCTCACCGAATACGACGAACAGCTTGACCGCTGGATCGACGTCACCTGGGATATCGAGGAGGGGTCAACGGTGCGCTTCCCGGTCGATATCTCCGTCAACGCTATCAACGCGCCGGGCACGCTTGCCCAAATCGCACAATTGATTGGCGAGTCGGGAAGCAACATTGACCGCATAGAGATGGCGGACCGGCAGGTTGACTACACCAAAATGCAGATTACGCTGGAAGTGTACGACCTCAAGCACCTCACCGACATCCTCGCTGGGCTGCGCGGCCTCAAGGTTGTCAGCAACGCCGAACGCGCGCCAAGCTGAGCAGCATGAGATGCACCCAGCCATGAGCGACGACGACATCCGGGCAATGTTCAAGGATAGCGGCGCGCTGCGCACTGGCCATTTCATTCTGTCCTCCGGGCTGCACAGCGACACTTATGTGCAATGCGCGCGTGTGCTGCAGTATCCACGGGACGCTGAGCGGTTATGCGCAGCGTTGGCCGACAAGATCCGCGGACTCGGCGCGGCGATTGAGTTGGTCGTGTCGCCAGCCATGGGCGGTGTCATCGTCGGCTACGAGATGGGCCGTCAGCTCGATGTGCCCGCGGTTTTCTTCGAGCGCGTCAATGGCGCGTTCGCGCTGCGCCGCGACTTTGAAATCCCGGCCGGCGCGCGCTGCCTTATGGTGGAGGACGTGGTGACCACGGGACTGTCCTCCCGCGAGTGCATTGCCGCGGCCCATGCTGAGGGCGGAGAGGTGGTCGCTGCCTGCTGCCTCGTGGATCGATCCGGGGGACGCGCTGATCTTGGGGTGCCGCTGGTTGCGCTTCTCGAACTCGACGCGCCGGCCCATTCTCCAGACGCCTTGCCGTCACATTTGCGCGATATCCCGCCGATTAAACCGGGTAGCCGGAATTTGGGTGCGGCTTAAGAGCAACAGCCAAGCTTGGCGGTAACCAACAAAGACCGCTTGCCGTTCCACGCGCATGATGCATGCGTTACAACCAAGTTTGTGGATGCCGAACTTGTCGAGGGGGGCCGTTGGCCGCGTGCGGCGTAATGCTGGTATTAACCGGGTGGGCTTACCTGTTTGACTGTTCGGCCCGACCGTTTTGCGCCCAATCCGCAAGCAACAGAACGCGGTGCGGTGTGGAGTTCAACGACCAATGCTGTTTCGACGCCGTGATCGCGCATCGCTGACAGAGACCCTGCGGGTTGCGCTGTGGCCGCGCCGGAGTTTCAAACGCTCCGGGAAATACGTATGCTACCGGCTGTGGCGTCTGTCAGGCTCGCCGCACGCGGTGGCGGTTGGTTGTGCAGCCGGCGTTTTCATAGGGTTCACGCCTTTCTTCGGCTTTCAGTTCATGCTGGCCGGCCTGTTGGCATGGGCGCTCGGCGGCAGCATCATCGCTTCGGCGCTTGGCACGTTCGTGGCCAACCCTCTCAGCGTGCCGGTCATTTGGTATTCGACCTACAAGGTCGGCTGCGTGATGCTCACCGGCAATGTTCTCGGCTCCTGTGGCCATCTGCCCGAAAGCCTGGCGAGCTGGGGCGGTGCCGTATTCGAGCAGTTGATAGACTTCTCGCTGGAAACAGCATTGATGGTGTTCCAAGGTGTATGGCCGGTGCTCAAACCCATGGCGGTGGGCTCGTTGCCCGTTGGCGCATTGGCGGCTGGACTGTCTTATGTGTTTGTGCGCAAAATGGTCGAGCTGCATCGGCGGCGGCGGCGGGAGCGTCGCGCGGCCGCGGCGGCAGCTGGCCTGACGCGTGGCCTGCAATTGCCGTCCAGCTCTTCGGCGCAAGGCGCCTGATATCGGCAAAAGCATCATGACAATCGCTGCACCCGCTCTTCGTCTCGGCGTCAATATCGATCATGTCGCCACCATCAGGAATGCGCGCGGCGGCGTTCATCCCGACCCGGTGCGCGCCGCACGGCTCGCCGCGGAGGCTGGAGCAGACGGCATTACGGCGCATCTGCGCGAGGACCGCAGACATATCTGCGACGATGATATCGCCCGTCTCAAATCCGCAACCGCCTTACCGCTGAACCTCGAAATGGCGGCAACCGATGAAATGCGCGGCATTGCCCTGCGCCATCTTCCACACGCCTGTTGTCTGGTTCCGGAGAAGCGGGCAGAACTGACAACCGAGGGCGGGCTGAATGTCGCCGGACAGCGCACGACGCTCCAGCCGTTTATTGCAGCATTGAGCGATGCCGGTATCCGGGTCTCGCTGTTCATCGACGCTGACTCCAGGCAGATCGAGACCGCAGCGGCGCTGGGCGCCCCCGTTATTGAGTTGCACACCGGGGCATATTGCGAGGCAGCGCTTGAAGGCGACCAGGCCGCATACGCCGCGGAACTGCAGCGGCTTCGTGAAGGGGCGAGACTGGCGGCGGAGGCTGGACTGGAAGTGCATGCTGGCCACGGTCTCACCTTTGACACGGTCGGGCCGATCGCCGAGCTGCCTCAGGTAGCCGAGTTGAACATCGGGCATTTCCTCATCGGCGAAGCGATCTTTTCTGGTCTCGACTCGGCGGTCCGCCGGATGCGCGCGCTCATGCACAAGGCGCGCGCCGGCGCGGTCGGCAGCCAGAGCGCGTGAGACGATCGCGATGATCCTTGGGCTCGGCAACGACATCATCGACATCCGCCGGATTGAGGCGACTTTGGACAGGTACGGCGAGCGGTTCCTCAACCGCGTCTTCACTGAGGTCGAGCGCCAGAAATCCGACCGGCGCCGGCTGCGCTCCGCCTCTTACGCAAAGCGGTTCGCGGCAAAGGAAGCCTGCGCCAAGGCCCTCGGCACAGGCTTTCGCAACGGGGTGTTCTGGCGGGACATGGGAGTTGTCAATCTCGCCTCGGGCCGTCCGACACTACATCTCACCGGCGGCGCGGCCAGTCAGCTTGCGCGTCTGGTGCCGGACGGGTGCGCGCCACGTATCGATTTAACGATTACGGATGACTACCCGCAGGCGCAGGCTGTGGTGATTATATCGGCTGTGCATGCGGATCAGCAGGGTGCATGCTGACAGTGAATGCGCCGCCATCTGCCGGGGTTGCATGCGTGCGCGTCTCGGCGAAAACCCGCCTGTCAACCGAGCCATTTGTCCCCGATTCTGCTTGTCCGACCGGGGGAAATCCGGCATATTGCAGCCATCGGGCGGCATTCTCGACCCGGTGGATGAACTGAGCCTCACCCGTTGCCTTGGCATCGGGAGCTTTGAAGTCTCTCCCCGCTTCCAGACGTGCCGGCCATGTTGTTTTCGACGTGGCGTGTGCCGCGTCATTAGTGTCGTGGGGACCAGGAGAGACGTCATGCAGCAAACCGGCACGGTCAAGTTTTTTAACCAGACCAAGGGTTACGGGTTCATCACCCCCGATGAAGGCGGCAAGGACGTTTTCGTCCATATTTCGGCTGTTGAGCGCTCGGGTTTGCCAGCGCTCGACGAAGGCATGCGCGTGTCGTTTGAGACAGAGGCCGATCCGCGCGGCAAGGGCCCCAAGGCCGTCAATCTTAGCATGTCGGCATAGCACCCAGAGGGGGTCAATTTCCTTCGCCAGCGTCGCCGCGGCTTTGGGCTGATCCCCACATGGCGTAAAAGTGGTTGAGCGGGCCGGCACCCTGCCCGACGGATAGTTTGGCGGCTTCCGAAAGCGCGCTGGTGAGGTACATCTTCGCCTCGCGCACGGCCTCGTGCAGGTCGAAACCGCGGGCGAGCAACGCCGCCACCGCAGACGACAGCGTGCAGCCCGTTCCATGAACATTCTTCGTTGCCACCCTTAGCGCGGTAAAGCGCGCGAAGTCGCGACCATCAAAAAGGATGTCGAGCGCCTCGTCGCCGGTGCCGTGGCCACCCTTCACGAGCACGGCCTTCGGTCCCAAGCCGGCCAGCGCCCGCGCCTGTTCCCGCATCGCTTCTTCGTCCGCGGCAATCTCCGCACCCAGTAACCGGGCCGCCTCTGGCAGGTTCGGCGTCAACACATCGGCAAAGGGAAGGAGCCGCGTTTTCAGCACCGTCTCAGCGCCAGCCTCCAGCAAGGGGTCGCCGCTAGCCGCGACCATGACCGGATCGAGCACGAGCGGCGCGCTTGAAGCCTGCTCCAGCGCCGCGGCCACTGCTTCGATCGCCGGCGCATTGCCGATCATCCCGATTTTGACCGCCGCGATTGATAGGTCGTCGAACACCGCTGAAATCTGTCCAGCGATGATTTCGGGCGGCACCTGATGCACGGCGCGCACGCCTTGCGTGTTCTGCACTGTGATAGCCGTGATTGCTGACGCGCCATAGGTGCGCAGCGCCGCAAAGGTCTTCAGATCCGCCTGAATGCCAGCGCCGCCGCAAGAGTCCGAACCGGCGATCGTCAATACGTTGGGTATGGTCATGCGTTGATCCGTTTCTTGAGAGGTCTGCATCGCCGGCGTCCGTCACCAGTTGCGCACGGCCGGGGTTTCGACAGGCAGTCCGCCGCCGCGCCAGGCCAGATACAGTTCTAGATTGACATACGGATCAGCGCCCAAAGACAGCGGTTTGGCCTGAACGCGCCGGTCACATGCCTGTAACTGGCGATGCAACGGCTCAACGCGTTCAGTGCTGATCTTGTAGGCCGGGAAGCCGTTGCTATGACCCTGGCTCACGGTCGCGGCCCGGAGCGTCTTGCCGACCTGGCGCTCATGGCAGCTCGCGCAAGAGAGCTGTAGCTCTCCACGCGGGCTGTAATATTGCGCCTTGCCCGCCTTGACGAACGGAGCAGCCTGACCGTCGGTCTTAACGCGCATGGGCATCCCGCGGGACTGGGCGCGCACATATGTCGTCATGGCCACCATCTCGTCCGAGCCCAAACGCCACGGCTTCGCCTTCATGTTGAGGGTCCGGCACAGGTTGATCCGCTGGGACAGGGTGATCGGCTTGCCTTCGGGCGGATAGATTTTCGGGTAGCGCGCGCCAACCCCACGCATCGCTTTCTCTGCGACGTTGTGGCAATCCGCGCAGGATCTGTCCGCCGCGCCGTCCGCCCGCGACCAGAGCGCGCCACCGTAAGCGAACCAGAGCATCCCGGGGTTTTTGATGTCCGCGTCCTGGATACGGCGCACATGCGGGGGCTGATAATCATAACCGGAACGCAGTTCGCTGAGCGGGTGGTCTTCGCTGGCCGGCTTAACAGGGGCCGGGCTCGCGGCGTCCTCCGCGACGGCCAGAGACGCTGCGCCGAAAATGGCGAGGAGCAACAGCGCGCCCGCGCCGACGGCAAGCTTTATGATCGCTGGTCCGCTCCAGCGCGCGGCTGTCTGTCGGTCTGTCATGAGAACAGCATGCAACATTTCGGCGGGTTGGCAAACAGCAGGACCGAGGTGGCCGCACGCGGGGGGGCAAGCAGAAACGAAGACGGCTTGTGCATCAGGACCACTAGGTCGCGGCTGGTGCGCCGCTGAGATGGCCGCCATGCAAGGCGTGAATCGCCGCCTCCACCTCACTGAGCCTGTCGATCACAAGGTCCGCGCCAAGGTCTTCCGGCGCTCCAGCGCCATAGCCTGAACGCACGACGATGACCGGTACACCGAGCCCGCGCGCTGCCCCGACATCCGAGCCGCTATCGCCAATCATCACCGCCTCGGGCGCGGGCACACTCAGCGCATCCAGCGTCGCGCGCAACATGGCTGGGTCAGGCTTGATCGGCACGTCCCGTCGCACCCCGACGACCGCGTCAAAATATGGCGCGATTTCCAACGCCTCCAGGACATTCTCGCTAATGGCTTGAGGTTTGTTAGTGCAAACCCCAAGCTTCAAGCCGGAGCCATGCAGGTTCTCCAGCAGTTCGCGTCCGCCCGCGTAGAGCTGCGTGCGGGATGCCGGCTGCGCGGTGTAACGCGCGATCAGGTCGCGCACGAACGGCTCGATATCATGATCGGGCACGCCCAGCGCCGACAGCCCGCGGCGGACCAACTCCGGCACGCCAGCGCCAACCATGGTCTTTATACGATCTTCTGCCAGCGACGGCAAACCGCGCGTCGCCAGCGTCGCGTTCAGCGCGTCGGCAATGTCGCCGATACTGTCGATGAGCGTGCCGTCGAGGTCGAAGACGACGGCACGGGGCCAGTGGGGGCCACGATCCGGCGCATAGCAAACGTTCATGGCCCGCCCCTTCTGACTCAGGCCGCGCGCGCAGCGCCGATGCGCGGTTCAAGCTTCCCTTCGGCGTAACGGGTGGCCATCTCGGCCATCGGGATCGGCTTGATCTTCGGCGCGTTGCCCGCCGTGCCGAACGCTTCGAAGCGCTCCGCGCAGACCTTTTGCATCGCTTCCATCGCGGGCTTGAGGTATTTGCGCGGGTCGAACTCCGCCGGATTGTCGTGGAAGACTTTGCGGATCGTGGCCGTGGCGGCCATGCGCAGGTCGGTGTCGATATTCACCTTGCGCACACCGTGGCGGATGCCGCGCACGATCTCCTCGACCGGCACGCCGTAGGTCTCGCGCATCTCGCCGCCATAGGCGTTGATCATGTCCTGCAACTCCTGCGGCACCGAGCTTGAGCCGTGCATGACGATATGCGTGTTCGGCAGGCGCTCATGGATCGCCTCGATCACGTCCATCGCCAGGATTTCGCCGGTCGGCTTGCGCGTGAACTTGTAAGCGCCGTGGCTGGTGCCGATGGCGACGGCAAGGGCGTCCACCTTGGTCTCGGCGACGAACTGCTTGGCCTCGTCCGGATTGGTCAGCAGCTTGTCGCGCGACAGCGCGCCCTCGAAGCCGTGGCCATCCTCCGCCTCGCCCTCGCCGGTTTCCAGCGAGCCGAGGCAGCCCAATTCGCCCTCGACGC
>CAYXPZ010000071.1:0-11435 GCA_964466965.1 uncultured Hyphomicrobiaceae bacterium
ACCCTGGATTCAATGCCCGATTTAGCCGGAAATTAGGTTCCGCGCGCGGCGCGTGCTCTAGCGCGCGTTCAATGGAACCGGAATCACTCAACGTGCTCTAAGTTGTTGTTTGATCGCATTTTCGAACGCAAAACCGGCTCCCACTTTTGCTGAAAATGCGCTAGAACCGTTCGATCAGCCGCTCCAGATATTCCAGTTCGATCGACGGGCGCGAAGGATCGCCGAGCCGCCGGCGCAATTCGCGCAGAATTTCCCGCGCCCGCTCGACTGAGAACTCGTCGGGGATCTCGACGCTGTCGCCCGTGTCCGCCCCTTGGTTGCGTTGCGGTCGGCCCAACGGATCACGGCCGCGCATACCGGGACCCATTGCGCCCATGCGCTGCTGCCCGAACTGCTGAAGGATTTGCTGCGCCATGTTCTGCGCGCCCTGGCGCAGCCGGTCAAGCGCCAGCGTTTGCTGCTGCGTGGCGCGCTGGCCGTCGCCTTGGCCCAAAGCCTCACCGGCCTCGCCCATGGCCTCGCCGGCACCGTCCAACTCGCCGGGCACCTGACCGCCGGACTGGCGCATTCTCTCCATCAGCTGGCGCAGTGCTTCGCGAAGCTCACGCTGCTGGCCACCCAGTTCTCCGAGCCGGCCGCGGCCTTGTCCGCCCTGGCCTTGTCCCTGCTGGCCCTGACCCTGGCCGCGCTGGTTCATCTGGCCCTGGCCAAACTGCTGTCCGCGTTGCCCCTGTTGTCCCTGTTGCTGCTGACCCTGCCCCTGACCTTCGCGGCGCGCGCGATAAGTCTCATCGAGCAGGCGCTGCTGCTGCTGGACGATCTCGCTGAACTGCTTGAGCATCTCCATCATCTGCTGGGCTTGCTGCGACTCTCCGGGCTGGCCAGCCCGGAGGTTTTCCAACATGTTGCGCAGTTGACTCAGCATCTGCTGGGCCATATCGCGAGATCCGGTCTTGGCAAGATCCTCGATATCCTGAAGCATCTTGTTGAGGTCCTGCGCCGAGAGCATCTGGCTCGGATCGATCGGCGGCATCTCGCTCATTTCGCCGGCCTGGCGCTGTGCCCGCTCGGCCATTTCCTGCAGAAATTCGGAGAGCGCTGTACGCAGTTCTTGCATCAACCGCTCGATCTCTTCAGGCGAGGCGTCTTCTTCAAGCGCCTCGCGTAGCGCTTCTTGCGCCTGGCGGAGCCGCTCTTCGGCATCGGACAAATCGCCATCCTCGATCCGCGACGCGATCTTCCAAAGTTGGTCAACCACCGACTTCACCGACTCGATACCGGTGTCATTCACCAGCCGCCAATAGGCCGAGCGCAACCCGAGATAAACGACTTTGTCGTCGAAAAACTTGTCCGCGCCGATCGTCAGCGCATCAAGAATACGCACCACATCGCGCACGTCGCGCGGGTTCGACACAAGGTTCCGGCGCTGCTCTATCACAGCGCGCGCCATCGGCTTCGTGAACTCCCGCGCCGGCAGCGTGAAACGGTAGCGCTCGCTGTAGCCGTTCTGGCCTGCCCGATCGCGCGCGCGCAGCATCACTTCCACCGGAAGCCCGGCCCAGGGGTGCGCCGTCAGATCCTTGAAGGTCTGATTCTCGACGGATTTTGCATCGGCGCCGGATAGCGGCAGCGCAACTTCAGGCGCGGCCCAGGGACCATCCCGCAGGCGCGGCTCGCCCTCATCATCGAGCAACTTGAACTCCGCGGTGGCCGAGGCGAGGCCATAGTCATCCCGCGCCTTATAGGCGAGCTTGACGGCCTTGCGCTGCGTCTCCACCGGTTCCTGCGACAGCTCGATCACCGGGGGCTCATCCGGCGTGACAGTAATCGGCCAAGACGCGACCACTTGCCCATGGTGGCTCAGCGTCGCCGTCTGCGACCAGGACAGCGCATGTTTCACCGTTGCAACGCCTGGTGACCCTCCCTCGCCTGCGGCATCCAGCGCGATGTCTTCATCCTTCCCGTCCGCATCGAGGCTTAGGCGCAAATCCTCAGGCGCGGCGTTATTGACCCGAATCGTCAGTTCGCTGCCTTCGGGGACTTCCCAGCCCTGCCCGCTGGACGCCGAGTCAGCGGCAACCGGTCCACTGACCAGCGTAATCGGCGGCTTGCCGGTATAAACCGGCGGCGAGATCCAGGCATCGACGCGCAGGGCAGCGGCCGTTGCAGACGCCCGTAGATCAAAGGCGGTCGCGATGCGTTCACGCATTTGTCCCCAATGCGCCGTCACAGCGACAAGCAACAGCAACCCCAGCAAGGCGCGCAGCGCGAATGGGTCGAACCGGTCGGTCCGCGGATTTGGCGTTCCAGGCTTCAGCTTGCTGATGACTGCAGCCATCCGCCGGCGATACGCTTGCCATAGGGCCAGTGCTGCCGGACCGGTTTCGCCGGCCGGTTGATCTTTCAGCGCGGTCGCCGGTCTGTGCGGGACGCCGGAGCGTTCTTCAAGCCGTCGCTGCGCTTCTTCCGGCGTTGGCGCGCGCACCCGCAGCACCGGCACGACCGCGGCGACAAAGCTGATCGCGAAAGCCCAAAGCAGCCCCAGATGCACCGTAGGCCCGAGGAGCGGCCATACCCCCAACAGCGAAACCAGAAAGAAAGTGCCCGCCACACCGACAGGCAGCCACAACCGCGGCCAAAGGCGTTCCAGAAAGATCACGCGGCGCATCTGCGCGATCTTGCTTTGCAGCAGGCGTTCGGGCGTGTGGTCGTATGAAGTCAAATCGGTTGATCCGTGTCTTAAGCTGTTTCAGAGGAGGTGCAGCTTCCGAATGAGGTTCTATCGAAGCCCTGTTGCCGGCCCTTCTCCTGAGCGCACGCCCATGTCGAACGCGCGCGCCTGCAGTTTCGATCGTATTATTCAAGCAACAGGGTAAGGCAAAATTGCGCGCAGCCGAAATCAAAACCGCGACAGCGGCGCGGCCTCATGCGCGGCCCATCGCCTCGCGCGGGGCAAGCCAAGGCGCAATTGCTTCGCCCGCAAGCATATCCTCGTAACAGGGACGGGGGCGCACAACCGCATATTCACTGCCATTCACAATGACTTCGGGCACCAGCAGCCGGCTATTATAGGTGGAGGCCTGCACGGCGCCATAGGCGCCGGCCGTCATAACCGCGCCGAGATCGCCTTCGCGAAACGGCGGCAGCGCCCGGTCGCGCGCGAGAAAATCGCCCGTCTCACACACCGGCCCGACGATATCCTGCACCAGCGGCGGCTCGTGCGTACGTGCCTCTTCGATCGGCCAGATATCGTGATGCGCATCATAAAGCGTGGGGCGGATCAGATCGTTCATGCCCGCATCGACGATGGTAAAGCGCTTCTGGTCGCCGTGCTTCAGGTAGAGCACGCGGAACACCAGGATGCCGGCATTTCCTGTGATCATCCGGCCCGGCTCAAACAAGAGTTGGCAGCCAAGCGCGCCGGCCGCCCGCTCAACCACCCGCGCATAGTCGTCCGGGTGCGGCGGAACGTCATTGGTGCCGCGATACGGCACGCCCAAGCCGCCCCCCAGGTTCACGAAGTCGATCCTGTGCCCGGCCGCGCGGAGTTCGCCGACGAGATCGCTCAGCAGCTGGAACGCCCGCTCAAACGGTTCAAGGTCCGTGATCTGGCTGCCGATATGCATATGCACGCCGCGCGGCTCCAACCCAGGGAGATCCGCCGCAAGCGCGTAGAGCGCAGCAGCATCATTCCAGGGCACGCCGAACTTGTCCTCGGCCTTACCGGTGGAAATCTTCGCATGAGTGCGTGCGTCGACATCCGGGTTGATGCGGAATGCAATGCGCGCCGGCTGGCGGTGCGCCATCGCGACCTCCGACAGTGCGCGGGCCTCGGCTTCGGATTCGACATTGAAGCCGAAAATGCCGGCGTTGAGCGCGTGAGCCATCTCATTGCGGGTCTTGCCGACGCCGGAAAACACGATCCGCGACGGCGGAATGCCAACAGCTAGAGCCCTGCGCAGCTCGCCCTCCGACACCACATCCATGCCGGCGCCTTGCTGCGCCAGCGTCTTGATGACCGACAAGTTCGAGTTCGCCTTGATGGAATAGCAGATCAGCGTGTCGCGGCCGGCGAAAGCATCGGCGAAGACGCGATAGTGACGCTCAAGCGTGGCTGTCGAGTAACAATAAAAGGGCGTTCCGACCCGCTCTGCAACCCGCATGAGCTCCACGCTCTCGGCCCAGAGCGTACCATTCCGGTAAGAAAAATGATGCATGCCAATCGCCCGTTTGCACGGCGTGGGCCTGGAGTCTGCGACCAGCCCACGGCGGGCGGGATCTACAGCAGGACGTCGAGAATAAACGAATCGTGCTGTTGGTCGCGAGCCTCGCTGCGTTCGTCAAGAACTTCGCCGTCTTCCGCAGTTGCCGTCTTCTCGGGCCCGGGCGGCGGCTCCAGCGGGCCGCGCTTGCCGCAGGCCGTCACGCCGAGCGCGATCAGCGCAAGCGCGGCACCCAGCGCCACATGTTTCAGTCGCATGGCATCGTCCCCTTCTCCGTCGCCGGTCGGTGATCGGCCGCCGCCATCTTCCTTCATTAAGCCTTATCGCCCAGGCGTTGCAACCATGCCGAAGCCTGCGCGCGCACATTTTCCGGCGCTGTGCCCCCAAAGCTCACCCGGCTGGCGACAGAATTCTCCACCGACAGCACATTGAACACATCCGCTGTAATCTGCGGCTCAATGGCCTGCATGTCTGCAAGCGGCATCGCCTCCAGCGCCAGCCCGCGCTCTTCGGCCCGCCGGACAATGCGCCCTGTGACGTGATGCGCATCGCGGAACGGCATGCCCAATGCGCGGACCAGCCAGTCGGCTAGATCGGTCGCGGTGGCGTAGCCGCGTGCGGCTGCTTCGCGCATCCGCTCAGGATTGGGCGTCAGGTCTTCGATCATGCCGGTCATGGCCGGGAGCATCAGGGCAAGCGCATCGAGCGCCGCGAACGCTGGTTCCTTGTCCTCCTGCATGTCTTTCGAATAGGCGAGCGGCAGCCCCTTCATCACGATTGCGAGCGCCTGAAACGCCCCGGCGATCCGCCCCGCCTTGGCGCGCACCAATTCGGCTGCGTCCGGGTTGCGCTTTTGCGGCATGATCGACGAGCCGGTGGTAAAGCGGTCGGACAGCTTGGCAAAGCCGAATTCGGCGGAGCACCACAGCACGATCTCCTCGGCCAGCCGCGAAAGATGCACCGCGAGGATGGTCCCAGCCGCCAGCGTCTCCATGACGAAATCCCGCGCAGAGACGGCATCCAGAGAGTTCGCCATTGGCCGGTCGAAGCCAAGCGCGCTTGCTGTCGCCGAGCGGTCGATCGGAAACGACGTCCCGGCCAGCGCCGCCGCGCCTAAAGGGCTCTCATTCAGCCGCGCGCGCGCATCCACCACTCGCCCATGATCGCGCGCGAACATCTCGACATAGGCGAGCAGGTGATGGCCGAAGGTGACGGGCTGGGCAGTTTGCAGGTGGGTGAAGCCCGGCATGACGTCGCTGGCGTGGTCTTGCGCCTTGCGCGCGAGCGCGGTCTGGAGCCGGATGATTTCGTCGGCAAGGTCATCGAGCGCATCGCGGATATAAAGCCGCAGATCGGTCGCCACCTGATCGTTGCGCGAGCGCGCGGTGTGCAGCTTGCCGGCCGCCGGGCCAATCAGCTCGGCCAACCGGGCCTCCACATTCATGTGAATGTCCTCAAGCTCGCGCGAGAAAGTGAAGTGGTGCTCCGCGATCTCCTGCTGTACTTTGTCGAGCCCGGCGGCGATCGCGTCCGCGTCCTCGCGCGTTAAGATGCCGCAGTCGGCGAGCATGGCGGCATGCGCTTTAGAGCCGGCGATGTCCTGCCTGAACAGTCGCTTGTCAAAGTCGATCGAGGCGTTGATCTCCGCCATGATGGCGTCGGCGGCGCTTGCAAACCGCCCGCCCCACATTTTATTGCTCATGAGAGTCTGGTTTCACCAACAGCTAAGTGGACGACATGGCGCGCAAGTCCGGCAATCAGCGTAAAATCAAGACACCGCGCGGCCCGAGCTTCTTGACCTATATCGCGGGGATGACCCTTGCGGCAATCGCGGGGTTCGCTGTGTCCGAGTTCGCTTTGGCACCGGCTCCCGCGCCCGCACCGCCTAGCGGGCAGTCAATGGCGGCTTCCGGAGGCAGCGCGCAAGCTGCGCCAAGCGAGACCGGCCTCGACAAACTTGTGGTTCACAGTGCGCCGCGCGAGGTGCCGGAGTTCTCCTTCATCGACGGCGAGGGCGAGACGCGCACACTCGCAGACTGGCGCGGCAAGCTAGTGCTGGTGAATATCTGGGCGACCTGGTGCGCGCCGTGTAAGGAAGAGATGCCCGCGCTCGACAGGCTGGAGGCCGAACTGGGCGGCGTGGATTTCGCTGTTCTGCCGATCAGCGTGGACCGGGGCGGGCTGCAGAAACCACGCGGCTTCCTTGAAGAGATCGAGGCGGACAACCTGCCGCTGCTGCTCGACGAGGCGGCTCGGCTCAACTTCAAGCTCGAAGTGATGGGCCTGCCGGCAACGCTCATCATCGACGAGCAGGGCCGCGAGATCGCCCGGATGATCGGCCCCGCAGAATGGGATTCGCCAGAGGCTATCGCGCAGCTGCGCCAGTTCATGGCCGCAGGGGGTTAATCCGCGAAGTTCACGTCCTCGACCGTCACGACACGGAAGGTGCGCATCGTGTCATCCTGTTCGTGAATCGACACGTATTCGCCGGGGATAAAGTGTTCGTCGTTGAAGCGGTAGCCGGCTTCGTCGTCATCCTCGTCGCCGTAGATATCGTAATGAAAGGCCCAGTGCCCGCCGGGCTTACGCACCAGATGGCCAAGCTCGTCATCCTCATCGCCCCAAAAGCGGTGAACCCGGCAGTGCTCCCGCTGGCGTTTCCATTGCTCGGGGTCGAGCTTGCCATCCCCGTCGAGCGGTGCGACCAGGTCATAGCCGTGCCGGCGGCTGCCGCGCGGGAATTCGTGGTCGCGCGCGAGTTCGAGCCGGATTTTTTTCAACCCCATCAATGATCCTCCTGGTCTACGTCTTGTTCAGTGCGACATCACTGTCGGTACTTTCATCCCGCCGAGCATAGCCCGCGAGACGCCGCCGAAAACCAATTCGCGGAAACGCGAATGACCATAACACCCCATAACCAGCAGATCGGCGCCATCCTGATCGAGCCGCGTCATCAAATAATCGCTCGCCGAGATATGGCCGGTCTCGACCGCCTCGACCTTCGCCTCCAACCCATGGCGGCCCAGGTTAGCGGCCAGCTTGTTGGCATGCGCCTCGGCCTCCCGGCGCGCCTCCCCATTGCTTGCGAGAGTTAAGACGGTAATCGCCTCCGCGTCTCGCATCAAATCAAGTGAATCGAACACCGCGCGCGCGGACTGCGGGGAATTGTTCCAAGCGATCAGAACCCGTTTGGGCGGGATCTGCGCCGTCTGCCCGGGCGGCAGCACCAGAACCGGACGCCCGCCGTCGAGGACCAGCCGCTCCGGCAAATCGAGCGTTGTCACATCGACGTTTTCGGCCTCGACCTCTGGGCATAAAACTAGATCGGCGCTAACGGCTTCCTCAACCAGGCGGCTGGGAAGCGCACTATACTCGGAACTCGCGGAACGCCATTCCGCGCTGACATTGGCCTCGGCAATGCGCGCCTTAAAGCGCTCCTCCAGCCTTTGCGCCCGCTCGCGCAGCGGCTTGCGCATCTGCTCGATAACATCCGGCGGCATGGCGATCGCCACCTCGCCGTAAGCGGGATAATAGGACGCTTCCAGATGCAGCCCGACAACATGCGCCTGCCGCGCTCTCGCCAGCGCGATCGCGCCGGTCATCACGACATCGGCAAGTTCTTCAGACGGCAAATAGGCAAGAATTGTTTTTATATTCATGGGCGCTCCCCTTGGTGGGCGTATCGGCTCGCAACTGTAGCATTATGGCCGGAGGGATGCGCCCGGACTTTGATAGCCGTCAACCGCTTGACAAGAGGGCGACACGGCGCGGCACATAGGCGCCGCACCGTAACCGTACGTAACAGCATTTAGCTGCTGTTGATCTCGATCTTGCGGGTCTGCTTTTCGGCTTCCGGAGAACGCGGGATCGAAATTTTCAGCACCCCGTTATCGAAGCTCGCCTCAACCTTGTCCTGGTCCGGCTCGAAGGGAATTGCGAAACGGCGCATATAGGTGCCATAAGCACGCTCGACGATATGGTGGCGCTGCTCGTCGCCGCCTTCTTCTTTCTCCTTTTTGTGCTCGGCCTTGAGCGTCAGCACGCCTTCGCTCAGGTCAAGCTCGATATCTTTCTGGTCGACGCCGGGAAGTTCTGCAGTAACCTCCAGACCCTTCTCGGTTTCGCTCACATCGACGCGCGGTGACAGGAGACCTTCGGGCAACGCGGTGCTCGGCGTTGCGAAGCCGCGCATGAAATCATCGAACACACGGTCCATTTCACGGCGCATCAGCGCGAACGGGTCGTCTTCGCGGGTGCGACGGACGTCTGTTGTGCGATTGCTGGGCATGAGTGGATTCCATACCATGAATATCCCTCCTTTCTGCTTGAGACACAAAGGAAACGCAACATTCGTGGATCAGTTCCAAGCATCCATCACTGATATGCGTTGTCGTTAGCCCAGCGTCAACTGATGAAATCGGGCCTCGCTTATCCTGCGCCCCTTCTCGGCATGCTTGCAGAGTAAGGCGCAACAGACGACGGTGTCGTCATGGCATCCAAAATGAACAAATCCGGCATCCGGCTGCGCGTCTTCCTCGATCCCGACATCGCCATCGGGCCGGGCAAAGCCGAAATCCTCGAAGGCATCCGCGAGACCGGCTCCATCGCCGCGGCGGGCCGGCGCATGAACATGAGCTATAAGCGCGCCTGGCTGCTGGTCGACACGATGAACGGCTGCTTCCGCGAGCCGCTCGTGGAAACAAGCAGGGGCGGACGCAGCCGGGGCGGCGCACAACTGACCGAAACGGGCGAACAGGTACTGACGCATTACCGGCGGATGGAGGCTAAGGCGGCCGAGGCCGCGGAAGATGAGATGCGGGCGCTGCGCGGCCTGCTGCGCGATATGTCCGAACAGAAATAGCGTTGCGTGGCGCGGTCGGCACCGATATGTTTCACCAGACATAACGCTATGAGCAAGCCTGTCTGGAGGGACACATGAAGCCGCCAACGTTCGTTGCTCTGCGCCACCTTTGTGTTGTTTCCCTTGCCACCGCCCTCGCCGTCGTCACGCCAATAACTGTACGGGCTGGCGAGGCGCTCGTGGCCGTTGCCGCCAATTTCGCCGAGGTCGTGGAAGAAATCGAAACGATGTTCGAAGAGGCAAGCGGCCACAGCCTTACCGTCACCACCGGCTCGACCGGCAAGCTCTACGCCCAAATCAAGAACGGCGCGCCTTTCGACGTCTTCCTCGCCGCCGATCAGGTCCGGCCTGCGCGCCTTGAGGCTGAAGGCGAGGCTGTTCCCGGCTCGCGTTTCACTTACGCCATCGGGCAGATCGTCCTTTGGAGCCCGAATGCGGACCGCGTCTCCGACGACGGCGTGGCGACGCTCAAAGCGGGCGACTTCGACAATATCGCCATCGCGAACCCCGGACTCGCACCGTACGGTCTCGCTGCGAAGCAGACTTTCCAGCACTACGGCTTGTGGGACGCCCTCTCTGGCCGGATCGTGATGGGCCAGAACATCGGCCAGACCTTCTCGATGGTCGCCACGGGCAACGCTCCGCTTGGCTTCGTCGCCAAGTCCTATGTGCTCAGCCCGCGCAATAACCAGCCCGGCAGCCGCTGGGATGTTCCCACCGAAGCCTATGACCCGATCCGGCAGGATGCCGTCATCCTGAAGCGCGCCGCCAATAACCCCGCCGCGCAGGCGTTCGCTGACTTCCTGCGCTCCGAAAAGGCGCGCCCGGTCATCGAACGCTTCGGCTACGCCATGGAGTGAGCGCATGAGCCTGCCGGATTTGGGCCCGCTCTGGCTCACCATGCAGCTTGCCGCTGTAACCACAGCGATACTGCTGGTCATCGCAACGCCGCTGGCCTGGTGGCTCGCCTTCACGCGCTCGCCCGCGAAAGCGCCCGTGGAGGCGCTGACCGCCCTGCCGCTGGTGCTGCCGCCGACCGTGCTTGGGTTCTACCTGCTGGTGTTCCTCAGCCCGAACGCGCCGCTCGGTGCCTTCTGGGTCAATGTGACCGGCTCGGCGCTGACGTTTTCCTTTGCCGGGTTAGTATTCGCTTCGGTCATCTACTCCCTGCCCTTCACTGTGCAACCGCTTCAAGGCGCCTTCGAAACGATGGGGCGCGCGCCGCTTGAGGCCGCCGCGATGCTGCGCGCCTCGCCGCTAGACGCCTTCTTCACTGTCGCCTCGCCGCTGGCTCTGCGCGGCTACCTGACCGCCACTGTGCTGACCTTCGCGCACACGATAGGCGAGTTCGGAGTCGTGCTCATGGTCGGCGGCAACATCCCCGGCGAGACCCGCGTGATCTCTATCGCCATCTACGAGCATGTCGAGACCATCAACTACGCCGACGCGCATGTGCTCTCCGCTATCCTGCTGGTTTTCTCCTTCCTGGTGCTGCTGTTCGTCTACGCCATGAACCGGCGCTTCCCGATCCATGGGAGAGGCGGAACATGACCAGCCTCGTCTGCGACGTAAACATCGCTTTTTCCGGCTTCACGCTTGATGTGGATTACGCGCTGCCCCTTAAAGGCGTGACAGCGTTGTTCGGCGCGAGCGGTTCGGGCAAAAGCACCCTGCTACGCATTATTGCCGGACTGGAGAAAGGCGCGCGCGGCGTCGTGCGCTTCCGCAATGAGGTCTGGCAGGACGGCAATGGGGGGCGCGTGCCGCCGCATCGGCGCGGAATTGGCTATGTGTTTCAGGACGCGCGGCTGTTTGCCCATCTCTCGGTCGCGGGTAACCTGCGCTACAGCGCGCGCCGCGCGGGCGATGGCTGCGCGATCAAGTTCGACGATGTCGTCGAAAGCCTCGATCTCGGCCCGCTGCTCAATCGGCGCACGACTGAGCTGTCCGGCGGCGAACGCCAGCGCGTCGCGCTGGGCCGGGCGCTGCTGGCGCGCCCGCGGCTGATGCTGATGGACGAGCCGCTCGCCTCGCTGGACGAAAAGCGCAAGGCCGATATTTTGCCCTATATCGAACGGCTGCCAGCCGTGTTCCGCGTGCCAACCATCTACGTGACCCATAATATTGCCGAGGTCACGCGGCTGGCCGACCGGATGCTGGTGCTATCGCAGGGGCGCGTGGTCGCCCAAGGCGCTGTGACCGAGGTGCTGTCCCGCCTCGATCTGGGCCCGGAAACCGGGCGTTTCGAGGCAAGCAGCCTGTTGACCGCCACCGTGACCGGCCATGACGATGCCTTTCAGCTCACAGTCCTGGACCACGGCGGTCAGCACATCGAGGCCCCGCGCGCGGAT
>CAYXPZ010000072.1:0-11259 GCA_964466965.1 uncultured Hyphomicrobiaceae bacterium
ATGAGCATGGCTCGGCCGACAACGATCTGGGCAATCACGACTGCCACCGCACTGAGACCACCTCATCCGTCGCGGAAGCTTTCAAATACCTGAAGCCATTGACCTTTCCATCACGATTTGATCATCCAATGACCTCGAACACCACCGCCGTAGCGTCATCACGCATTTTTACGCGCGGCCAGCGGACGCCATCAGGATCATCGCCTTCAGCACGGCGCAGCCGATAAGCGAGGCGGGCCAGCCCGTCCGAGCACAGCGCCTCGCGAAGCGTCCGGAGATCGTAAATACCGTAGACATCAACCAAGCGCATGAAGCCATCGGTCGCCAACAGGAAACGGTCGCCGTGACGCGCACGGGTGGATACACGTGCAATCCTGCCGAATTCGGGCATCTCAAGGCTAAAAATCGGATAGCCGTCCGGCGCGTTGAGCCGATCCCGTTCGGCGCGCAAACGCGGCTTCAGTTCTGAGCGGATCGCGTGCGGCGACGTGTTGGCAGGTGCCTGTCCGCTTTCTTGCATTCTGGCGACCGCGTCACGTAATGCATCATCGGCCTCGCGCGGACCATCGCCCCGCAAGAGGTCATGAGCGGCCTCATCGCCCAAGGCCAGAAGTGTACAATCGCCCAGGCTTCGCGCCTGCAAATGCCCATCTCCCACGCGCAGAACAATTCCCGCGGCCGAAGGCTGTTCGTGAGGCTTAGAGACTGCGCGCTTGGAAGCACGTGCGAAGCGTTCGCGGACCTCGTCAGTTGCCGCCTCTATGATCGTATCAAGAGATGCTGCGGACTCGCGAACCTGCGCCATAAGCGCTGCACTGAGCGCATCTGCAAACCAGGCGGCGTCGCTGGGGCCGGGAAGGATGCGTTCTTCGAGAACATCCGTCGCGCCGTCGATCACCCACGCGAAAGCCCCGTGCAGTCCCCATCGATCGTCATTATGCAGGCCGCCTGCAAGGCAAACGCTATCGTGAAGTGTGAGGCGCATGGCCATGGCAGGCCTCTTCAAGCGGAATTCCGCTACTGACTTGATATTGTGGATATCTTCCGCAGAACCTCAACCAGCGCTGCGGAACTGATGCCAAAGATCAGGAGACCGTTTGCAGCGCACAGCCCCGCGAGATGCCGCCATTCGATCGGCGGGGTTATATCGCCAAAACCGAGTGTTGTGAAGGTCACTGCGGAAAAGTACAGGGATGTGTCGAAATCTGGAAATACTGTAAAAACATCGAATATCGCTGCCCACAACCATACCGCAGCGCTATAGCCGGCAATCAGGCAAAGGATTACCGTGCCGACGATAGCGGCGGTTCTCAGGCTCTTTGGAGGTTTGGCGATCCAAGCGGAATACCGGTCGATTGCGTGGGTTGTCCCGCCAATGATAACTGCTTGGATCGCCACGGATGTCAGAATTAGCCCACACCCCAGAGATAATTGGAAAATCATTTGCGAATACTGCCGCAACACTTCATATCCGCAAACCTCAATTTGCGTTTATTGGCGCTATCGCTCGATGCCGATTGCTCCCGATCAACGCCGAGTGGAAACGGCATTTTTGCACCAGACACGTCAACGCTCTCGCCGACGTTGACCGGACAGCTGCGCTATGGCTCGGACGCGCCAAAACGTTGCATTAGGCCACGAATTTCCTCGATATAGCCGTCGTATTCGGCTGACCCGTCGCTGGCGTAGTTCAGGTTCTGAAATAGTCTCCGCAACTCCGTGAAGGTCGCGCGGACCTCTGCCTTGCTCTCTAAGGTGTAGTCGCGTGTCAGGACTCGATAGAGAAGGTCAAACAAACGGATTTGCCGGTCGCGCGGCACGGAGACGTCAACGGGGTCAAAGGCGTCCTGCTGCAGATAGACCATATCGAGCAGCATCGCCTTTTGATAGGTGAGGTACCGCGTAAGGGTTATGCCCTCCTCGCCCGTAACCTGCATCATTTGCCCGACATCATCACCTTCGCGCAGAAGCTCGATCATGTCGTCGACCCGCTCGCTCCAGCCCACGCCCAGATTGGTTTCAAACCAGTCGCGAAGCTGCGCGCGATAGCGCGACCAGGAAATTAATGGATCAACCGCCGGATAGTAGCGTTTATAGGCCCGATCCGCCGAGAGGCCGAGGAACGCCTTGACGGTCGCCAGCGTCGATTGCGTGACCGGCTCTTCGAGGTTGCCGCCGGCCGGGGAAACGGTCCCGATCAGCGTCAGGCTTCCCTCCGCGCCGTCATTCGCCGCGATCAGCCCGGCGCGCTCATAGACCGACTTGATCGCCGAATCCAGATAGGCTGGAAACGCCTCTTCGCCGGGGATTTCCTCCATGCGCCCGGAGGTTTCGCGCATCGCCTGCGCCCAGCGCGAGGTCGAGTCCGCCAGCAGCAGCACATCGAGGCCCATCTGCCGGTAATATTCGCCGATTGTGATACCCGTGTAGATTGAGGACTCGCGCGCGGCGACCGGCATGGACGAGGTGTTGCAAACGATCACCGTGCGCTGCATCAGCGAGCCGCCGGTGTGCGGGTCCTGCAGATGCGGGAACTCGGTAATGGTCTCGACCACCTCGCCGGCGCGCTCGCCACAGGCCACCACCACCACGACATCGACATTGCTATACCGCGCGATCAGGTTCTGCAGCACGGTCTTGCCCGCGCCGAACGGGCCGGGAATGCAGGCGGTGCCGCCCTTCGCGACGGGGAAGAAGGTGTCGATCAACCGGATCGTTGTTGTCAGCGGCGCATTGGGATAGAGCCGCGTGCTGCGGCGCTCCTCCAACAGTCGCTGTGGCAGCGGACGGCGAACCGGCCAGTTTTGCGCCAGTCTGACAACGCGCGCCGGGCCTTCGCGAACCTCCAGCTCCGCCACTGGCTCGGTCACAGTAAACGCCCCCTCAAGAATCCACGACACTGTGGCATCGCCCGCGAGATCGAACGGCGCGAAGATCTTGTGTGTGACATGCGCCTCGCGCACCGTGCCGAGCACATCGCCTGCACGCACGCGATCCCCGCGCTCGGCCTCAGGCTTGAACGACCACTTCTGGTGCTGGTCGAGCGCCGGGAGCTGCAGCCCGCGCGGCAGGAACGTTCCTTTCGCCAACGCCAGACCTTCCAGGGGGTTTTGCAGACCGTCGTACACCTGCCCAAGGAGGCCGGGGCCAAGTGCGACCGACAACATCTCGCCACTCTGCTCCACAGGATCGCCAATCGCCACGCCGCGCGTGCTCTCGAAAACCTGCGCTTGCGCGCGCCTGCCGCGAATGCTCAGCACTTCGCCTTTCAGCCGCGGTGCAGGCTCAACCTCGGCTTCCCGGCGCGGGCAGATATAGATGATCTCGTTCTTGACGAGCGAGGCCGGTCCACCGGTCGCTGCCTCGATGGTCACGAGATTATCCTGGACGGCGATGACTTGCGCGCCGACCATCTCATCGTCGGGCTTGGCGTCGGTTTCAACCATCATTATCCGCCGCGAACAATTCCGCGTGTTCCCCAAGCGCCTCTTCGACAAGATCGTCGAAACGCGCTCTGGCGTCCTCGGCGTGATAGCGCGTCCAGCGGTCAATCACGTTCCAGCGCAGGACGTATATGACCACCGCGGTGAAATCGAAAAAATGGTGATCTGCCAGGCGGCCAAGATGGGTCCAGACCTCCTGCAACAGCAGCTTTTCAAGCGCTAACGGCTCAGCCGCGGCGATATGCGTTTCGGCTCGCGGCAGCCACTTGAACGTCCGCGACAGCGCGAAGCTTGGATCGTGCCAATGCGCGCAGATGTGCTTGACCCAGCTTCCGTAACCAAGGCTTGCGGGATCATCGGGGGGCCCCTCACCCATGTGACGGAGGCGCAGCGCGGCAACGACTGTACGCAGTTCCATGCGGCTCTGGACCGCCTCGCGCAGGCCCGGTTGCCGCAACTCATCCATCAACTCACGCGTCCGCGCGATGAGAGTCGCATCCGGGAGCCCGGTCTCGATCTGGTCCCATTGCAAGACGCGTTCGATGCGCCCGAGCAACGCTTTGTCTTCCGGGTCCAACAATACAAGGCGGCGTTCCAATTGAATACGCGACAGCGGGGTCCGCTTCGCCGTGAACAGCGGCCCGTGATAGGGGAGGCTGCAAATCAGCATCACGTAGCGGGTCGGATCGGCCATGCTATTTCACGATCCCTTCCAGCAACGCCTGAAACCGCGGTTGGAGGTGTTGCAGCATCAGCTCGGCCATCGCCTTGTCGGTCAGGTCGAATTCCAGCCCGCTTTCCGTCGCGACCACGCGTATGCCTTCGGCGCTGTCGTCGCTGACGCGGAAACTGACGCCCTCGCGTAGCATGTCGCCCGTCATCGCTAGCACCAATCGCGTCAGGTCTTCATTGCGCAAGCTGCGCGGATCTTGGCGCAGTTCCTGGAGAGCTGGCGCGCGGCGCGGCAGGACGATTTCGATCTCCTGGTCCGGCGCTTCGTCCAGCGCCTCGCGCGCCCGGCCCGCAACCGTCAGGATCAGCCGGCGAAAGACATCCTCCTCGCGCATCTCATGTGAAACGAGCCGGCGCACATCCTCCGAAAAACGCTGGACCATCTGTTGGCGCAAGGTGAGGACCGTGTCGCGCGCGGCGGTGTTCAGCGCCTGATGCGCGGTGGCCTTCATCTGCTCGACCTCCTTCCGGGCGTTGTCTTTGCGTCGCTGGGCCTCGGCTTCGGCGTCTGCGAGAATATCGCGGCGCCGCTGCTCGGCCTCGGCGATGATGCGCTTGGCCTCTTCGCGCCCTTTCTCGACGCCCTCGTCGCGCAGCCGGGAAATCAAGTCATCAACGCCCTTGGCCACTCGGTCGGCATCGTCACCCGTATCACTCATTAGGGCATCCACTTCGACGCGTCATCAAGCCGGAATGTTCGCGCTTAGCACTAGCGCAAACACGAACACGAACACGGCAAACCCCTCGACGATAGCGGCGGGGCCGAGCGCTAGGCCGAATACCTCAGGCTTTTCCTTCGCCGCATTGATCGCCGCCGCGCAGCATTGGCCTTGCCGGAGCGCGCTCAGCATAAGGGCGAGGCCTGAGGCCACGCCGATGACAAACAGCGCGCTGCCGTTCGCGGGCGTCACATCGCGCTGGAGCGTCAGCATAATGACGATGCCATATATGATCTGCGAGGAGGGCAGCGCCGAACTGCCGACGAACCGGCCATGCCCGCTTTCGGTATCCAGCATCGCGCCGATCGCCGCATGGCCCGCCGTCGCGCACCCCATGATGCTGCCGACCGCGCCCAATGCCGTCACCCCAAACAAGCCGATCCATCCAAGCATGATGATAAGTTCGTTCAAAGCTGGCGCTCCGTCTTTGCGAAGGGGCGAAAGGCATAGCCTTCCTCAGTCAGCCCCCAATGAAAAAATTCGATGAAATTAAGCCGCAGACCATGGACCACGCCGCCCATGACGGCCAGCGTAAAATTGAGTGTATGCCCGACTATGGCGACGAGGATCGCGAGCAGCAGGCCGATGCCGCCGACCGAAGCGGACAACTGCGTAGAGAGGTCATTGAAGGTTATCGCCAGCGAGGTGCTTGCCAGGCCGAGCGCAAACAGCCGGAGATAGCTAAGCACGTCTCCAAAGATCTGCGTCACCCTTGCAAGGGCTAACAAGCCGCCGCCCGCGCGTTTCAGGATGCCTTGTGTCGGCGTCACGCGCTGCGCGCCAGCGAATATCAGCACCAGCAGCAAACCTGCGCCGACGAAAATGGCGCCGAGGGCTGCCAGGTTCTGCGCGCCATCCACCCAGCCACGCCAGGCCACGAAGCCGCCAAGCACCGCCGCAATCCAGCCTAAACTCGCCAGCGCCTGAGGCTCCGGCCAGCGGCGCACGGCGCTCGCCCCCTGAGCCAGCGCGACATGCAGCACGCCCACCCCAATCGCCAGGACCATCATGGACTGGAAATCGCGGACGTCGATGACGTCAAGCCTGGCGAACAGACTACCCGGCGGCGGCGAAATCCCGAAATAGCTGCCTGTCGCGGCACCATAGAGCACCGCGGCGACGCCCAGGGTCAGCAGCATCGTGCGCAGCGCCCGCCCCGTTTGGCCGCCGCTTGGGCGCGTGCGCATCACGAGCGCGGCAAGCAGGATCAGCAACCCATAGCCGGCGTCCGACAGGATCATGGAGAAAAACAGCGCAAACGAGATCAGCAGCACGCCTGAGGGGTCCCAATCGCGCGGGCTTGGAATCTGATAGAAGCGGCTCAGCGGTTCACCGGCGGACACAGGTTCAGGATTGTCCAGCAGGGTTGGCGGCGTCTCGTCTTCACCCGCCGGTTCCTCGACCAGCGCCAACCTGCGCGCAGAGCAAAAGGCATCGAGATCATCCAGCGCCGTCTCGGGCGCCCAGGCCTGTAGCGCGAAAATGCCTTCGGTGTCGTGGGTTTCGCGCAGCGTATACTCAAATGCCGCCATATCGTCGGCCCGCGCGACATTCTGCCGAATGAGATGGATATACCGCGTGAGCCCGATGCGCTCCAGTTCGAGATCCTCCAGCTCAACCTCGACATCATTCAGTTCGCGCTGAAGCGTGCCCAGCGACTTCGCGCCGACATGCGTGCGCCGCACGGGCAGTGCGGTCGACGGCGGCTCGTGCTGAGCAATCACAACGATGAAACGCGTGCTACGCGACCGGCCGACCTCCTGCCATGGCAAGTCAAGATCCGACAGCTTCGCCGCTGCGCGGTGCGGCACCTCGTAGAACCATAAGCGGTGGCCGGCGAGCGCGCTCAGCGGCGGCAGCTCAAAATGCCCCCACCGGCTAACATCGGCGACGCGCCGCCTCAGGAAATCCCGCTGATCCCCGACCGTGCGCAGACGTTCCCTGATTTCCAGCGCACGGTCCGTCACAGCCTGCAAATCGAAGCGCGGATCGGCACGCAGCGGGTGGCGGATATGCGAACTGCGCAGCAGAAACTTCAGGGCTTCATGAACCCGTGCGGCGTGCGGCAGTTGTGAGCGCGCCGCGTCTGACGACGGTGTCGCCAGCGGAATAACGTGCAAACAGCCAAGGTGTTGAAGGGCGTCAACGACGCCGCGTTTTTCGGTGGCCAGCCCGCAGATCGTGACTTTGCGCATTGGCACGATGCTCACGGCGCGTCCCCTTTACGACCAACTCTCGGCGTGTTTGCGCTTGGCGATCTTGCTGCGCACCACGCTCGCCCGCTCAATATCCGCCAGGCCCACCTGTATCATGCGGATCGCCGCCTCGGCGCGCGGGATCAGCACCTTCTCAAACAGGTTGACCCGCTGCGTGACCTTCTTGAGCCCCTCCTCCAGCCTTTCCAGGCGTTCGCGCGCCACCTGCTCGCGCAGTCGCAATTCGACCGCCCGCTTCAGCATGTCGACCACGGCATCGACCCAGTGCGGCTTGGACAACAGGCCGTAAGACTCGACTGCAAACTGTACACCCAGAAACACTGGTACGCGTACGCCGACAATGTTCGCTTCGCCGAGCCGAACCTCCCGGATGGCCACCAACGCTTCCACCGCGATCCGGCGATTGGATAGCATCGGCATCGTCCGGCCCAGCGCGTCGCGCTGCTCGGCAAGCTGGTGCTTAAGTTCGGCAAGATCGGCGCGAGCCTTGCTGCGCTCGGCCAGCAACTGTTTCCGCTTCAGGTCGAGCGAGGGCAGAAAGCGGCGATAGGTGCTCAGCTCGCGCTTTTTTTTCGCTAGCTCAGTCTTGTTGAGCGCCAGCCGCGTCATGGGTCTGCTCCGGGCTGTCTTGCGCCTCCCGCGGGAAGTATTTGTCGATCAGATCCTGCCGGAACACAAGCTCATCCGGCGCAAAACATTCCGCCAGGGTCTGCCAGCACAGGTCCAGCGCCTGCTCCAGCGGCATCGCAACGTCGAGCGACATGAACCGCTTGCGGAACAAGTCTCCGAATTTCAGCAGCCGGTGATCGTGCTCCGTGAGTTCAAAGGCCATCGCCTGCTTCTGCTGCGCGTCCTGCGCGCCGGCATAAAGCCGGATCATGCCGTTCATGAGATCCTTATGGTCCTCGCGCGTCATCTCCGCGCCCACGACATGCTGCTTGAGCCGCGAGAGCGAGCCGAACGGGTCGATCACGCCGTTCTTCAGGTAGAACTGCCCCTCGGTGATGTAGCCGGTGTTGTCCGGCACCGGGTGGGTAATGTCGTCGCCCGGCATGGTCGTAGCGCTGAGGATCGTGACCGATCCGCCGCCGGCGAAGTTGCAGGCCTTCTCGTAGCGCCGCGCAAGCTGGCTGTAGAGATCACCGATATAGCCGCGATTGGACGGGATCTGCTCCATGGCGATGCCGACCTCCTTGAGCGCGTCGGCATAGGCGGTCATGTCGGTCAGCAGCACCAGCACGCGCAGCTTCTCCTCGACCGCGAAATGCTCCGCAACCGCCAGCGCCATATCGGGCACGAGCAGCCGCTCCACGATCGGGTCGGAGGCCTGATTGATGAACATGACCGTGCGCGCGAACACCCCGGCATCCTCGAAGGTCTGGCGAAAGAAGTGGTAGTCGTCGAAGATGAGGCCCAGCCCGCCAAAAACGACAACATCGGCTTCCGCCTGAATGCCGATACGCGCCAGCAGCGCATTGTACGGCTCGCCCGCCACCGAAAAGACCGGAATCTTCTGGCTCTCAACGAGGCAGTTGAAGACGTCAATCATCGGCACGTCGGTGCGGATCATGCGCGCGGCGAGGTTGCGCCGCACCGGGTTGACGGGCGGGCCGTCAATGGCGACGCGCTGATCCAGATCAAGCGAAGGTCCGCCGTCGATCAATTGGCCCGAGCCACGGAAAATGCGTCCGAGAATGTTCTGCGAGAAGGTGACATCCGGCGGGTGACCGAGAAACTGGATGCGAGCGCGGGTCGAGATGCCCTTGGTCCCGGCGAGCACCTGAAGCGCCACGCTTTCGCCCTCGATCTTCAGCACCTGCGCCAGCGAAGCCTGGTCCGCGCTGTCGGTAATCACGCACAGATCGCCGAGAGCAACGCTCGCCTGCCCGCGCGCCCCGTGGGTGGGCACGCGCACCTTGAGCAGATCGCCGACGATCTCCAGCACCTGCGCATATCGGATTGGAAGTTCTGTCATATGCGTGCCGGATCAAAACCTGAGCGAGCGAGCAACGCGCGATTGCCGGCTGAACGTCGCCGCCGCTCAACGGTCAGACCGTCAACGAACACGCGGCCCGCCCCAATGCCGATGATCCTGCCGTGACCACCTTCGAGAGCTAAGCAGATATGGCGAAGGGCTGCAATATATCCGGGGCCTGCCGGTGAAAGCCCAGAGCCAGCCGCGTCGCCTTGGGGACGCCGAGCGGTCCAAGTCCGAGCCTGCAACGGCGCAACCCGGCCGTCTCGTTAGTCAGCCGCGGCGCTACTCGCCGCACACCACACGCATCCGGGTCGTGGCCGACCACCAGATGTCGAGCGTGTCAAAGATGTTTTCGGTCTTCATCGGCACGGCCGCAGGGTCGGGCAGGCGCGGCGCGCCGTTGAGCGGGACCACTTCGTAGCGGAACGTCGCGCCGTAACTGACGATCGGCTCGCCATTGCCAGGATGAATTTTAGCGGCGGACTGCGCTGGAATCTCCTGCCAGCCAACCGTGCGCGGGATCGCCCGTGCGTCGCTGTACTTGATCGCGACCGCCACAGGCTGCGGACAGGCATTCACAGCGGTAATCGTCTTCGCCCGCCATGACATAGGCAGATAGCGCACCAGTGGACACTTGCCGCAATTCTCAAAACCCAGACAACAACTTAGCGCAGATTGTGAAACCGTGGCAGAAATGCCAATAATAGTCAGTGCGCCAGCGACCGAAAGCCAAACCCATAATTGCATCCAGGTTAGATGCATTGACAACGACCTTTCATCTAACTGTCATACGCAATAGAGACTATGCTATTATGCTGTATTGACGATATCAGATTATCGGAGTTCACTCATCATCAAACGATGGTGTCTCGCCGCCTCAATCGCCGAAGCATACCCAACCCGCTCCAAGCCAAGCCACAGCGAAAGGACCGCCCCATGCCGCCACTGCTTCGCTCCCTTGCCGCAGCCGCCGCCGGCCTCGCACTCAGCCTCAGCGCCGCGTCCGCCAGCGAAAGCCTTACCCGCGACCTCATCGTGCAGCCGAACCAGGAAGCGCTGTACGCATGGGAGCCTGAGGCGTCCGCTCTTGAGGTCAAGGCATGGGTCGATCAGGAAGACCGCACCTATGAACCCGGCGAGACGCTGACGCTCTACGTCAAGACCAACCAGCCGGCCTATCTGACCGTGATCGACCAGGGCACGTCGGGCAAGGTGCACGTTATCTACCCAAACCGTTACCAAGACCGCGAGCGCATCGAGGCGCAGCGCGTCGTCCGCATTCCAAGCGAGGACGCGCCGTTCCGGCTGCGCGTTGGCGGCCCGGCAGGCACCGAGCTGATCAAGGTCATCGCGACCACCAAGCCAGACCCGCTGATCTCGCCGGAAGCGTTGGCCGAGACAGGGCCGGTTTCGGTTTATCGCGGCACGGCCGAGAGCCTCACGCGTGACCTCACGGTGGAGCTGAAACAGCCGCAACAGGGCCCGCAGACCGACAGCGCCGTCGCGCAAGTGGTGGTCCGCATCGTGGAGCGTGAGGCGGATGCGAGCAGCGGCACCGAGCCCGGCAGCGCAAGCGCAGAGATGACCCCGGAGCAGATGTTCCGGCGTGGTCTGGCCGCGTCGTTCGAGGCATATGGCACGCCGAACTACCAGGCGGCCGCGGAATGGTTCCGCCGCGCCGCGGATGCCGGTCACGCGCCGGCGATGTTCCGGCTGGGCTGGCTGAACGAGCAGGGCTTCGGCGCCGATCGCGACCTGAAAAGCGCGCGGGCCTGGTACCGGAAAGCCGCTGATCTGGGCCATCCCGCGGCGATGACGCATCTGGCGCAGTTGTTCCTTGATGGGCGTGGCGGCTCTCAGGACTATGAGCAGGGCCGGCGCTGGCTGGAGCGCGCGGCTGATGCCGGCGAGGGTGCGGCAATGGCCACGCTCGCTGGCGTATATGACCGGGGATTCGGCGTCGCGCCAGATGCAAGCTTGGCCGCGCGGATGGTGCTTGGCGCGCTGCGCCACGGACACTGGCGGCTGCAGGAATACTTGCGCGAGTTCAGCGCCGAGACACGGCGCGAAATCCAGCAACGGTTGAGCGTGGCGGGCTACTACGATGGCGAGATCGACGGCATCATCGGGCCGGAGACCCAGGCGGCGTTGGTGGATTACGCGCTGGCCGG
>CAYXPZ010000073.1:0-11073 GCA_964466965.1 uncultured Hyphomicrobiaceae bacterium
GCTTTGAAATCCATCTGTGGCCTCATATAGTCGACAGTGCGGCAGCCGGTCGCGGATCAGGTCCCGCGCAATGCCGGAACTCGCCAGATTTCAGCGCAACCGCCGTTAGGATGTCCCGCCATGAGAACAGGTCAGGCGCTTGGTCCCTCGCACTGGGTCGTCACTGCGATCCTGGTTTTCGCCGCCTTCCTCGCAAGCGCCGTTTCCGCTTCGGCGTATGAGAGCGACCGGGTCGCGCGCGAGGCCGCACAGTTCGAGCAAATTCTACGCCAGACCCGCAGCGTGGAGGAGGGCAGCGCGCAGCAATTCCGCCAGCGGGGCAATACGGCGCGCAAACAGAACAACCCGCGCGCAGCCACGGGCGCCTATGCCGCCGCCGCCGTGCTGGAGCCGCAGGACGCCGTGACCTGGATCGCGCTGGCCCGCGCCTATCTGGCGATCGACCCGGCGAACTATTCCGAAGAGCGCAATTTCGAGCAGAACGCCACATCCGCGGCGTATCTCGCCTATCAGCGCGCTGACGTTGCGTCGATCAGGGCCGCCGCGCTGGCGGTGCTAGGTGACGGTCTGGCGAAGCGCGCGCTCTGGCGTCCGGCGATCAACGCCTATGCCGCCAGCCTCGACGTACGCGAAACCAAGCGCGTGCGCGCTGCCTATGACAAGCTGCGCGCCGAGCGCGGATTCCGGGTGCTCGACTATACGGTGGAATCCGATGCCGCATCGCCGCGCGCGTGCATTCAGTTCTCCGAGCGGCTGGCCAAGGGCGTCGATTTCACCAACTACATCAGCGTCGATGGCGGCGACCCGGCGGGTGTCGCAGTCGATGACCAGCAGATTTGCGTTGAAGAACTGCGCCACGGTGAGCGCTATGCCGTGCGCCTGCGTCAGGGCCTGCCTTCCGCGATCGGCGAGACGCTGCTGAAGCCGGCGGACTTGCGCATCTATGTGCGCGACCGCTCGCCGTCGGCGCGCTTTACCGGGCGCAATTACGTGCTGCCGCGCACAGGGCAGAAGGGCCTGCCGGTCGTAACGGTCAATACGCGCGAACTGGACATGGCGCTTTACCGCATCGGCGACCGCCGGTTGGCGCATGAGGTGCTGGACGGCGCATTCGGCGATCAGCTTGCCGGGTATCGTGCCGAGGAAATCAAGACCGAAAACGGGGAACTGGTCTGGGACGGGCAGATGCCCGTCGAGATGGAGCTTAACGAAGAGGTCACGACCGCGTTCCCGATCGACGAGTTGCACAGCGATCTCAAGCCGGGCCTCTACGTGATGACCGCGCAGCCCGCCTCGGAAGAGACCGAGCGCTGGCGCGACCGCGCGACGCAGTGGTTTGTGATTTCCGATATCGGTTTAACGGCAATGTCGGGGAACGACGGCATACATGTCTTTGCCCGCTCGCTGGCGAGCGCGGAGGCGCTGGCCGGGCTGGAGGTGCGGCTACTGGCGCGCAACAATGACGTGCTGCAGTCGGTGCGCACCGATGAGAGCGGCTATGCGAAGTTCGATGCTGGCCTGACGCGCGGGGAGGGCGGGGTGTCCCCGGCGATCGTCGTGGCGCGCACGCCGGAAGGCGACTACGGCTTCCTCGACATTACCAAATCGGCTTTCGACCTGACCGACCGCGGCGTGGCGGGGCGGGCCGCGCCGGGCCCGCTCGACGCGATGGTGTTTGCCGAGCGCGGCGTTTACCGGCCGGGCGAGACCGTGTATCTGACGGCGCTGTTGCGCGATGACACCGCGAAGGCCGTTTCCGCGCCGCTGACGCTGATCGTCAACCGGCCTGATGGCAAGGAGCACACGCGCATTACGCTCGAAGATCAGGGGGCCGGCGGGCGCTCGCACAGCTTGAGCCTGATCGACAGCGCGATGGCCGGCACCTGGCGCGTCACGGCGCATGTCGACCCGGAAGCCCCGGCGATCGGCGAGACCGCCTTCCTGGTGGAAGATTATGTGCCGCAACGCTTGGAGATGGACCTGAGCGCGGGCGGTGCGCCGGCCTCAGCGGATAGCCCCGCACGGATTACTCTGGAAGGCCGCTATCTGTACGGCGCACCCGCTGCCGGCCTGCAGGTCGAGGGCGAGGTGCGGCTTTCCCCGGCTCGCGGGATTGACGCGCAGCCTGCCTACGTGTTCGGGCTGGCCGAGGACGAAGCGACGCCGGTTCGCGCGCCGCTTGCCGATCTGCCGCGCACCGATGACAGCGGCCGCGCTGAGATCGTTGCGCCGCTGCCCGCGCTTCCCGTGACCTCGCGTCCGCTCAAGGCCGATATCACGCTGCGCCTGCGCGAGCTGGGCGGCCGCGCGATCAGCGAAACGCTCAGTGTGCCGGTCACCGGTGATGCACCCTCTATCGGCATCAAGCCCCTGTTCCATGGCGACCGCGTGCCGGAAAATACTGATGCCGGTTTCGAGATCATCGCCGTCGATGGCGCGGGCAAGCGAATCGCGTCCGGCCCGCTCGACTGGGAGCTGCTGCGGGTCTACCGGCGTTATCAGTGGTACAGCCGCAATGGTCTCTGGGACTATGAGCCGGTGACGTATACCGAACGCGTTGCAACCGGTTCGACGCAAACCTCGGCTGAAGGCGATCCCGCACAGATCACCGCGTCGGTCGACCGCGGCCGCTACCGTCTTGAGATCACGCGTGCGAATGACGGCCCCCAAGCGCTGCCGATCGCCAGCACAGACTTCACCGCCGGCTGGTATGTGTCTGAGGCCGCCGATTCGCCCGATATTCTTGATCTGGCGCTGGATCGCGAAAGCTACCGCCCCGGTGAAACCATGCAAGTGCGCCTCGCCCCGCGAATGGCGGGCCAAGCCGTGGTGAGCGTTGTTTCCGACGAGTTATTGGCAACGCGCGAGATCGACGTTACGGCGGATGGCGCGACCGTGTCATTTACGGTTCGGGAAGATTGGGGGCCTGGCGCTTACGTGACCGCTTCGCTGTTCCGGCCAATGCGCGATGAGGCCGGGCGGATGCCGAGCCGCGCTGTGGGCGTTGCGCCTGTGCCGGTCGACCAGAGTGCGAAAACCCTCGACATTAGCCTCAATGCGCCTGAGCAGATGCGCCCGCGTCGGACGCTCTCGCTGCCATTGCGGGTGGCCGGCTTGAATGCGAGCGATAACGCCTACATTGCCGTGGCGGCGGTCGATGTTGGTATCCTGAACCTGACGGATTATCAGCCGCCCAAACCTGATCAATATTTCCTCGGCCAGCGGCGTATCGGCATGGAGGTCCGCGATCTTTACGGCCGGCTGATTGACGGGATGCAGGGTACGCGCGGGACGATCCGCACCGGCGGCGACGCGCCAGGTGGCATGGCCTTGCAGGGGCGGCCGCGCAGCGTAAAGCCGGTCGCGCTGTATTCTGGCATTGTTGCGGTTGGCGCTGACGGCGCGGCGCGGGTAAGCTTCGATGTCCCGGCCTTCGACGGCGCTCTGCGCCTGATGGCAGTGGCTTGGAACGCCGGACAACTCGGTCACGCCGTCTCTGATGTGGTCGTGCGCGACCCGGTGACGATGCTTGGCACCGCACCGCACTTCCTGACCATCGGCGACGAGTCCGAGATCCACCTGAGCGTGCACAATGTCGACGGGCCAGCGGGTGAGTACACGCTGAGCACCGAGGCGACTGGCGGGGCGAGTCTGAAGGGCGAGGCCGCGCGGACGCTTGAGCTGGCCGAGACAGCGCGCGAGTCGTTGCAGTTGCCAGTGAAAGCTGTCGCCCTTGGCGCGGCGCGCGTGCGTGTGGCGCTGGAAGGGCCGGAAGGGCTGAGCGTCACCCGTGATTATGAGTTTCCGGTCAAGCCCGCGGCGCCGGACGTCTCGCGGCGCACCGTGCAGATGCTGTCGGCGAACTCGGGAACGCTGAGCGTTACCGATGACCTCACTGCGGACCTGATCCCCGAAACGGTCAAGGTTGCTGTTAATGTCGGGCACAGCGCGGCGCTTGACGTTCCTGGGCTGCTGCTGGCGCTCGACCGTTTCCCTTACGGATGCGCGGAGCAGACCGTGAGCCGGGCGCTGCCCCTGCTTTACCTGAACGAGCTCGCGGAGCGCGCCGGACTGGCCGGCGAAGCGGGCGCTTCGGCGCGGATCGAACAGTCTATCGCCCGGCTTGCCGCGCTTCAGGGGACCAGCGGCGATTTCGGCCTCTGGTCTGCGGGGAGCTACAACACCTGGCTGACAGCTTATGTCACGGATTTCCTGCTGCGCGCCCAGGAGCAGGGCTATACGCTGCCCAACCAGCTTCTGAACCCAGCACTTGCCCGGTTGCGCAATGCCGTCAGCTACGCGTCTGACTTTAGCGACGGCGGAGACGATCTGGCCTACGCGCTGTATGTGCTGGCGCGGGCCGGGCGCGCGGTGATCGGGGATCTGCGCTATTATGCAGACGCAAAACTCAACGACTTCGCCACACCGCTCGCACAGGCGCAGATCGGCGCGGCGCTGGCGCTTTATGGCGACGGCGAGCGGGCGCGCACGGCCTTCAAAGCGGCACTTGCACAGCTGCGCCCGGCGCAGCAGCCTGACACGGTGCGTTCGGACTTCGGCAGCAAGCTGCGCGACAGCGCGGGTCTGCTGACGCTGGCGGCGGAGACCCCCGTGATGGAAAACGACCTGGGCGAATTGGCCAAAACCGTTGAAGCCTGGCGCGCCAGCCAGTCCGGTACCAACACCCAGGAAAACGCCTGGCTACTGCTTGCCGCGCATGCGCTGTCCGAGGACGCGCGTCAAATCGATTTGGAGGTCAATGGCGAGATCCGTTCCGGGCCGGTCCAGCAAGTGCTGACCGGCGCGCAACTTGCAGCGGCCCCGTTTGTGGTGCGCAATGTGTCAGAACGCCAGCTGCCAGTATCGCTTTTGGTAACCGGCGCTTCGGCGACGCCGGAGCCGGCCGCGGAATCCGGGCTCAGCATTGCGCGCCAAGCCTATACGCTTGATGGGGAGCCGGTGTCTCTCGAAAGCGTCGAGCAGAATGCGCGCTATGTGATCGTGGTGACGGTGCAGGAGGCAGAACCGCTTTTGGGGCACTTGGTCGTCGAGGACCGGCTGCCGGCCGGTTTCCAGATCGAGAATCCGCGGCTGATCCCGTCCAGCGGCGCCGGCGCTCTGCCATGGATCAAAACCATGGGACAGCCTGAGCACGCGGCCTTCCGCGATGATTCCTTTATGGCCGCGTTCGCGCTGGATGCGCCCAACCGTAGATCGCCGGCCACATTGCGCATGGCCTATATCGTTCGGGCCGTTACGCCGGGCGGATATGTGCAAGGCGGCGCCAAGGTGACGGATATGTACCGCCCCGACCGGTTCGCCCGTACTGCGCCGGCCCGGGTTGACATCATCAGTACCGGCAAGTGACGTGCCGAGATTATGGTGCAAACCAATCGCCACCCGATAAAAATGCTGGCCTTCGTTGTTGTGCCAGCCTTGCTCGTACCGCTGGCGATGATGGCTGCGCTGCTGATGATAGAGCGAGCGCTTGGGCCGGTGCCGCGCGATAAGCTCTCAGAGAACTCGCAGCTCGTGCTCGACCGCGACGGCCGTTTGCTGCGGGCCTTCACCACCCCGGCTGATCGCTGGCGGTTGCCAGTCTCGCTGGAGCATGTCGATCAGCGCTTCGTCGAAATGCTGTTGGCCTACGAAGACAACCGGTTTTATGCGCACGGTGGGGTCGACATCCTGGCGATGGGCCGGGCCGGCTGGCAGTTCGTCAGCGAAGGCGAAATGATTTCAGGAGCCTCGACGATCACCATGCAGCTTGGACGGCTGCTGGACGACCTCGCGACGGGCTCATTCGCGGACAAGGGCGTGCAGATTATCCGCGCATGGCAGCTGGAACGGCGGATGACCAAGCGCGAGATCCTCGAAGCCTATCTCATGCTAGCGCCTTATGGCGGCAACATCGAGGGCGTGCGAGCCGCTGCGCTTGCCTATTTCGGCAAGGAGCCCGAGCGGCTGGCGCTGCATGAAGCGGCCCTGCTGGTCGCGCTGCCGCAATCGCCAGAGACGCGCCGGCCTGATCGTCACCCGGAGGCTGCGCGGCGGGCGAGAAACCGGGTGCTGGACCGGCTGGCGCGCGAGGGCGTTATCACGCGGGCGCAGGCGCGCTGGGCCAAGGGGCAGCCGGTGCCCGATGGCCGGCGTCGTTTCCCGATGCTCGCGGCGCATCTCAGCGAGCGTATGGTGAAGCGTTATCCGCAGCGGGGGGTGCTCCAGCTTACGCTGGACAAGGGCCTGCAAACAGGTGTCGAGCGCGCGCTCAGGCGGGCGGCGCAAAGGCTGGGAGCCAGGATGTCGGCGGCGGCGCTGGTGATCGATCATCGCACGGGCGAGGTGCTGGCGCATGTTGGCTCGCCTGATTTCCTCGATCCAAGCCGGCGCGGCGCGATCGACATGACGCGGGCGGTGCGCTCGCCCGGGTCCGCGCTCAAGCCATTCATCTACGGCCTTGCCTTCGAGGCTGGGATCGCCCACCCGCAGAGCCTGATTGAGGACCGGCCGACACGCTTCGCGCGCTATGCACCGCGCAATTTTGACAGCGACTATAAAGGCACGGTGACGGCTTCTGAGGCGTTGCAGCTCTCGTTAAACGTGCCGGCGGTGAAGCTGCTGGCGGCGGTCGGCCCGGCGCGGCTGGCAGCCCGTTTGCGCCATGCAGGCTTCGAGATATCGGTACCCCGCAACCTGGCAATCGCGTTGGGCGGCATTGGCCTCAGACTGGAAGAACTGGCGACGTTATACACAGGCCTGGCGCGCGGCGGCGATCCGGTCCATCTGCGCTATTTGGCAGGCCGAGAAGCCAGCCCGGCGACGCGGGCTGACGTCTTGTCGTCAGTCGCTTGCTGGTATTTAGGCGACATTCTGCGCGGGGCGCCGCCGCCCCGCCATGCCAAGGGCGGACGCATAGCCTTCAAGACCGGGACATCCTACGGGCACCGCGACGCCTGGTCAGCCGGGTTTCTCGGGCGGTATACGGTCGCTGTGTGGGTCGGACGCGCGGACGGCACGGCCACGCCGGGCTTGACCGGGCGCGGCGCGGCGGCCCCGCTTTTGTTCGACATTTTCGCGCTCCTCGACGTCAAGGATCCCGCGCCGCCGCCAGCGCCTTCGGGCGTCTTGCACGCTGAGACCGCCGCATTGCCGGTGCGTTTACGCTATTTCGATGCACGGTTGCGTCAGACTGCGGCGAGCCGGCGGGTCTCTGTGCCGCCGGTTCGTATAGCCTTTCCGCCCGAGGGGGCCGAACTGTCCTTGCAGACCTTGCCGTCCGGCGAAATTGCGCCATTGCCTTTCAAGGCCGAAGGCGGCGCGTTGCCATTGACGTGGCTCGTGGAGGGGCGTCCGGTGAGCGGAGCTGTCCGGCGGCAGATGCAGTGGAAGCCCGAGGGCGGCGGCTTCGTAGAGGTTGTCGTGGTGGACGCGCAGGGGCGGCGCGACCGTGTGCAAGCGCGGATACGCTGATGGTCCGACTCAGACATTTGCCGCCCGCGCGCAGCATCCCCCTTAGCAAATGTCTCAATCAAAGGACCACTAGCGCAGCATTCGCCCTGATAACGGCCGCCCGGCTCACACGTCCGTGCACACTTTCGTTCGGTGCCGGCCGTATGTTCACGCGGCGGACTTCGACCGCGGCGGCTTTTTAAGACCAGCCATGCGGCAGATGATGTCCCATGCCTCAGGTGTGACAGGCTGGACCGACAGACGCGACTGCTTGATCAGCGCCATATCGGCAAGTTCTGGCGTGGCTTTGATCTGCGCCAGTGTCACCGGCTCGGGCATCGCCTCACGCGCGGCGACGTCCACGCACATCCATTTGCCTTCCGGGTCCGTGCTGTCCGGGTGAGCTTCGGACACGACCTCAACGATCCCGACGATGCGCTTTTCATTGACTGAATGGTAGAAAAAGCCGAGGTCGCCCTTTTTCATAGCGAGCATCTGGTTCTTGGCCTGGTGGTTGCGCACGCCGTCCCATTCGCCTTCGGTCTCACCGGCGGCAATCTGGTCGTCCCATGACCATGTGCCGGGTTCAGACTTGAATAGCCAATATGCCATGCCGGGGTTCCCTCATGAACGTCGCGGCCCCGCCTGGCTTTCGGCGCGCTCAGGCGTCTTCGAGCAGGGCTGCGCCGAGTATTGCGCCCGATTGTTCGTCTTGCAAGATCACGGCGCACAGTTCGGCATCGTCAACCATGATCTCATCGTGCGCGAGGGTTAGCGTCTGGGCTTCGCCGCGCCATGTCCCGACTGGTATCAGGCTGCGCGACACGTGATGATAGGTGATGGTCTTGCCGCGGTTCTCGCCGCGCTTGATGTGTACGGTTTGCGCGCGCAACAGCGGGATCGCGATGATCTTGGCGCGTGCCGGGGTTTGGGCCCCACCGATTGACACATGGAACGATTTCCCCTCTGTCTTGATGGTGACGGGAATGCCGGCGGGATCACGCTGGGCCGCGCCAATAGCCGCCTGCACCGCCTCGATACGGCTGCCGATCACCGCTGCGGAGCCGTTGATCACCATTTGCGGCGTGTAGACGTTCGGGTGGCCCAGATGCTGCGCATACCAGCGTTGCCGCTCGGTATGTTCGGACCGGCTGAGGGTGTCTTCCCAGTCGAGATGATCCCAGTAATCGACCGGCATGGACATCGCGATGACGTCGTCGCGCTTGGCGAGCTCGCCGAGGAAACGATCGGCGGGCGGGCAGGACGAGCATGCTTGGCTGGTAAACAACTCAACGACCACAGGCGCTTGATGCTCCTGAGCGCGCGCGACGCTGATCACGAGTGTTGCAGCGGCCACGGCTATGGCCGTCAGAGAGGGGGAAATTAGACGGGTCATTCGGGCGGTCATCCGGATCAGGTCTTTTCAGTTGCGCGGCGTCGCCGCAACCGCAGAGAGCATTACGGAGTATCCTCCCGCCGTCACCTCAACACCAGTCACGACTGGGTGAGGACACCCCGCCTGAACCCCGCTCAGCTCGCAAGCCGGCGCAAAACATAGTGGAGAATCCCGCCGTTTCGGTAATAGGTGAGCTCATCCTCCGTATCGATCCGGCAAATGAGTGGAATGTCCTTGGTGGCGCCGTCGGCGAATTTGACTTCAGCCGTCAGTCCGGCTCCCGGCGAGAGCGAATCAAGGCCGCGAATCGTGACGATCTCGTCGCCGTTGATGCCGTGGTCCTGCCAGCTTCCCTCCGCGAACACTGCCGGGAGGATACCCATGCCGATTAAGTTCGACCGGTGGATGCGCTCGAACGATTCGGCGATGACCGCGCGCACGCCCAGAAGCCGGGTGCCCTTCGCCGCCCAGTCGCGGCTGGAGCCGGTGCCGTATTCCTTGCCGGCGAAAACGACCAGCGGTACATCCTGCTCAGCATAGCGCATTGCCGCGTCATAGATCGACATTTGCTCGCCTGAGGGGTGATGGACCGTATAGCCGCCCTCGACTCCGGGCACCATCTGGTTCTTGATGCGGATATTACCGAAGGTGCCGCGCATCATGACCTCGTGGTTGCCGCGCCGCGCGCCGAAAGAGTTGAAGTCGCGATGCTCGACGCCCCGGCCGATCAGATACTGGCCAGCGGGCGATGAGCGGGGGATGGCGCCGGCCGGGCTGATGTGGTCGGTCGTGATCGAGTCGCCGAACAGGCCAAGCACGCGTGCCTCCTCGACATCGGTAACTGGCGTTGGTTCGGGGGACATGCCATCGAAGAAAGTCGGGCGCTGAATATAGGTCGAATCCGCATCCCAGTTATAGGTGACGCTGATCTCTGCCGCACTCAGTCGCTGCCAGTGTTCATCGCCCTTGAACACATTGGCATACCGGGTGTTGAACATTTCCGGGGTGATGGTCCTGCGCACGATCTCGGCGATTTCCTTGCTGGAGGGCCAAATGTCTTTGAGGTAGATCGGCTCGCCAGCGTCATTCTTGTCGATCGGGTCGGCGGCGACGTTGACGTTCAGAGATCCGGCCAGTGCATAGGCCACCACCAGCGGCGGCGAGGCCAGGTAATTCGCGCGCACATCCGGGTTGATGCGGCCCTCGAAGTTGCGGTTGCCTGAAAGCACAGCCGACGCCACCAGGTCGTTCTCGTTGATCGCCTTGGAGATCGGTTCATCCAGCGGGCCGGAGTTGCCGATACAGGTGGTGCAGCCATAACCGACAAGATTGAAGCCCATGGCGTCGAGGTCATCCTGCAGCCCGGCTTTTTCGAGATAGTCGGTCACGACCTGGCTGCCCGGCGCGAAGGAAGTTTTGACCCAAGGCTTGGTGTGAATGCCCTTTTCTCGCGCGTTACGCGCCAGCAGGCCGGCGCCAACCAGCACGCTTGGGTTAGAAGTGTTGGTGCACGATGTGATCGCGGCGATGACGACATCGCCATCCGTCAATTCGTAATTTGCGCCCTCGACGGCTGCGGTCTTTTCGAGCGGCTCGACACAGCCGCCGCCTTCATCGTACATGTCCGCGACTTCATCCGCCGCGTTGACCCCGCGCATCTCTGCGAGCGCGCTGCGGAAGGCGGTATGCGCATGGCTAAGCGGAACGCGGTCCTGCGGGCGGCGCGGTCCGGCCAGCGACGGTTCGACGGTGCTCAGGTCCAGCTCCAGCACTTCGGTGAATTCGGGTACCGCAGTGCCGGTCTCGCGCCACATCCCTTGTGCCTTGGCATACGCTTCGACGAGCGCAATGTGGTCTTCCTCGCGGCCGGTGGCACGCAGATATTTGAGCGTATCATTGTCGATGGGGAAGAAGCCGCAGGTCGCGCCGTACTCCGGCGACATATTGCCCAGTGTGGCCTGATCTTCAAGCGACAGGTGATCGAGGCCGTCGCCGGAATACTCGACGAACTTGCCGACCACGCCTTTCTTGCGCAGCATCTCAGTAACGGTGAGCACAAGGTCGGTCGCGGTCACGCCCTCGTTCAGCGCGCCGGTGAATTTCACGCCGATCACTTCGGGGATCACCATCGAGATCGGCTGGCCGAGCATAGCGGCCTCTGCCTCGATGCCGCCGACGCCCCAACCGAGTACCGACAGGCCGTTGATCATGGTGGTGTGGCTGTCGGT
>CAYXPZ010000074.1:0-10664 GCA_964466965.1 uncultured Hyphomicrobiaceae bacterium
CTGCGGATCGGCGGGTATGCGGTGCGCGTGGCGAGCGGGGTGTTGGCGTTGGGGTGAGCGTTGCTCGGGAAACGACTTATACTCTCAGCGTACCAGACTGGAATATGCATTATTCGTCAACAAAAAACCATCATTGAGCTAATTTTATTGCGTGAGTACGCAGCTCTTGGTAAATTTGACTGTGCCGACGAGTGCCCAATTCAGGATGGAAAAGCCAGGAAGACCAGAGATAGGCTTGCATTTTATTCGCTACGCCACCGTATAGCCACGCATTCTTAATTTCTTTGGCTAGTCTCCAATCTCGCTCTACTGGCGAACCTTTTTTGACTGAGTCAATGTATTTTTGAAGATCACTCGGAGTGGATACTAGAGAAAATGAATTTAGTTTGTGTGTGATCATGCTTTGGAAAGTCACCAGAACAGGAGTGGCAAATCTGTCTCGAAACATCGCCATCAGAATTCGTTCGTCTGTGACAACCGAATCGCTTACGCCACACCTCGAAGGCGGACCCTGAAGTGTCACTATTTTTGTAACAGCTTCATATTCATCAAATAGTATGATATTCCTATGTTTCGCACCATAAAGTCCTGGCTCCAACATAAACTCGCCTGCATTGTCTTTAAAAGCGCGAATCGGCTTTTTAGCGTAAAACCAGTATTCATCTGGGTATACAGAGCACCCAGGGGAAAGACTATCATTGATAATTTTTCCGCCACATGCTTCAGCAGGACCAGTTTCTATTAACCGTGCATTTGATGCGCCCATATCGATCCAAACTTGCATCCAATCAATTTCTTCTTTTGAAACCAATTTGATCCAAGGCCACTCCTGCCCAAACTCAGACAAGAAACTTCTAGATCTCAAATAGTGTGAGTTCACTGTGTGAATGAGACTTCCACCAGGACCAAGTCCGTTTTCTCTATAAAAATTTAAGATTTTTTGTTGCAGAGACAGTTTTTTCTCAGATTGATCAAAAGCATATGTTGTTTCTTCCCACATACTTGGAGGCTCAAATAATTTTTTAAACACAGCCACTCCTGTTTAACGAATTATCTTATGACAGCGCAACAAGATTGCAATTTTAGGCAAAAAAATGGCTGAGGAGTTACTATAGTATCGACAGTTAGCAAATTATAGCTGGGCACCCTTGCCCGCGCCTCGGCGTTATCATGAAAGGCCCGGTATGAGACGGCGATATCGCCATCTGCAGATAAATCCGCTGACCGCAGCCAACTCAGCAACATTTCCAAGGCCTCGTCACCGCTGATACTTGACGAACGGCGTCACCCGCGCCACCCGGTCATAGAGCCGCCGCGCGGGCGCGTTGAAGTCCTGCGTCAGCCAGTAGACCGCCGGGCACCCCGCCGCGTCCGCCTCGGCATACACCGCCTCGATCAGCGCGCGGCCCACGCCGCCGCCCCGCGCTTCCGGCGCGACATACAAATCCTGCAGATAAACGACATTCTCGACCCGCCAGCAGTGGCGGTGAAACAGATAATGCACCAGCCCGATCAGCCGGCCGTCACGCTCGGCCACCCGCGCGTGGAACTCGTGCGGGTCGCCCGACAGCAGCCGGTCAAAGGTCGCGCGGTAGACCGGCTCGCCCACGCTCGTCTCGTAGAAGTCGAGATAGGCGGTCCAGAGCACGCGCCACTCGGCCTCGTCGTCCGCGCGCAGCGGCCTGATCTGCGTCGCCATCGGACCGCCTATTCCGCCGCGCGGGGCGGCTCGATCTTTGCCTGGTCGCGCGATTTGTCCGAAAACCGGTCTCCACTTTTCGGATCGCGCTCCAGCAGCGCAGGCGCCTTTTCCGGCCAGCCGTGCTCCCGCCCCGGCACGACCACCGGCGGCGCAGCATAGATCCGCCGCCGCCCCGTCAGCACCGCCGCGAGCCGCTTGCTCACGCTGGTGCGCGCGTCATGCCGGCGCACGAACCCGGCTATGCGCGGCACGATCTCGCGGCGGAAGCGCGAGCCGTTAAATATGCCGTAATGCCCGACGCCCGGTTGCAGCCAGTGCGCGCGCTTCGACCGCGCGAGGCCGGTGCACAGCGTATGCGCCGCGTGGCATTGCCCCACGCCGGTGATGTCGTCCTTCTCGCCCTCGACCGTCATCAGTGCGGTGCGCCGTATCGCGCCCGGGTCGATGCGCCGGCCGCGATGGTTCATTTCGCCTTTCGGGAGCAAATGCCGGACGAACACCTGATCGACCGTCTGCAGGTAGAATTCTGCGGTCAGGTCCATCACCGCGAGAAATTCGTCATAGAATTCCCGGTGCTTCTCAGCCGAGTCGCCATCGCCCTTCACGAGGTTGAAGAACAGGTCGCGATGCGCGTTGACATGCCGGTCGAGGTTCATCGTCATGAAGCCGGTGAGCTGCAAGAAGCCCGGGTAAACCGGCCGTCCATAGCCCGGATTGGGCCACGGCACGTTGGATATGACATGCCGGGCGAACCAGTCCGTCCCCCGCTTCTCCGCCAAGTCATTGACGAGCGTGGGGTTGATGCGCGTGTCCACCGGGCCGCCCATCAGGACCATGCTGCGCGGGGCGTGAGGCGACTGCTGCGCCTCCATGTCCGCGACCGCCGCCAGCACCGGCACCGCCGGCTGGCATACGCCCATCACGTGAACGTCGCCGCGGAACAAGGCCACCATTTCCTGGACGTAGTCGATATAATCATTCAGATCGAAGCGCCCGGCGGCGCGCGGCACCTGGCGCGCATCCGCCCAGTCGGTGATGTAGACGTCGTGCTCGGGCAGCATCGCCTCGACCGTACCGCGCAGCAGCGTGGCGAAGTGCCCCGACATCGGCGCGACGATCAACACGCGGGGCTGACGCTTGACGCGCGAATCCAGCGTATCGCGGCGGAAATGCAGCAGCCGGCAGAAAGGCTTACGCCAGACCGTCTCCTCTTCGACGCGGACTTTGCGTCCGAAGACCTCGGTGTGATCGATGCCAAAGTCGGGCTTTGGATAACGGCGCGTGGTGCGCTCCAGCAGTTCGCACGCCGCAACCGTCCCCTTGCCGAAAGTGGTGCGCCCCAACGGATTGAACGGGTTGCGCATTATCAAGCTGCAAGAATCGCTTGCCGCGCGCGCCGGCCCCATGGCGGCTTTGGTCATTTCATAAAGGTAGTAGAGCAATGGATAAACCCCGCTAGCTCAAGCGCCGCGGCGAATACGCCCCGCGCAAATCAGCTGATACAATACGCGCTATGCTGCACCGCAACAATGGCGGTGTTGTGGAAGGGTCGCCAGCTGTTGAAATGTGGCCTGCTTAACGCGCCGCGGAGCTAGAGCCAATACGCGCGGCTGTCTTATCCCCGGCGAGTTCGCTGCGCAGCCGTTCGGTGATTTGGTCGATGCTGTCGCGATAAGCGAAATGGGTTACGTACTCGCCTTCTTCATCCATGAGGTAGGTGAAGGCGCTGTGGTCCATCAGATAGCCGCTCGCCGAATCGGGCATTTCCACCTTGGCGTAATAGACCCGGTAAGCCTTTGCCGCCTTGCGAATCTGTTCAGGCGTTCCCGTGAGGCCGACAATCTGCGAACTGAAGTTCGAGACATACTGCGCCATCCGCTCCGGCGTGTCGCGCTCGGGATCGACCGTGACGAAGATCGGCGTGACTTCCTCAGCCAGTGGGCCAAGCCGGTCGAGCGCCACGCTTATCGCATTCAGTTTGGCCGGACAGATGTCCGGACAATGGGTGAAGCCGAAGAACACCAGCATGTGCTTGCCGGAAAAACGTCTCTGCGTGACCGTTTCGCCCTCGTGACTGATCAACTCAAATGGTCCGCCGATCAGGGCCTTGCCGGTCCCCTGGGCCGTGCGGACCTCAGCCGGCTGTTGCATTTGTTGCAGCGCAAGATGGAGGCTCAGGCCGAGTGCGAACGCAACAAGCAGGAACAATCCGTATCTGATCCACCGCAACATGCTCATCTCCATTATTCTGTCGTCTAAATAGCGATCGCGCCGGGCGGCCGCAATGCCCGGATCTTTGATGCTTGCGCGCATGATCCACAAGCTCCCGGAGGCGCAGCTTTGAACTCACGCCGAATCATTCGATAGATTTTCTGGGCGCTTCGGAGATGCGAAAGAGTGATCACGATCAACAACCGGCATGCAATCAGATGAGTGTGATGGGGTCGGAGTCGCCCGATTCTGGCGGTGCGCCTCCGGGAGCTGGTTGGCACATCTCGCCGCAAGCCGGGTCTTTCGCCAAGGCTGCGCGAAAGACGCGCTTTTGGCTGCATTGGCTTCTTCCGCTTCTGGCGATCGCGCTTCTCCTGGGTCTCATCGGACGGATCGCCATTCATCTCATCGAGGCGCGCGAGGCTGCTCTTCAGAAAGCGGAACAGCGGATCGAAATGGCCGGCGCGCTGGTCGCATCGGAGATTGACCGTATCCGCACGTGGCCGCGCCCGGCGCCAACCGGCGAGATGCAGGGCAACGAGAGCGGGCCAAAGCCAATCGCACTCTACGATGCGTGGCGTGCGGCTCTTTCGCAAACCGGCTGGGCGCTGCGTGGCGCGGATTACTATGGCGCGGCCCTGCTCGACGACAGCGGGCAAGTGATCGCCGAACAGCCCGTTCGCGGATATGCCGGCATTCCCGAAGCCCGCTTCGTCGAACAGACGGCGCGCCTTCTGAGCAGCGCCCATGCGCTCGACGGCGGCGGCCGCATCGTTGTGGTGGCAAGGCCGCGCACCGCGCTCGCGCGATGGTTCGGCGACGTGTTGCTGTTCGGCGCCCTTGGGACGGTCGCTTTCGCGACCGCTGCAGGCATCTTGTGGCTGTTCTTGCGTCAGCTTCGAAGACATAAGTCGCTTCTGCACTCGGCCGAGGCCTACCGTGCGGATATGGACGCAGCGCTGTATGGCGGGCGCGCGGGGCTCTGTTTCTGGGACATCGTCCGTGGCGAGCTGAGGATTACCGGCTCTGTCTTCACGACTCTAGGGCTGGATGCCCCGGACGGTCCGATCGCCTTCAGCAGGTTGCGCAACCTGTTGCATCCAGAGGATGATCTCTACAGCAAGATAAACCGCACGATGAAAGCGGGCACCTCGGGGTTCGCCGCGCGCTTTCGTATGGCCGACGCGGAGGGCGACTGGGTCTGGTTCGAAATGCGCGGCCAGATTCTTCAAGGCGGCTGGCAGGCGCAACCGAATTTCCTTGGCATGATCATGGAAGTGCCAAGCGACGAGCGCCGCGAAAGCCGTGACATGCAGATGGCCGCGCGCCTGTCTGAAGCGCTGGACAGCGACCAACATGCCATCGCGCTCTGGGACAGCAGTGAGCGGATGGTATTCTGCAACCGAAAGTTCCTGGACGTTTACGGACTGTCCAGCGATTCCGCTGCCCCCGGCACGCCGCATGCCAGCATTCAGTGCGCTGCCCGTCTCTCCGTGCCGCAAGGCCCGCGCTCGGCCGCCGGCGCGCCCAAGGCGCGGGACGCGAGCTACGATGTGGAACTGGACGACGGCCGCTGGATCACTGTAGCCGAGCGGCGAACCCGCACCAGCGATTTCGTTAGCATCGCCACCGACATCACCACGGTGAAAACCAATGAACGCCGTCTCATCAAGAGTGAGCGCGAACTGCAGGCCAGCGTGCGGGAGCTGGAGGAGTCGCGCACGAAGCTTGAAAGTCAAACGAGCCAGCTTGTCGAACTGGCCGACAAATATGCCAAAGAGAAAGCGCGGGCCGAGGAGGCTAGCAAGGCGAAATCGGAATTCCTCGCCAACATCAGCCACGAGCTGCGCACGCCGTTGAACGCCATCATCGGCTTTTCCGAGGTGATGACCGAACAGGTGTTCGGCCCGATCGGCCACGAAAGGTATAACGATTACGCCAAGGATATCAGCGAGAGCGGACGGTATCTGCTGGAGATGATCGACGACATTCTCGACATGTCTAAGATCGAGGCCGGTCAGTTCGATCTGTCGATTGCGCCGGTGCGCGCCGGTGACATCATTGATGAGAGCCTGCGCGTTGTGCAGCCCTCCGCAGAGGAAAACCAGATCACTCTGGCGCAAACCGGCAACCCGGATATCGAAATTGCCGGCGACAAACGAGCGTTGAAGCAGGTCCTGCTGAACCTACTGTCGAATGCCGTCAAGTTTACGCCTGATGGTGGCGAAGTCAGCGTGCGCAGCTATCGCTATAAAGGCAGCGTCCGCATCGCGATCACCGACAGCGGTGTCGGCATTCCGCGCCACGAGATCGCCAAACTCGGCAAACCCTTCAAGCAGGTGGGGAATCAGCTCACCAAAGACCACAAAGGATCTGGTCTGGGGCTAGCGATTTCGCGCTCGATCCTGGAAATGCACGAGGGCCGGCTGGATATCAAGAGCAAGGAGGGCGAAGGCACGACCGTGACCTGCATATTGCCGCAATCGCCGATCCGAGAGACCGCCGGCAACACCAGCAAGACCTCGCAGCGGACTGATGCCTTGACGTGATTCGCCGAAATTAGAGAAAACCGGTCTGCAACCGGATGGCGGCAGCGGTCTCAAAAGGGAAAGTGGACGGTGCGTGTCACATGGACAGGCTGCACATTCTATAGCGCGGCAAAAAGGTCACGTATTCACGGGCTTTCTCAGCATCAGAACCGGTAGAGCTTCCATGCGCCGGGAAACAAGTTTAAGAGAATTGCGACTGTGTCGCTTTGCGTCTGGTGGGGTAGTTGAGCGTTGGCGTCGGGCGAGGGGGTAGACCAGGGCTGACTGTTGGGTTTCAGCTAAAGGTTCGTCCAACATGCGCATAATTCTTGGCGTCGCTCTCGCACTTGCCAGTGTGAACGCAGCCAGCTCCGTCGGGCATGCCGAGACGCTCAAGGAAGCGCTCGCCGCCGCCTACATTGCCAATCCGCAAATCAAAGCCCAGCGGGCGGAACTCCGCGCGACAGATGAAGATGTGTCCCGCGCCAAATCCGGCTATCGCCCGACGGTGCAGGGCGAAGCAACGCACACCTATCGCGATGTCTCGACCTCCGACAACGGTGGAGGCGGGCAACAGCTGAACATTCCCGGCTTCGGAACGCTCGGCGGTGGCGGTGGCGGATCGGATGGCGACAGCTACCCGCGCAGCTACTCGATCAACCTGTCTCAGCCAATATTCCGCGGATTTCGCACAATGAATTCGGTGGAAGCCGCAAAGGCGAGTGTTGAAGCGGGACGCGAAGATCTTCGTGACACCGCTCAGCAGGTTTTGCTCGACGCGGTCACCCAGTACATGAACGTCTTGCGGGATCAAGCCATTGTCCGGCTGCGCGAGAACAACGTTGAATTTCTCAGCGAGCAGTTGGAGGCGACGCAGGACCGTTTCGATGTCGGCGAGGTGACGAAGACCGACGTCGCGCAGGCACGCGCGCGCCGCGCCGGAGCCGTTTCCGAACTCAACCTCGCCAAGGCTAATCTCAAAACCAGCCGCGCCGCCTATGAGCGTGTCATCGGCTTTCCGCCGCGTAACCTGCAGACACCGCAGCCGGTTGACCGGCTTTTGCCATCCACGCTTGAAGGCGCCTTGCAGGCGGGCGAGCGGCGCAACCCGCAGATCTTGGCAGGATTGTTCCGGGTCAAGGCGGCGCAGTTCGACACTAAGACCATCAAGGGCGAATTGCTTCCCGAGGTCTCTCTGGAAGCCAGTTACGAGAAGAGCTTCGAGACCGGAGGGGTGGAAGAGCAGGACACCACCACGGTGACCGGCCGCATGACCGTACCGATTTACCAGGCTGGAGAAGTCTCAGCCCGGATACGTCAGTCGCATGACAGACAGCTGCAGCGCCGCCAAGAGGTGGATCAGGCGCGCAAGCAGGTGCGCGCGGACGTCGTATCGGCGTGGGGCGAATTTACGGCCGCGCGTGCGGCGCTGGTGTCCGACCGGGCGCAGGTACAGGCCAACCAGATCGCGTTGGAGGGTGTGCGCGCCGAGGAGCAAGTCGGCCAGCGCACCGTTTTGGATGTCCTCGACGCTGAGCAGGAATTGCTCGACTCGCAGGTTTCGCTCGTGACCAGCCGCCGCGATCTGGTGGTTGCTTCATACAATGTGCTGGCAGCAATCGGCCGCCTCACGCCAGCCGATCTCGGTCTGCCGACGGAGATCTACGACCCGGACAGGCATTATCGGGCCGTGAAAAACCGCCCCTTCGGCTTCCGCTGGACGACCAGCGTCCTGCCGGTCGAGGACACCACGGTTATCGGCGGCGATGCGGAACTGGAGCCAGGAACGGAACTGCTGGATGAAGCGGGCTCCGAGATCGTACAGTCCGAAGAGCCCTGGGTGGTTCCGAAAGGCATGGATAGCCAGTAGGCGCGCAGGCCGTAGCAGCCGCTCAAGAGTTGTTGTCCACCCGTTCTTCCCGCTCTGCGAGAAATGAGCTGCATAAGTCTCATTGCTGTTTGGCAACGCCTTGCCGGTACGGGGACAGTTGCGTTATTCACAACCACCAGAGATGAAAAAAACCAGATGGGAACCACAGGCGGCACCGCCTGATGATCCCTTCATTGCGTGCGGCGCGGCGGTGTAAACGGGGGTTAGTCAATGAGTGCGCAGAGCAAGGATTCGCAACCAAGCATCGACGATATCCTGTCTTCGATCAGAGAGATTATTGCGGATGACAGCGCTGCCGGAGACGGCGAAAGCAGCCCGGAGGCGCGCGCCTCCCAACTCCAGGACCGCGAGCAGACGGTTGAAACGGAAGCACAGGGCAACATTCTGACGGTCTTGCGCGGCCACGACGCCGCAAACGAGACTGCTGATGGGGCGCCAGAAGCGCCGGAAGATGTTCTGGACCTGTCCGAGGAGTACATCGTGACAGAGGCAGCAGCGGCGGACGAACGCGCCCAAGACCAGCAAGGGGATGTGGAACCCGAGCCGGTCGAAGAGGTCAGCGAGTACGACGAGAATGGGGCCGAACCCGACGACCACCAGACTCAAGCCATGACTAATGGGGCAACCGAAGCTTGGCCGGAAGATTACCAGATGCCGGTGGGCGAGGAGGGGCCCAAGTCTCCCTTTGCCGCGGCGCAGGCTCAATCCGCGGGCGCGTGGCCATCAGCAGAGCCTTTCGACGCCATAGAAAGCTATAAGCTGGCGCGCTCGCTCGGTGGCGTCGACTACCGCACACGGCCTCAGGCAGCGGCGGACGGCGATGAAAACACACGGGACGTCGACCCTGAAGCTCTCTTCCGCTCGTCAGAGAACCTCAGCGCCGATCCCGCTGAGATCAACGGCATCGAACTGACCTCGCGAAGCGGCGCCGCGCCACGAGAGGACGCGTTGAGCGCTGCGGACGCGTCCACGACGTCACCTGAAGACGAAAGCGTTGAAGAGCAAGCCGCCGACCGACCGTGGGCCCATCACGACGGCCAATCACGAAGCGCACATGTGGCAGAAGATATCGAAGCCGTATTTGGCATGCCGCCGCGCCCGTGGGCGGCGCCTGCCGGGCCGACACCAGACGACTGGGACGGTCAAGACGAAGAGGCCCCTCAGAGCGCTGAAACAGACGTTCCCGGTGACGAGGCCGGCCTTGAAACGACCGTCATCAATGACGGGGTTGAAGACATCTCTGCGGCATCGGAAGATCAAATGCTTGACCAAGACGGCCCGTTGGACGTGTCCCGGCCACTGCCCGCTGCCGAGGCAGAGCCTGCGCAACAGCCGGAACCGTCCGGCGCCGATGCCCCGACAGCCGCGCACACCGTTTCGGAACCTGCCTTCAGTGTCCCCGCGTCGCCGAGCGCGAAAACATTAGAAGACAGCGTCAAGGAGTTACTGCGGCCAATGCTGCAGGAATGGCTAGACAAGAACATGCCGCGCCTTGTGGAGGCGGCGATGCGCGAGGAGGTTGGGGCGTCACAAACAGGCGAAACAAGCGAGGATGGGGACCAGCGGACCGGCGACCCGAACGACGACCGTGATCGTTGACCTGGCGACACGTGGGCAGCGCTGATGTTGAGACCATCGCGCGCTTGGTGGGCCATTGACGCCGCACCTGGTGACATCATTGAGCAGCCGGAAGCGCTCCAAAAGCATAATTGGATTGCGCCCGGCGTCGGCCATTCTAACTCGTAAATCGTACACCCGGCTGCCGCAGTCAGGATCGGCGCGTGCGGCCTCAAGGCGAAGACCTGAAAATGTTTGAGAAAACCTATGATCCGGCGGACGTCGAACCGCGCATCTACCAGAAGTGGGAAGATGCGGGCGCCTTTCGCGCCGGACGCCGCACCAAAACAGGCAAAGAAGCCGGCAAGCCCTACTGCATCATGCTGCCGCCGCCGAACGTGACCGGCTCGCTGCACATGGGCCACGCGCTCAACCACACGATCCAGGACATCCTCGCGCGGTTCGAGCGGATGCGCGGGCGCGACGTTCTCTGGCAGCCGGGCATGGACCATGCCGGCATCGCCACGCAGATGGTCGTCGAGCGCCAGTTGATGGAGCGTCAGGAACCGGATCGCCGCGCGATGGGCCGGGAGAAGTTCGTCGAGCGCGTTTGGGAGTGGAAGGGCGAATCCGGCGGCATGATCGTCGATCAGCAGAAGCGGCTCGGGGAAAGCTGCGACTGGTCGCGCGCGCGCTTCACGATGGATGACGGGCTCAGCCAGGCGGTCATCAAAGTCTTCGTCGACTGGTATCGCGCCGGGCTGATCTACCGCGA
>CAYXPZ010000075.1:0-3956 GCA_964466965.1 uncultured Hyphomicrobiaceae bacterium
GCACGCCGATGGACCGGCTGATCTGCGGCGATGTCGGCTTCGGCAAGACGGAAGTTGCGCTCCGCGCCGCGCTGACCGCTGTGATGAACGGGAAACAGGTGGCGGTCGTCGTGCCGACCACGCTGCTCGCGCGCCAGCACTACAAGACCTTCACCGAGCGGTTCGCCGGGCTGCCGGTGCGCATCGCACAAGCCTCGCGCCTGGTCAGCGGCAAGGAAATGAGCCAGATCCGCGCCGACCTGAAATCCGGTCAGATCGACATTGTCGTCGGCACCCATGCGCTGCTGGCCAAGTCGGTGGGCTTCAACGATCTCGGCCTGCTGATCATCGACGAGGAGCAGCACTTCGGCGTGCGGCACAAGGAGCGGCTGAAGGAGCTGAAATCCGACGTCCACGTCCTGACGCTGACCGCCACGCCGATCCCGCGCACGATGCAGCTTGCGCTGACGGGCGTGCGCGAAATGTCGATCATCGCGACGCCGCCGGTGGACCGGCTCGCCGTGCGCACCTTCGTCACGCCGTTTGATCCGCTGGTGCTGCGCGAGGCGCTGTTGCGCGAACGCTATCGCGGTGGCCAGACCTTCTACGTATGCCCGCGCATTTCCGACCTGGAGGAGGTTGCGGGCTTCCTGCGCGAGCATGTGCCGGAGCTAAAATTCCAGATCGCGCATGGCCAGATGAGCCCGACGCAGCTCGAAGACGTGATGAGCGCGTTTTATGACCGGCAAATCGACGTGCTGGTGTCCACGACCATTGTCGAGTCCGGCCTGGACGTCCCAAGCGCGAACACGCTGATTGTTCATCGCGCCGATATGTTCGGGCTGTCCCAGCTCTACCAGCTTCGCGGGCGCGTTGGGCGATCGAAAACGCGCGCTTATGCGCTGTTGACGATCCCGGCGAACGGCAAGCTGAGCGCCGGCGCGGAGAAACGCCTCAAGGTGCTGCATTCGCTTGACACGCTCGGCGCGGGCTTTTCGCTTGCCAGCCACGACCTCGATATTCGCGGCGCGGGCAACCTACTCGGCGATGAACAGTCCGGCCATATCCGCGATGTCGGATTCGAGCTTTACCAGTCGATGCTGGAAGAGGCGGTTGCGCAGCTGCGCGAGGGCGATGTGTCGGCGGACACTGGCGAGCAATGGTCGCCGCAGATTTCGCTCGGCATGGCCGTGCTGATCCCGGAGCACTACGTCCCCGATCTTCAGGTTCGCCTGGGACTGTATCGACGGCTGGCGAACCTGACGGAGCAGACCGAAATCGATGGCTTCGCTGCTGAACTGGCTGATCGATTCGGTCCGCTGCCGGACGAGGTCAAGCAGCTCCTCGAAGTCGTCAAGCTCAAAGGGCTGTGCCGCGTGGCGGGCATTGCGACCCTGGAGGCCGGGCCAAAGGGCGCGGTCATCGGGTTCCGCGGCAACAGCTTCGCCGATCCGGCCGGCCTTGTCGGCTTCATCGACGCGAATTCGTCACGAACCAAGCTGCAGGCCGATCACAAGCTGGTTTACAAGGCGGAATGGGACGGTATTGAGGACAGGCTCAAAGGCGCACGCTGGCTGGCCCGAGAACTTGCGGACATCGCTGGTGGACAAAAGCAAGCAGCGTAGTCAACCGCCACAAGCCGGATCATCGCTCCATGCGCCTAGCAAGGCGCGCAATTTAAGCGGCGCAGACGGCTCGAAAGGCGCGAGCTTCGCCACCGGCAGAGATATGCCAAGGACGTCTTCGGTCGGTAGCGGCTGGGGCGGCAGCCGGGGAACAGCATCCAGCGTCGCCAGGTCAATGATCAGCGCCACGCGCGCTGTCGCTACCGACGGCACACGGCGAATGCCCACGCCTCTGATCTCCATCAACCCGGTGATTGGATCGGGCGCGCTGGCGATGAGTTGATCTTCTGACCGGCTAAGCGCCACTTGATCGTCGGCAACAAGGTAGGCTGGCGGCTGGCCTCCGGGTGGCGGCTCCGCGATAATTCGAAATGCAAGGTCGGATTTGCCGGCGCCCGGAGAGCCGCGCAGCAGGACACCTGCGCCGCAAATGGCCACACACGTCCCATGCAGACGCTGAATAACGTCGCCGGCGGCCCCATGATCTGCCGCTGGGCCAAGCATCAGCCTACGCCGCCGGCAGCCGGATCACGAAGCGGGCGCCGCGCTGCGGCGTCCGCGCAGCCCCCACCTGCGAGCGGGGGAGCGTCCGGTTCTCCGCCCAGATACGCCCGCCATGCGCCTCGATAATCTGTCGCGCGAGATGCAGACCGAGGCCAGAGTTGTTCCCTGAGCCGTCGGTTTCAGGCCGGTCCGTGTAGAAGCGGTTAAAGATTTTCTCAAGATCCTGATTGTTTATGCCGGGACCTTCGTCTTCCACAAGGATTTCGATTTCTCTGGCCCTGGGGACCCGGCGCATCGACAGGATGATTTTACCATCCTTTGGCGAAAATGAACTTGCATTGTCGAGGAGATTGGTCAGCACGCGGCTCAGGCTGCCGTCATGGCCGTGGACCATAAAGGCGCGCGACCTACGCGCCGCGTCGCAGCTCTCGACCCCGTCAATGTTCAGCCGGATCGGCGGGCGATCGCCCTGGTGGCAACCATCATTGACCTTCGACACTGAGGCCAGAACATAAGCGAGGTTTACCGGCTTTGCCTTCTCGCGGGCCAGTTCAGCGTCGAGCCGTGAGGCTTCGGAGATTTCCGTAATCAATCGGTCGAGCCGGTTCACATCGTCATTGATCACCCGAACAAGCTCTTCGGATTGCTCCGGGGTTCGCGCTCTGGGCAGCATCGCGGCGGCGCTGCGCAAAGATGATAGCGGGTTCTTAAGTTCGTGGGAGACATCCGCCGCAAAGGTTTCAATCGCTTCCATGCGCCGGTAGATCGCCGCAGTCATGTCATTGAGCGCCCGCGATAGATCACCGATTTCATCGCGGCGGTGGGAGTAATCCGGGATGCGGCGCTTCTTTTTAACGTTGCGCCGGACATGCTCGGCGGCCCGCGCAAGGCGATGCATGGGGCGCGCAATAGTCACAGCCAACGCCAGCGACAGCACAAGGGTGACGAGCGTCACGCCGCTAGCCATCCACATGATCGTGGCGCGCTCGTTCGCGATGATCTCATCGATATCGCCGCCGCGGGTGGAAAGCATCAGCGCGCCGACAACGTTCTGGAGTCGCTGTACGGGAACGCCCACACTTACGACCGTTTCACCGTGTTCATCCACCCGGACGATCGGAGTCGACATGCCGTCGAGCGCCATGTTGACTTCATCGTAAACCTTACCGTTCTCCGCGCCGACATCTTCGTAGAGCGGGAGCTGCTGACTGCGGAATTGCGCTTGAATCCAGGCCCAGAAACGTTCAAAGAGGCCGGCCTCCCCGGTCTCGATCGGCGGCAAGTCAAAGCGCATGATCTGACCGCGCGCATAAAACCCCTGGCTGTCGACCAACAGGTTCCCCTCACGGTCGTAGACCCGCGCCCGGGCGCCTGTCGGCTCAACCATGCTGCGCAGAAGCGGAGCGCTCTGCTCTGGGTCAATGTTGAATGCGAGGCCGGACAAATCCCCGTTTTGCGCGCCAAAACTGCCGGTAGCGATATCACCGGCCGTGGCGGCCTGCGCGGTAAACGGTTCACCGTCGGGGTCTGTGGTCTGGGCGATCGCCTGGGCAATGATCTTGCCTTGGGTGAGCAGACTGTCGACCTTGGCGTCGACCAGCCCGTCCCGGAACTGGTTGAGATAAAGAATGCCGCCGACAAGCAAGATGAGCGCTATGAAATTGAGGAAAAGAATACGCAGCGCGATCGAGTGAAAGCTGAGCTTGAGGCCAAGACGATCGACATTGCGCGCCAGCGCGCGCAGATTTATGGACGGAAGGCGAAATGCAGCACCCCCGTTCCAGGCCTTGCTGATATCAACGGCCATAATCTCCCACCCGTCTTGTTTTTCGTCGCGTCCAGCGCCTT
>CAYXPZ010000075.1:4056-10564 GCA_964466965.1 uncultured Hyphomicrobiaceae bacterium
AACCGGTAGCCGACACCGTAAAGTGTTTCGATAACGTCGAATTCTTTGTCCACCATCTTAAATTTCTTACGAAGACGTTTGATGTGGCTGTCGATTGTCCGGTCATCGACATACACCTGATCGTCATAGGCGGCGTCCATAAGCGCATCACGGCTCTTTACAACGCCAGGCCGCTGCGCGAGGGCCTGCAGGATCAGGAATTCGGTAACCGTGAGCGTCACTGGCTTTTCGTCCCACATGCAGGTGTGGCGCTCCGGGTCCATCTTTAGCTTGCCGCGCTCCAACACGGATTTACCCTCGGTGGTCCCGGGCGCCGCGCTTTTTGCTTCGTAGCGGCGAAGGATCGTCTTAACGCGCTCGACAAGAAGGCGATGGGAGAAGGGTTTGCGAATGAAGTCGTCGGCGCCCATGCGCAGGCCGAAGAGTTCGTCGATCTCCTCATCTTTCGACGTGAGGAAGATCACCGGCATCTCCGTCTTCTGGCGCAGACGGCGCAACAACTCCATCCCGTCCATGCGCGGCATCTTGATATCGAGGATAGCAAGGTCGGGCGGCGTGGCGCTCAAACCGTCGAGGGCGGACATACCATCAGTGTAAGCGTCGATCTTGTAGCCCTCAGATTCGAGGAGCATGCGTAGCGACGTCAGGATGTTCTTGTCGTCGTCAACCAATGCAATGGTTGCCATCTAGCCAGTGCCTCCGAGGCTTTCTTCCGTGGCGGCGATAGGACAAACACGATCGGAATTTGAACGAATTGTGGCTGCAGCGCCACGGCCTGTCATGAAACGGGATACTATAGGTTTGCAGTGGCAACGCAAGGCCGAAAAATGCTTGACTGGCGAGATGATGCCTCAGCCGCCTCATCCGCCCGCCAGCCCGTGAGTGATACGTTGGAATAGCATGGGTGAGCCGCTGAGTCCTGGGATTTTGTTGTCTGCGCCCGCAAACCGGCCCGCATGACACGGCCGCTTGGCTGAGTTGGGCCGTCAAAGCTGGTTGCCCGTCCGATTCGCGGGGCCGCACGGTCGTGTGCCGAATTGCTATTCCGGGCAGACCCCGGCGCCTCGCGATCGGCGGGTCTGCATGAAGCGGGACGTGTGCCGTGGCACGCGGGGGCCAACGCGTCGCATGCCTGACGGATCAGCATGGACACAGCGCTCTTTGTCATGATGTCAAAGCGCTCGGACAGTGCGGGCGCAACACCATCGAGCTGGCAGAAAAAGAATTACTTTTACGACCAACTCGTTTGTCGCCATCGCGCCCGCCGCCAGCAATAATGAAGAAAGCCTTAGCTGTGGCCGATAGCCTTTTCCCGATTGGAATTCCACGCCGAAATACAAGGAATTTTGCTCTTGTCGCAGCGATCGGAGTATTTCCGGGCGATCTCCGTGATCTCTGACAGCAGTCCGGATTCCAGGGTGATCGGTTCCAGGCCAAACCGGATGAGACTGGCGTTCTCGACATCCAGCTCATTCTCGTCGGCTTCCTCGCGCGGGTTCGGCACGGATTTGACCGACGCGCCGGTCATGCTGGCCACCATTTTCGCCAGATCCCTTACCCGATGCGTCTCGGTCATCTGGTTGAGGATCCGGACACGCTCACCAGTTTGCGGCGGATTCTCGATCGCCAGTTCGATACAGCGAACCGTGTCCTGAATATTGATGAAGGCCCGTGTCTGGCCGCCCGTTCCATGCACGGTCAGCGGAAAGCCCACCGCCGCCTGCATGAGGAAGCGGTTAAGCACCGTGCCATAGTCGCCGTCATAATCGAAACGATTGATCAGGCGTTCGTCCATCCGCGTTTCTTCTGTCTGTGTTCCCCACACAATTCCCTGATGCAAGTCAGTCACCCGCAGATGGTCGTTGCGCGCGTAATACTGAAACATAAGTTGGTCTTGCGTCTTAGTCATGTGGTAGATCGACCCCGGCTGCGGCGGATACAAGATTTCCTGTTCCACCAACTCGCCGTCATCGCGCTCAAATTTCACCGGCAGGTATCCCTCTGGAATTTTCATGCCGGCGGTACCGTAACCGTAGACGCCCATGGTGCCGAGATGGACGAGATGAACCGGCAATCCGCTTTCGACAATGGCGCAACAGACATCGTGCGTCGCGGTCAGGTTGTTGCGGACCGTGTAGCGCTTGTGCGATGGCGATTTCATCGAATACGGCGCGGCGCGCTGTTCGGCAAAATGCACAATCGCATCCGGCTCAAATTCCGTGATCAAGCTAAGCAGTCGGTGATAGTGTTCGCCGATCGAGAAGGTGTGGACATCGATTTTTTTGCCGGTCAACTCCTCCCAAGCCGCGACGCGCACGCCAAGCGGCCGGATCGGCGTCAGGGAATCGACCTCTAGCTCAATATCAATGTTGCGGCGAGACAGATTATCGACAATCGCTACTTCAGCGCCGCACTTCGACAAATGCAAAGCTGTCGGCCATCCGCAGAACCCATCGCCTCCAAGAACTATAACGCGCATTTTCGATAACCTTTCTTCTCGCTTCTTCTGTCCCAGTCTTTTGTTTAGCCTGTGTGCCACCTACTAACGCAGCGCTTGAGGCCGCCCGCGTCAACCTCACGGCCTGCGCCCTAGTCGGCAGGCTCAAAGTGGACATGCCGCTGACGTATCCTGACTGCCTTCCGGCGGAACGCCAAACGGAATGCCATTGTAACCCTATCCCTCTGAGAGACAATTTTGTCAAAAATCGGCTCGGACCGCTTTAATTCACGAAATGCACCTGGAGAAAACTCGCGACGGATAATGTCGCGGAAATGCTTTCTGTTAAAAACCTTAGTTCCACCATTCCTGATAATGTTATGAAGAGCATGGACGGACAGTTTTTGGGTAACGTCTGCAAACCCATCCTTTTTTGTGTCTTGCGAACTGCTCACAACGGCGCCGCCCAGATAGCCGTTCTTTTCATGAACGCCTCGGAAAACCAACGGCTTTTGATAGAAGATCGTGCCTCCCATAAACCGGCATCCCTGACCAAGGTAGGAATCGGCGCATCCACTGACAGGGAGCTTCGAGTGCGGTCTCAGGAGCTTTATTGCATCGCGTCTGAACATCATGCTGCTGACGGATGTCCAAGGCCATTGATGGTCCCGCCAACCGAAATAGGTAAAATGGTATTCTGGACCGGAATCCAGGTGCGATGTTTCCATCTTTCTAGAGCGATAGGTTCCCGTGAGTTGCCTGTTTGACGCGCAAAGCATCTGGTCGCAGCACACCATAGCGACAAAGCGGTACGGATTGAGATGCACTGACACCATCTCTTCAACAAAACCACTGTCGAGCGCATCATCCGGATCGAGCAAACAATAGAAATCCGCGTCAAGCCGATCAAAGCCCGCAAAAAATGAAAGCGTCTGACCAAGATTACGCTCATTGATCGCCAATTTGTCGAGAAGGTTGCGTGACGCTAATATAGACTTGAGTTCATTCAAATGAGATTCATCGCTCTGGTCATCAATGACCACAAAATCAATGTTAGTGTAAGTTTGAGAAATAATAGAATCAATTGCGCTATCGACAAAAATTGAATAGTTGAAATGAGGTATGATTATCGCGACCTTTGGCAACTTCTGTGATTCCCCCAAAAGGGCGTTCGCCAGCATCGGGGAGTCCGGCTGTGGAGCGCCTGTGGTATCTTTTGCCATCGGTCTCATGGAGCATCAGCTCTAATAGTGCACGTATGATTGCTTGGTTTATTGATCGCGATCTCGAAGCTTAATTTACATCTTGCTTATACGGAGACGGCAGCGCGCCGTTTGCAGCAAGCAAGAATCCGTGAAGCCGAGAGATCTTTTTCCTCACTTTAAACACTTGATGCGATGCCTGGTGCGGCCTGACGACCAGAAGCGGGATGATCAAGCACTGCAATGCAGCCTGCATCACGAGGCGGGCGGAGCGGCGTAAGGCGAGGGACAGGGCGGGTTGGGCGCCCTCCTTGTCCATCTTTATGCTGAGAGTGGATGCCGACACGTTTCGTGTCCGGTTCAGAATCCACTTCTGCGATAGTCTGACGCCTCGCTGACGTTCGATGGTCACAGCCTCGCCAACCCAACGTATTTGCGATCCGTTGTTCGTGGCGCGCTGAAAAAGCTCAACATCTTCACCGCCGCAGAACCGAAGCCTGGTGTCAAACCGAAGGTTTTGCCCGTCCGCTGCAAATAGCGAGGCTCTCGCCGCGAGGTTATTGGTTGTCCCGCTGCGCACGAGAGAGCCGGTGGGGCCGCCGTCGAACGGTTTCATGCGCAGCCATTCGGGTTGGTCATCAGGATAGATATATTCTACCGGTCCGCGAAGAACATCGGCGTCGCAACGTTGAATGGCGGCGCGGTAAGCCTCTAGCCAGCCGGGTCGGGCTTCTTCGTCATCGTCTATGAATAACACCCAGTCGGCACGAAGATTGAGCGCAGCTTCTATCGCTGCGTTGCGGGCGAAGGGAATGCCAAGCACTGTTTCGAGATGGTACTCAACGCGCACGCCGGCATAGCTTTTCGCCAGCTCGCGCACCATTTGCCGGTTGCGTGGAGAGTCGTCATTTTCCACAACAATGAGCGAAGTGCGCGCATCGGACGCTTCCAGTTGCGGTAGCACGGAGTTCAGACACGCTTTGAGCATCTCATCGCGCTGTCGCGTGCAGACGGTGACGCAGAGATGTTCACTCATGCTGTCCTCCGCTCTTCGCGTGGCATGCAATATACCCGAGAAACTGATCCATGGCGGCGGCTTGAACACGGATGTCCAATTGCTTGCGTACGCGCGCAGCGCCTGCCGAGGCCAATTCAGCCCGTCGAGCTTTATCGCTTAGCAAGGACTTCAACGCGGCGGCGATCGCCTCCGGCGACACTTCAGGCAGATACAATGCCGCATCACCGCTGATCTCTGATAGCCCGCCGCTTCCAGAACTAATCAGAGCCGCGCCTCCCGCGTGTGCTTCGAGGGCGGTGCGGCCGAACGGTTCAATCCATTTCGACGGGACCAATGCAATTGCTGCCCGCTCATAGGCTTGCTTTACCTCGTCGAATGCGCGCTCCGTCTCCACAGAAACCTGAGCGCCCATATCTATCAGCGCGTGATTGAACGCCTCCCAATAGCGCGGATGCCGCCAGACCTGGGAAAGAATGAAGCGTGCCCGCCATCCCGGAAATTCCGGCAAAACGCGCGCAACGGCTTGCGCGGCCTCCACGATCCCTTTTTCCGGTGCGAACCGCGCCACGCATAGGATCTCCGGTGAACGCTCCTGTCGCGGGGCCCATTCGGAGAAATCCAGACCGTTGCCGATCACAGAGGCCGGCAAGCGCACGTCGGGCCACTCCTGCTCAAAGGCCCGTGCGCACGCTTCGCTGACGTGGATAATGCCGTGGAGCTGATTATAGCGGCGAGCGCGATAGCTGTGCCTCAGCACGCGAGAGAGCATCGAACGTCCCTGGAAGCTCTTCTGAAAGTTGTGGGTGTGCAGAACCACCTTGGCGCCAGGCGCAGCCCGCGCGATGTCATTTGCAAGCGGGAGCCGCTGCTGCACCACAATCACATCAGCATCATTGTCGGCGGCAACGCGCGCTACATGCTTGGCTGCAGACCGACCGTTTGAGGCCGCCTCCGCAGGGAAATGCGATATATCCAAGCCTTCAAAACTGGGTTCAACCTTATCGGCGACGACAATCGAGCTGTCGCGATGTTGACTGAACAACGCGAAGTCTCTGGTATCGAGGTCGATCGAGGTTGCCCGCAAAGGTCCGAAGTGCTTGCCCGGAGGCATCACGTGAATGACCCTGAGCGCTCCGGTTGCGTCGTTGTGATCCCGCACAAGCCCGCCTTGGTATCGCCGATCGATTTCGCAATTCTCTCTAGCTGCGCGGCCCTCGTGCGTGGCGCGTAGGGCGGCCACAGTCCACTCATGTCGAGGCACGTCGCGGAACACGGGTCTCGCGCTCCTGATTGTTGATGCGTCGCCTTGGCTCTGCCTCACAAACATGTGACTTCTTAAGTACACTGGTACGGCTCGGGCGTGCAAGTTGGCAAGGCCGTGGCCACAGGCCGATGGCCAAATAATCGGATTTTGCGACGCCAACTGTTGCGCCAAACCCACAGTTCACGTTCCCGCATGAGTAATTCGCCTAGCTGCCCAATTTTCTGCGCCCGCTTGTGCTCCGCTGTAATGTCGCTGGGCGGCATAGGTTTTCTGCGTTCGAATATTTTTTCATGATTGATGTCGGGTGCCGAATTCTAAGGCTGCAATGCGTCTAAGGTCCCGTACTAGGCGCCGAAACTGCTGCCTGCCAAATCGTCGCGCCGGCGCTTGGAGAGGGCGTATGGCTGTTGGCCTGCGTCGGTTGGCATTAAGTCACGGTCCGGCCCCTTTGCGTCGCCAATGACGATATTCTATGCAAGGCGGTTGGCGAGGCCGCCCCCTAACGGGACGTGAACCGCACAACGGATATGAAGGAGACGGCTTCATGCCGCGCTGGCTGACAAGCAAATGGTGGGCAGCCCGGATCG
>CAYXPZ010000076.1:0-6981 GCA_964466965.1 uncultured Hyphomicrobiaceae bacterium
CATGTCGCGCACGCGGCTGGCGCCGACACCGACGAACATTTCCACGAAGTCCGAGCCGGAGATGGTGAAGAACGGCACGTTCGCTTCGCCGGCGATCGCGCGCGCCAGCAGCGTCTTACCGGTACCCGGCGGGCCGACCAGCAACGCGCCGTGGGGGATACGTCCGCCTAGGCGCTGGAACTTCTGCGGATCGCGCAGGAACTCGACGATCTCTTCGAGGTCCTCTTTCGCTTCATCGACACCCGCAACATCCTCAAACGTCACGCGATCCGTGCGCTCGGTGAGCAGCTTCGCCTTGGATTTGCCAAAGCCCATCGCGCGACCGCCGCCGCCTTGCATCTGGCGCATGAAAAAGATCCAAACGGCGATCAACAGCAGCATCGGGAACCAGGAGATCAGGATACTCAGCAGTGTCGGCGAGCTGTCATCCTGCGGCTCCACCGAAATACCGACGCCCTTAGACTCCAAACGCTCGACCAGCTTGGGATCGTTCGGCGCAAAGGTCTGGAACGTGCGGCCATCACTGTATTGGCCGACGATCTTGTCGCCCGAAAGCGTGACCGAGCGGACATTGCTGTCTTCGACAGCGCTCAGGAACTGGGAATAACTGATGCTGTTCTCAGCAGTCTGGCGCTCTGGGCTCTGAAACAGATTGAACAAAGCGATCAAGAGCAGACCGATGATGATCCAGATAGCGAAGTTGCGGAAATTCGAGTTCATCTGACGTCCTTGTTTGTCGCTGCCTCGTGTCCGCAGCGGACCTGCCCGATCGCAAACCGGACATACGCATTGCAGACTTGTCCCCAGCGTCGAACCGCAGGGTATGCGAGATTACGATGAAGATATGGTTGGCGGTTTTGTTTGCCAAGCATTGCGCTATCACGACGCGTCGTTACGACCTGTTTTAGATGCGGCTGCGCTTGTGACCATGCGGCAGGAACGTGGCTTCAAACGCCTCCGCAGCCGGGTCCTGATCCGAGATGGCGAACCCGGGAACCGGCACACCAATCAGCATGTCATTGGCATAAAGCGCGGGCAAGCATGCGAGTGCCGGAAGCGGATGGAGCTTGCGCAGCTGTTCGGGAAGTGCAGCGACATTGGGTGCGCCGAGTGCGTTGACACGCACCGTGTCAATGGCGTCAGGCCGCGCCTTCATGCAGAACCGCTGATCCCACACGGCTGTCTGTCCCGGCCCAAGCGTCACCGGAGCAGCGCGAAGCCGGCCTGGCTCGCGGCATATCGTCAGAGCGTTGTGATCCGTTCTGACCGCGATCAGACAGCCGCCGACCGTCGTCGTGACGTGGCTGCCGCGGCGGAGCTGCCCCGCCAGAATCTCAAGCTTGCGCAGCCGAACCGGACGCGCCTGCCCGCCAACCCACCCGATAAGCTGCTTCACGATATGCAGAACGACTTCGTCAGGCCGGGCCAGCAGCGTGCTCAGGCTTAGCCGGGCGTAGCCAGCCGGGCTGACCTCAACCTCTGTCGTGATAAATTTGCGGACGATTTCCTCGATCGCACGCCGGGTGCGCCGAAGCCGCTTCGCACTTTCTGCGATCCGCGCCGGCGGGATGCCGATATCCGACAAAACGCCCAGCGCCGAGCGAACCCGCACACGCTCAAACCGCTCATCAGCATTGGACGGGTCTTCAATCCAGGGGGCGCCACGCGCTGTCAACTGCGTCCTGAGTTGGGCTCGTCCAAGGTCGAGAAGCGGTCGCAGGAGCGCGATGGAGCCCCATGTCGTTCTGCGCGCCATAGCCGACAGGCCATCAACCCCGCTACCGCGCGCCAGCCGCATCAGAAAGGTCTCCGCAACGTCATCGCGGGTGTGCGCCGTGACAATCGCCTGAATGTCGTGTGCGCGTGCAAACCCGCTCAGGAGGTCGTACCGGGCGGCCCGGGCCTTGTCTTGCGACGGGTGCGCGGGCGCATTCTCCCAGTTCAGGATATGATGGGCGAGGCCGGCAGCTTTGGCCTGAGCGCCAACCCATTCGGCTTCCTGACGCGAGTCTGGGCGCATGCGGTGATCAACCGTCAGCACGATCAACGACGGAGCGTCCGTCGCGCGCCGGGCCCACTCGCAGGCCAACGTCATCAGCGCCATGCTGTCACTGCCGCCTGAGACCGCGAGCGCGACCTGCGTGTAAGGCTTCAGGTCGGCGAAGAGCGTATCAACATCTTGCGGTGATAAAGCCCCAGCAGTCATGCCTCAAAAATCCTGCGAGGCGTCGCAGTCGCAAACGGCTGCAGCACATCACCCGCACCCAGAGCGGCGGCGTTCCTCGCTCACGCGCTGCCGGAAGCTCTCCGGCATGCCGTCGAGCTGTCCATCGAGCCGGCTCAGCGCGTCGCAAGCCGACTCCGACTGATCCAGACGGCGCAGGACGATCGCCAGTTTCAATAGCGTCTGCTCGGAATTTTCGCCCGTTGGGGCGGTATTGTACGCTTTTACCAGATTGTTTGCCGCGACAACGAGATCGCCTTGCGCAAACGCGGCGTCTGCGAGCCAATAACGCGCTTCATTCGCCAGCGGATCGTTTGGATAGCTCTGCAGAAATTCCTTGAAACCCTCGCGCGCGGCGGCGTAGTCCTGCGCCTGCAATGCCTCATAACTCTGGATGAAGAGGGTTTGCGCCTGCGGCTGTGCTGCCGCCATGGCATCCGAAGACAACGGGTCTTCCGTCCATGCCGATTCCAGATCATCCGGCGCATCAGGCGTCTCGACTGTGGTCGTGCCAAAACCCATGCCGGTATCCGCGGATGCGCCCGGCGTTGCGTCGTTGCCGCTCTCGGCACCGAAAGACGGCTGCGCAGTTGCGGCGGCAGATTGGCCAGGATCGCCCGATCCGCTGAGCGCCGCCTCCAGCTTGTTGAGGCGCTGAACTGTTTCTGAAAGCTGAGCGGATAATGCCTGGACCTGGATTTCCAATTGCCTGAGTTCGGCGCTTGGTTCGCCGGACACCGAAGGGTCTGACTGTACCTGCGGCTCTTGCAGGCCGGCGAACGGATCTGTGGCTCCAAAACCGTCAGAGGGCGCGCCCTGCGATGTTTGCCCGGTTCCATCGCCAGGCGCGAAACTCTGTAGCGCGCCGATCATCGCACGCATATCGATGATATCGTCCTCGATACGGCGTAACCGCTTTTCGATGTTCGCCTGACCCGCTTGCGCCTCCTGCGACGTAGCCCCGTCGTCCTGCCCCCAAGCTGGCGGCATCGAAGCGGCAACGGCAAAGCAAGTAAATACCAGAATTTTCGGCAGGTTCGATAACATGAATCAAGTTGTCTCAAGCATTATGACATTCATCCGCGATCGATCCGCTCTGATGCGATGGATGACTGTCAATCTTGTCCAGAATGCGATCAGCTGAACCTTGCTTGGGCCAACCCGACGGGCTTGTCAAGAGACTGCGGAAGTCATTGCAGCTCGACGGCTGCGCCCGCATCGATCAGAAGGTTCCGCAGCAGGTAACGCTCGCCCAGATCGCCACTCTCCGCGCGCACCCGCGTCAGCGTGAAACGCCCGCGCTCGCCATAAGCGCTGGCCCCGATAGGTGGGCGGAAGCCCAACCCCTTGCCTGTCTTCAAAGCATAATGCTCCGCCAGGCCGATCAGGACTTCGCCGAAGATCGTTCCGCCAACAGGGCCGAGCGTATGACCCCCAGCGACTGCGCGCCCGCTGTCTGAGATGCTCTCTTGCGCAGTGGCATAGCGCGCCTGCTCATCAGAGGCCGTGGCGTATGCCTGCGTGTCCGCGCCGAACCGGGTCGGGCCGCCGATCGCGCGCGCTTCCTGCAGGATGTAATACCATAGCGGCGTTTTGCCTTGCAGCAGGTTTTGCGTCGGCCGATCCGGGGGAACGACATAGCGCTGCCAAAGTGCTCCGGGGTCGTCCGGACCGCCTTTACGCGGCTCCCAGAGATAGAGGACGCCTCGCTTACGCAGGTCCGGCAGCACCTCTTCAGCCACCGCAGTTCCGTCAGGCAGCCCCGCCCGCGCGCCAGCGATGAGGATCGCCTCTGCGGTCCCCTGCATGCGCCGGTTGTTGTGCCAGCCTCCGCGAACCGCGGCAACATAACGGTCGATCAGAGCAGACCGATTGAAGCCCTGAGGCGGCTCGGGCAGGACATCCACGAAGTAGCGCCAGTCGGCCAGTTCACCACGCTGGATTTTCTCGCGCCGTGGATGGTTGGCCACAAGCAGCACGGGATTGAACGGCCTTGCGCGCGATCCGCCACGCAGCTGATAGCTTGAGCGGATCTGGCTGGCCGTGAACTGGTGCGCAGCCAGCGCGAATTCGTATGGTATGAAGGGTTGCTTGATGTCGTCTCCCTCCCGGAAGCCGGAGGGGAAGAACACGTCGCGCCCATTGGCGATGATGTCCTTTGCGCGCTCTTCGCCAATCAGGCGTGGCAGCAGATCTTCTACGATAATGCGGTGATAGTAATGGATCACCGTCTCGCGGGCATCCCGGAACAGCAGCAGGCGCTTCGCTCGCGGCAGGGCGCGCGCCAGTTCCGCGTTGGAACAATCATCTTCACAATAGCGGCTCTTCTCGCTGGCGAGGTGACGCGTGATCAGCATATCGACGGCGCGGTTGTGCAGTTCGACAAGCGCGCTCTGAAGCTGCACGACGAATACATGCCCGGCCGGCGGCATGTTTTGCGACAGCGCATACCGCTTGCCAGCGTTGCTCAGGCGCGGGCCCGTGCGGATATAAGGCAAATAGAAGCGTTCGGGATTAGACTCGGGGCCGCGCCCATAAATGATATCGAGATCAAGGCCGGCCGACACGCGGCGCGGACGCGTTTGACCTTCCAGCCAACTGCGCATGATTTCCGGGATCTTCAGGTCGGCGCCGACGAGTTGCGCAAAAAACGTATAGCCCGCGGGGATCTCGCTGACGTGTCCGCGACCTGCCGGTTCTGCCATCGTTTCGGCGAGCTGACGCAGGCCGCTCAGGCTGGGCGCTCCGCGGTCCCGGGCCGGTTCTTGGCGAAATCCACCCGGGCGCTGATCAGGTCTGGGCGGTTCTGCGGGAGTGCGCGGCTGGGATGAATGCTGGCGCGGCTGATTTGCGGGGCGTTCGGGCACCGCGCTATTCCAGCGTGGTTCCCGCGCGGGTTGTGCGGCCTTGTCAGCGGAGGGAATTGCAAGCTGCTGGCCAATGCGCAGCGTCGTCGGGTCCGCAATCCCGTTGGCGCGCTGAAGAGCCTCAACGCTCACGCCGTAGCGTTTCGCAATGCGAAACAGCGTTTCACCGGCCTGGACGGTGTGCGACCGCACCTGTTGTGCGGGTTCTGGGCGGTTCGGCTCTCGCCAGCGCTGGTCCTCAGCCGGCGCATACGGCTCCGGTGCAGGCGCGCCACGCCATGTGACATCCCGAGCGGTCTCCTGATGGCTATATCGTTCCGTGTAAACACGCGACGAAACCTGGCCATCGGCCTTTGGTGATCCGAGCGTCATAGCGGCCGCCACGAACGCAATGACCGTTGAAACCCGTGTCAGACCCTGGCGCACAATATCGCGCCTGGCGGGTTGCCCACATTTGATCCCCATCGCTCTCCGAGCCCTTGCTGATCAGGCAGGTTACTGAAAGCTTGATGGTCGGCCCGATTGGTGAAGGGGACATTAAAATCGAATTGTCAGTCCGTCTTTCACGATGTGTTAGTTAAATTTGTCTGAATTCACAGGCGGGAGAGTACGGCTCGGCAATGCTTGAGTCCGTGGCCGTGCATGGTAATAAGAAGGCTTTACAAAGGGGCCTGGGGCGATGTCCAAGATGCTGAGTGATAAAATGCCATTGCACCGCACGATATCGGCTGCTGTTGTCTCAGCCGGCCTCGTCCTATGGGCCGCGCCCGCCTTTGCCGACGAAAGTTTCTCTGAATGGCTTAAGGGATTTCGCGCCAAGGCCGCGAGCCAGGGAATTTCCGATCAAACGCTGAACGAAGCACTGACTGGGTTGAGCCCCGATCCCGATATCCTCGAAGCGCAGGAAAACCAGGCGGAGTTCGTCAAGCCGATTTGGGAGTATCTGCGCACGGCGGTCTCGCAGACCCGGGTCAATCGTGGCCGCGCCCGCCTCAAGCAGTACGCCAGTAAGTTCGCGGCGATCGAGACGAAGTATGGCGTGGATCGCCACTATATCGCGGCGATTTGGGGAATGGAGACCAACTACGGCTCTTATATGGGCAACAAGAACGTTATCCGTTCGCTAGCCACCCTGGCGCACACAGGCGAGCGGAGATCCTTCGGCCAGAGCCAACTGCTCGCTGCGCTTAAGATCCTCGAAAATGGCGATATCGATGTCGCCAATATGAAGGGGTCATGGGCCGGCGCGATGGGCCACACACAGTTCATTCCGACCACATACCTGGAATATGCGGTTGACTTCACCGGCGACGGCACGCGCGATATATGGCGGGCGATTTCCGATGCGCTCGCCTCAACCGCGAATTTCCTGACCGAGAAAGGCTGGAACAAAGGTGAAACCTGGGGCTATGAGGTGGTGCTGCCAGACGGTTTTGATTACGCTCTCGCCGATGGCCGCACCCGGCGCACGCTTGAGGAGTGGACGGCGCTGGGCATCAAGCGGCCCGGCGGCAGGGCATTTCCGCGCCCCGAAGACCCGGCCAAGCTCATTGTTCCGGCTGGCGCCAATGGTCCAGCGTTCCTGCTCATCAACAACTTCGACGTCATCAAACGCTATAATACAGCCACGGCTTATGCTCTTGCAGTCGGACATCTCGCCGACCGGCTAATGGGGTTTGGCCCGATCGTGCAGTCTTGGCCCACTGACGAAAAGGTTTTGGCGCGCAGTGAGCGCAAGGAGTTGCAGCAGCTTCTGGCGGATATGGGCTATCTCAAAGGCAAGATCGACGGAATCGTTGGCCCGCAAACCCGCGCGGCAGTTCGTGCCTTCCAGCGCGCCCATGACATGACGCCGGACGGATTTCCTACCAAGACGCTGCTTGAGACGAT
>CAYXPZ010000076.1:7081-10150 GCA_964466965.1 uncultured Hyphomicrobiaceae bacterium
AGCTACATCAATCCCTTCCCCGAGACCGATCAGTACCAACTTTATGTGATCGGTGATTTCCTGGCGGCCGGTCTAGCCAGCGCGCTGCCGAGCGCGCTGGACGATGCCGCAAGCGTGGAGATTAAGCAGGAAACGCGTAATTCCAGCGGCTTGGCGCGGCCGGACAGCTATAACTGGTCGCAGCGCGTCGAGAACATTCTCGAAGACCAGACCATGCACATCGCCGTGATCATGCTGGGCAGTAATGACCGCCGGCGCATCCGCACTGCAAGCGGCTTCGAGGATTTCGGCACCGAAGCATGGGCAGAAACTTACCGGCTGCGCGTTGATTCGCTCATCGAGAAGCTCACCGCGGAGAAGGTCGCCGTCTACTGGATGGGTTTGCCGATCGTTGCCGATGAAGAGGCGCGAGAAGAGTATCAGCAGATCAATAGCATTATCCGCGAGCGCGCTTATCTCGGCGGCATTAAGTATATCGACACCTGGAATGGTTTTGCGGATCAATTCGGCAACTTCAGCGCTTTTGGCCCCAGTGTCGAAGGCGTGACAAAACGACTGCGCGACAATAATGGGATCGGATTTACCGCTGACGGTAACCGCAAGCTTGCGGAATTCGCGGCATCGGTCATCACGCGCGATTTGGCTGCGGCGCGCCAGGAGCGCAGCATTCCCCTAGCCGGGGATGAGCAACAGCAGGCCCAGATCGCGCGGGCGGCCGAAGACCGGACAAACGCTCAAGCGGATGCGGCAGCGGAAACCGAAGAGCGCGTTAACGCCGGGGCCGAGGGTGAAACGCCCGGAGGACAAGCTGGACCTGGCAACACGACAGAGAGAGACGACGCGGATGCCGCCGACGGCGCCACAAGCCGGGCCGTCTCGTTTTCAGATTATTCGCCCCCCGGCGAACAACTGGCTATCGACATCGGCGACAATCTGACCGCACTGGCGACAATCTCACCGGCTAATATCCTCAGCGCACGGGGGGCGCGGCAACAGCTTCCACTGTCCGAGCGGCTGTATTACCGTGTGCTCGTGCGCGGTGAAAAAATCGAGGCGCCGCAAGGGCGTATCGACAACTATAAGTGGAAGGGCGGATGACCACTCCAATCAAACCACGAATTCTCTTACCAGTTCACGCTTCTTGAAGCACATCGCTTCACTGCACCTCAAAAGCGCATTCCGAAAACTGAGAACCGATTTTCGGATCAAATGCGTGTCGACTCGGATGGAGCCTTATTCCGCTTCGATTCGTGCGGATCGGGCTCCAGCAAACATACCACGGTTGTGTTTACCGGCCTCATGAGCCTGGGGTTGTACATCCTTGAGCAGATCATCGAGCTGCGCGAGGAGCGGGGGAGTAAAGCGTATGTATCAAACGGCGTGCGCATCTTGCGTTTCGGCGCTTGGGGCTATGCGTCGCGCGGTGTTCGGATTCACCGATTTGCGCTGGACGCAACTGACCACTCAGCTTTTCGTCATGGCTGTTTTGTGCCTCAATGCCGCCGCGTGCTTGCCTGGCGAGGATGCAGACAGGCATAGCGGGGCCAAGGGGCCCGTAAGCCACGTCGCAGCCAAGGGCGATCGGCTGCCTTTCCGTCCAGAAGATGCGGCGGCTGATCCGGATGTTCGAGTGGCAACCACCGCGAGGGTTGTGCCGACAAGCGCGCAGCCGCCTGACGCCACGCCCACGCCGGGACCTAATTCGGTCGCTGCCGAGCAGGCTCTTGCTCATTTTTTTAAGGCGCTGGCAGCGCTGGACCGCGGCGAGCGCCCAGAGCCCGTGACGATCCTTCATCTCGGGGACCAGCATATTGCCGCTGATCGTCTTACATCCATTCTGCGGTCGCAGTTTCAAACACGCTTTGGCGATGCCGGACGCGGCTTCATGACCCCCGGTTTATTTCGCGTCGCGGGTGCGCAGATCGAGCGCAGAGGCGGCTGGCGCGTCGCGTCGAGTGCGGCCGGGGATGCGGGGCCGTTCGGCCTTAGCGGCGTCCGATTGACAGGGCGGGATGGCGCACTTCTGCAGATTTCGACGCCGAATGCGCCCTTTGACTGGGCCACCATTACCTTCGCAGCCGGCCCAGAAACGGGGCAAGCTTATGTGGCGGTCGATGAGAAAGGCGATCACGTCGACACGCGCAACGGCGAAGCCACTTGGCAACGCATAAAGATCAATGCCGCCGGGTCGGCGCTTACCGTACGCGCCGGGAGCGGCAAGCCAGTACATGTACTGTCCTGGGCTACGCTGCGTGACGGGCCCGGGCTGCGCTATATCAACCTCGGCGTGCCTGGGGCAACCGCCCTGACGCACGCGACGTGGGATCAGCCTTTTTTCAAAGGAGACATTGAACATGTCTCGCCGGATCTGATCGTCGTTGGGTACGGCAGTAACGAAGCCCTCGACGATGATCTCGATTTACAGGCTTATGCGCAGGGCGCGCAGGACTTGCTGGGCCGTTTGCGAGAGGCGGCGCCCGACGCTTCGCTGCTGGTTATCGGACCTCCAGACATCGCGCGCATGCCCGCCTATGCCACCGGCGCGGGGACCGATGCTTGCCGCGCCCTTACGGTTGAAGAACGGGCCAACTATGAGAACTTGTTGGCCGCCAACAGTTCGCGCCTGGCGCGGTGGCATCCGCCGCTGAACCTGCGGGCTGTACGTCGGACGCTGCATACCGTGGCGAGCGAAAATCGTGCATTTTTCTGGGATTGGGCAGACGCGATGGGCGGCGCATGCAGCGTGCATGCCTGGGTACATACCCAGCCGCCACTGGCCTCTGCCGATCATCAGCATTTCACCGCATCAGGCGCGGAGACAATAGCAAAAGCCCTGTTTCAGCAGCTCATGGCAGCCTACGACAGCTATCGTGCGACGGCTGCGCAAGCGCAGAACTGACAAGGTTCGTACGACCCGCCGATCATCCGCCGAGTGCGTTAAAACCACTGCATAGATTGTGGGAAGGGAATTTGCGAAGAGGGGACAAGTCCGAACAGCTTTTCTACGCCTGGCAGCGACCTACTCTCCCGCTTTCGCAGTACCATCGGCGCTGGAGTGTTTCACGGCCG
>CAYXPZ010000077.1:0-9966 GCA_964466965.1 uncultured Hyphomicrobiaceae bacterium
AAGCCAGGTCCGTTCGTCATCGCGAGTCGCTCGCTCCCCTCATAACGTTGAGAGTAGCGACGTGCGCCGCGATTCGCTTGATCCCGGACGATCTGTCCCCAAACGACTGCTACGCGAGCACGACATCGAACTGACCGGCGAGTGCATCTGACTCGATCTGGCCGGCGTCCTCCAGCGGGACGATAACGCTCTCGCGCTGGGCCGCATCGTCGATGCGGTTGAGAATGAAATCAGTGTCATTCCGCCGCTCGCCGGCGAAATACATCTGCGTAACGAGCGTATCCCCGCCCGGCTGCATGATCTTGAAGTGGATATGCGGCGTGCGCCCTGAATAGCCAGCCGGCTTGATGGTGCGGAACACGTAGCGGCCTTCCGCGTCGGTCTCCACGCGGCCGCGCCCCTGAAACCCCGCGTCAGCTTTCCGGTTACCGCGCTCATCCCACGGATGGTGATAGACCCCCTGCGCATCGCACTGCCAAATCTCCACGATCGCACCTTCAACCGGCGCACCGGCGCGATCCATCACGCGACCGCGCAGATGCAGCACCGTGCCCATCGCATTGGCCTTCTTGCCTTTCACCAGAACAAGGTCGTTGTCGATGTCATCCAGCCATTCCGACGGGTAGAACGGCCCTTCGGTCTGTCCCGGCGTCGGCGTCAGCTTTGCATCACCCGACGCCGCCGTGGCGACCCCGCGCGTGGCAACGGCAGCAATCGCTGAGGCGAGTCCAGCTAGGGCGGCGCGCCGGCCAATCCATGCAGGGCGGATCCGGAACATCAGGCTCTAGCTCCCGTGTTGGGCGGCCGGCGGGTGCGCGCTATCCGCCAGATTTGATTGGGTCGCATCATGCTCCAGCAGCAGCCCGTCTGCAAGCTGCACGACGCGGTCCATGCGCCCGGCCAGTTCAAGGTTGTGCGTCGCGATCACGGCAGCAAGGCCCGCCTTTTGCACAAATTGCAGAAGCTGCTGAAAAACGCGTTCGGCAGTCGGCGGGTCAAGGTTACCAGTCGGCTCGTCCGCCAGCAGCAGCTTCGGCGCGTTGGCGACTGCCCGGGCAATCGCCACGCGCTGTTGTTCGCCGCCCGAGAGCTCAGCCGGGCGGTGATCGGCGCGCTCGGCTAGGCCGAAAATCCGCAGAAGATCACACGCCCGCCGCTCGGCCTCCTTGCGATCCAGCCCGGCGATCCGTTGCGGCAATACGACATTTTCCAGCGCCGAGAACTCCGCAAGCAAATGATGAAACTGATAGACAAAACCGACTTCGGTGCGCCGGACGCGGGTCCGCGCGGCATCATCCAGCTCCGAGCACTCCTGCCCGCCGATCACGACCGAACCGCTATCGGGCCGTTCCAGCAAACCCAGGATGTGCAGGAGGGTCGATTTGCCGGCGCCAGACGGCCCGACAAGGGCCACGGTCTCGCCGGGCCAGATCGCCAGATCCGCGCCGCGCAGAACATTGATTTCCCGCGGCCCCTGCTTAAAGCTGCGATGCAGGCCGCGCGCCGCCAGTGCCGGTTGTGTCAATCGATGCTCCAAAGCGCCTCACTCATATCGCAGCGCGTCGACCGGGTCGAGCCGCGCCGCGCGCCAGGACGGGTACAGCGTCGCCAACACCGACAGCGACAGCGCCATGACAACCACCGTCACAACCTCTGCGAGATCCATATCGGCCGGCAATCGCGACAGAAAATAGACATCCGGTGAGAAAAGGTCAGTGTTGGTCACATAAGCAATGAATTCGCGGATCGTCTCGATGTTGAGGCACACGACCACCCCCAGGATCAAACCCGCCAGCGTGCCCACCACGCCGATGCTCGCGCCGGTAATGAAGAACACGCGCATGATCGCGCCGCGAGTCGCGCCCATCGTCCGGAGAATGGCGATGCTGCTGCTCTTGTCCTTCACCAACATGATCAGCCCGGAGATGATGTTGAGCGCAGCGACCAGCACGATCAGGGTCAGGATCATGAACATCACGTTCCGTTCCACCTTCAGCGTGTTGTAAAAGGTGGCGTTGCGCTCGCGCCAGTCCGACATCACCAGGTTGGGAGGCAGTGCGGCGGCCAGGTCCGGACGCACCTGATTCACGGCGTCCGGGTTGTCGAGCATGAGTTCCAGCGCGCTAACCGCTTTTGGACTGTTGAAAAACGCCTGCGCATGGCGAAGCGGCAAAAAGGCGATGCTTTCGTCGTACTGGCTCATGCCGATCTCGAAGATCGCTGAAACCGGATAGCGCTGAATCCGCGGCGCTGTGCCGAACGGCGTCTGCGACCCGCGCGGTGACACCAGCGTGACGCCATCGCCAACCCGCACGCCGAGCGCGTTGGCCAGCCGCGTGCCGAGCACGACCCCGCGCTTGTCGCTAAAACCGTCGAGTGTGCCAAAGAAGATGTTCTCGCCGACCGCTTCCAGGTTTTTCAGGTCGTCTTCTCGGACTCCACGCACGATCACCCCACGCGAGGCCTCCTGCGCGGAAATCATCACCTGCCCCTCGATCAGCGGGATCGCCTTGCGCACGCCTTCGACGTTGCGAAGCTGGTTGGCCACCTTGTCATAGTCGGTAAATTCGCTGCCCACCGAACGCACCAGCATGTGACCGTTTAGCCCGAGGATTTTGTCAAATAGCTCGTTGCGAAAGCCGTTCATCACCGCCATCACGATGATAAGCGTCGCCACGCCTAGCATGATGCCGATGAAGGAAAACCCGGCAATGACCGAGATAAAGCCTTCCTTGCGGCGCGCGCGCAGATAGCGCAGCGCCAGCATCCACTCGAAGCCGGAAAATGGTCCGGTGTCCTGTGCGCGGGCCATGAATTTGTCCTATGTCAACTCCGCCATGCCGGCAGCCTCCGCCGGCCGCTTGGCATGCAGCATGTTGACGGCGTCGTCCGGGCTCATCGTGCTGCGCTCGCCGGTTGCGCGGCGCTTGACCTCGACCTCGCCGGATTTCAGCCCCTTCGGCCCGACGATCACCTGCCATGGCAGGCCCAGTAGATCCATCGAAGCGAACTTCGCGCCGGCGCGTTCGTCGGTGTCGTCGTAGAGCACGTCCAGCCCGGCGTGGTGCAGCTTGGCATAGAGGTCTTCGCACGCCGCGTCCGTCTGCGTGTCACCGACCTTCAAATTGATCAAACCAACATAGTAGGGCGCGACTGTGTCCGGCCAGACGATGCCCGCTTCGTCATGGCTCGCCTCAATGATCGCCGCAGGCAGGCGCGACACGCCGATCCCATACGAACCGGAATGCAGCGTGATCCAGTCGCCCTCCGGCCCCTGCACGCGGCAGCGCATTGGCTCGGAATATTTGGTGCCGAAATAGAAGATATGGCCGATCTCGATGCCACGCGCGCTGACCTGCTTGTCCTCCGGCACTTCGCGCGCAAATTGCTCGGCATCGTGCATATCGCTGGTCGCAGCGTATTTGCTCAGCCAGTCGTCGACGATGTGGCTCAGATCGCTGTCGTAATCGACATCCTTCGGCGCTGGCGTCTCAACCAGGTCGCGGTGGCAGAACACCTCGCTTTCCCCGGTGTCGGCCAGGATAATGAATTCATGGCTCAGATCGCCGCCGATCGGGCCGGTTTCCGCGGCCATCGGGATCGCCGTCAGGCCCATACGCTCGAAGGTGCGCAGATAGGACACGAACATGCGGTTATAGGACTTGCGCGCGTCCTCGGCAGTCAGATCGAAGGAATAGCCGTCCTTCATCAAAAACTCGCGCCCGCGCATCACGCCGAAACGCGGGCGTACTTCGTCGCGGAATTTCCATTGGATGTGGTAGAGAATGCAGGGCAGATCGCGATAAGACTTCACCGAATCGCGGAACAGTTCGGTGATCTGTTCCTCGTTGGTCGGGCCAAACAGCATGTCACGGCCATGCCGGTCCTCGATGCGCAGCATTTCCTGGCCATAGTCGTCATAACGCCCACTCTCGCGCCAGATATCGGCCAGCTGGATCGTAGGCATCAGCAACTCGACGGCGCCGGCGCGATCCTGCTCCTGGCGCACGATCTGCTCGATTTTCTTGAGAACGCGGTATCCGAAGGGCAGCCAGATATAGATGCCCGCGCTGGCCTGGCGGATCAGGCCGGCGCGCAGCATCAACCTGTGCGAGACGATTTCCGCCTCCTTCGGCTCGTCGCGCAGGATCGGAAGAAAGTAACGGCTTAACCTCATTCAGGCGCCCCGAAAGTAGAGTTGACACTCAAGTAGCTTACCCGGCCCGACGGGACCGGATGCGTGTCAGCGGCATAACCGACAAAGCGACTAAGTGCAATGCCGCCTGGCGCGCCAAGGATCGCGCCTCTAAGAGCCCGTCTTCAACCAATTGCGCATTGATTGGGCAATTTCATCACGAAATGATGACAAACTGCGCAGGGTGAGCTATCGTCTGCCTGCGGTGGTGACATCGATCAATCTTCGTGTCTTGCGAGGAGTCAGACGTGAATGGATGCCTGTGTCACGCGCGCCCGGGTCTGGGGAGGAAAACGCTACAACTAAGCTCAGTGTCCGGTTTGTCTGGACAACTCAGTCTATCGGTCGCCAAATAAGACCAAGAGCGGCGCAACGCTCGTCATACTCTGCACTCGATTGTCTTAATTGAAGACAGGCAAGGTTCGCACCTTGCCTTTTTTCTTTCAGAGCGCAATCCGAAAAGTAGAAACCACGTTTTCGGATCAATTGCGCGGCAAATCATCAAGATAGAGCCGCATGCCGTTCAATCAAAACAGGTCCGGGTCTAGTCGAACGTCTCGTATTTCGGCAGGAACGGGATGCTGTCGAGCGGGATCAGGCGGTATTCCACTACGGCGTAGATCGGCGCGAAAATCAGCGCGGCAAGGACCGTCGTGATGGCGAATTTGCGCCAGATGCGCGGCACAGCCGGCGCGGCAGGCTCTGACCCTTCCACAACATCTCCCTGCTCCTCTTGCGATCGCACGCCGAACGGCAGGACGACGAACAGCATCATCCACCAGCAGATCAAATAAACGGCGATCGCAAAAGGCAGGCTCATGCACGCATCCCTATCCCCTTGAGGCGCTGCCGCGCCGTTCAAGCCTGTTCCAACTCCACCAAGGTCCCGAAGAACTCCTTGGGGTGGAGGAACAAAACCGGCTTGCCATGCGCGCCGATTTTCGGTTCACCGTCACCTAGCACGCGCGCGCCCTCAGCCATCAGCTTATCGCGCGCGGCATGAATGTCCGCCACCTCATAACAAACGTGATGGATACCGCCATCAGCGTTTTTCTCCAGGAACTTGGCGATCGGCGAGGCATCGCCCAATGGCTCCAGCAGTTCAATCTTGGTGTTAGGCAGCTCGATGAACACCGTACTGACCCCGTGATCGGGTTGCTCGACAAGCCCGGACACCTGTGCGCCGAGCGTATCGCGATACTTGGCGGCTGCAGCACGGGCATCGGGCACAGCGATGGCAACATGGTTCAGACGTCCAAGCACCTGTCTTCTCCTCCTCACAAATGCTAACACCCGACAGGATAAGCGGACCGCTCACACGATGGCAACGCGAACGGTGCACAGCGGTTTCTTGCCCCAGGCCGAATTGAGCGCGCCGCGCACGGACCGTCGCACCGCCTCGCCAACCGTCCTTGGATCCTTGCGCCGCGGACGGGGTATCCCGTCGAAAGCGTTGAAGATGGCCCGGTCGGCAATCTCGGCGAACAGTTGACCGTTTTCGTCCGTGTTGGGAATGCCGTGCATGACGATGTGTGGATCAGCGGCCATCTCGCCCTTGCGGCTTACTACAAGGAATACCGTGACGGTGCCGACGAAGCTCAGCTTACGCCGCTCGCGCAAAGGGCCGTCCTCCTCCCGCAGCAACAGCGTACCATCGCGCATGAGCCGGCCCGACGGCACCTCGTCGATGATCTCGGCCGGGCCGGGATGAAGCCGCGCCATAACGCCGTTACGCACATCACGCAGCGCCGTGACGCCCTCCGCCTTCGCCAGCTTGAGGTGCTCGAACAGGTGCCGGTCTTCGCCATGCATGGGCACCAGAGCGCGCGGGCGCGTCCACTGATACATCTGCCGCAGTTCGCCCCGCCGGGCATGTCCGGAGGAATGGATCGGGCCGTCCGGATGGTCGAGGATCACCTCTACGCCCTTGCGCGCCAGCTTGTTCTGAACCTCATGGACAGCATCTTCATTTCCCGGGATGGTCCGGCTGGAATAGATCACCCAGTCGCCGCGCGACAGCGTGACATTGGGGTGCTCGTCATCAGCGATGCGCGCTAGCGCCGCGCGCTGCTCGCCCTGGCTGCCCGTGCACAGCGCCAAGACTTTGTCCGGCGGCAGATAGCCGTATTCCTCCTCGCCCAGATAGCCCAGGTGTTCCGGCCAATATCCGTTCTCTTCGGCCGCCTCGATGATCCGGCGCATGGCCCGCCCAACGATGACCAGATGCCGGTCGGCGGCCTGCGCTGCCTCGGCGATGGCAATAAGGCGCGCCACGTTGGAGGCGAAGGTCGTGAAGGCGACCCTCTGCGGCGCTTCGGCGACCAGGTTCTTGAGAGTTTCCGCAACCAGCCCCTCAGAAAAGGTCAGTCCTTCGGTCACGGCGTTCGTGCTGTCGCATATGAGCGCGTCGATGCCCTCATCGCCGAGTTCGGTCAGCCGTTTGACGTTGGTCGGCTTGCCCAGCCCCGGGGCTTCGTCAATCTTCCAGTCCGCCGTATGCACCACCAGCCCGCCGCCAGCGCGGATCGCCAGCGCGTTCGTCTCAGGGATCGAGTGGGCCATGTTGATGAATTCGACATCGAACGGTCCGATCGTCAGCCGCCCCTCATACGGAACCTCAATCAGTTCGGGTTGGTTGCCCCAGTCGCGCTGCGCAAGCTTGCCCTTGAGCAGCGTCATCGCGAAGCGCGTGGCATAAAGCGGCGCGCGCAGCCGGGGCCACAGCTCTTCGACCGCGCCGAGATGATCCTCATGCGCGTGGGTCAACACGATGCCCACAAGGTTGCGCTCAGCTTCGAGGAAGGTGGTATCCGGCGTAATGATCTCGATACCAGGCTCCGCTGCACTGGGAAATGTGACGCCGCAGTCCACCATGAGCCATTTACGGTCATCGGGCGGGCCAAAGCCATAGAGATACATGTTCATGCCGATTTCGCCGATGCCGCCTAGGGCGACGAATACCAGCTCAGCGTTGTCATTATTATTCATGATCTGTCGCTTTTGCGTGTGAGGCTTGTTCGAGCCGTCCGAGGGCGACGTCGCCCGCCGTAATGATGCGTTCGCGGTCGTCCTGCCGCAAACGCAGCGCGCCTGTCTCATCAAGTCCGCCGAACCGACCTTCGAGTGTTTCACCCGAGAGCGTCACCGAGATCGGCGCGCCGACAGGCGCGGCATGGCGCAACCAGGCGCTGCGGACCTGTGCGAAGCCCGCGCCGCCTGACCAGACAGCCAGCCAGCGCGCGGTGGCATCAGCCAGCCGGGACAACGCCGCCCCGGGCGTCGGTTGCAGACCGTGCTCTGCGAGGCATGTGGCAGGACGCCCCAGAGCCTCCGGCGCGGACGCCAAATTTAGACCGGTGCCGATAACGACGGCCTGCGCCCCGGCATCCATCATGAGCGTCTCAATGAGCACGCCGCCAAGCTTAGCGCCGTCGAGCAAGATATCATTCGGCCATTTTAGCTTGAGGCGCGCTGTGAGCGGAAGCTCTCCTGCCATGGCCGCGACGGCATCGCGCGCTGCAATCCCGCCGAGCAGCGGCAGACCCTTGATCGCTTCGCCCCTGCAGTCAAGCCTTAGCAATAAGCTGGCATACAGGTTTCCCTCCGGCGAGTCCCAATCGCGGCCAAGGCGGCCCCGCCCCTTGGTCTGCCGGCCGGCCCAGACCCACAGCGGCGAGACGGCGCCGCCATGCGCCAGCGCAAGGGCATGGGCGTTGGTCGATGGCGTGTCGGGCAGATAGACGGCTTGGTGCCCGGCGGGCAGCGTCAGAGGGTCGCTCTGCCGGGCCATCAGGCGAATAAAGCCTTGGCTGCCGCGCCGGCCGCTGTAATAAGCGGCCCAGGCGCGATGAAGAACAATACCGTAAAGATGCTGGTGACACCCAGCACGAACCCCGGACCGCGCTGAAGGGGCTCGAAGGCGTCCGCCGGTTCATCGAAATACATCACCTTGATGATCCGCAGATAGTAGAACGCCGCGATCACCGAGGCGACCACGCCCACCACCGCAAGCCAGGCAAGCCCAGCGTTCACCGCCGCAGCGAAGACATAGAACTTGGCGAAAAAGCCGGCGAGCGGCGGGATACCGGCCATCGAGAACATCAGCATCGCCAACAGGAAGGCGACCATCGGCTGGTTCTTCGAGAGGCCAGCCAGCTCGTCGATCCCCTCAACCATGCCCTCGGAGCGGCGCATCGATAGGATGCAGGCAAACACGCCCAGCGTCATCGCTACATAGATCGCCAAATAAACGAGCACGGCCTGCGTGCCCTGCTGGCTGCTGGCGGACAGCCCGACAAGCATGTAGCCGACATGGCCAATCGAGCTATAGGCCATCAGGCGCTTGATGTTGCGCTGGCCGATGGCTGCGAACGCGCCGAGCGCCATTGAGGCGATCGACACGGCGATGATGATCTGCTGCCACTCCGCTGCCAGCGCGGGAACCGCGCTCATCACCACGCGCACCAGCAGCCCGATCGCAGCCGCCTTCGCCGCTGCGGAGAACAGCGCCGTCGCGGGCGTGGGTGCGCCCTCGTAAACATCGGGCGTCCACATGTGAAACGGTACCGCCGACACCTTGAACGCCAGCCCGGTGAGCACGAATACCAGCCCGAAGATCAATCCGAGCGACGGTCCTGCCGCCTGCGCGCTCGCGGCAATCGCCTCGAAGGAGGTGTTGCCGGTAAAGCCGTAGATCAAGGATGCGCCATAAAGCAGGAAGCCCGAGGACAGCGCGCCCAGCACGAAATATTTCAGCCCGGCCTCGCTGGAGCGCAGCGAGTCCCGCCGGATCGCGGCTATGACGTAAAGCGACAGGCTCTGCAGCTCCAGAGCGAGATAAAGCGAAATCAGGTCGTTCGCCGACAGCATCAGCATCATGCCGGTCGTCGAGAGCAGAACCAGCACGGGATATTCGCCGATGTTCAGCTTCGCGGCCTCAAGATAATCCTGCGACATGCTCAGCGCCAAAGCGGCGGCCAGGAGGACCAGGACTTTCATGAATCGCGCGAAACCATCTGCAATGAAGGCGCGATCGAACAACGTCACCGAATCGCCCGGCTGTGCGATGACCAGCCCCGCGGCGATAACCAACGCCCCAACGCTCGCCCAGCTCACGGTGCGCGTCTGATCCTGCGTGAAGACGGAGAACATCAGCAGCGCAATCGCCGCCAGCAGCAGGAACGCCTCCGGCGCCAGGGCGCTGTGCGCGATCAGGAACTCGGTGAACTCTTCCACGGGCCCGGAGCCTCCTTATTGCGCCGTCGCCAGCCGCGCCTGCTCGGCGGCGGCCAGCGCGGCGTTGTAATCTTCGACCAGCTTGGCGACCGATTCGCTCGTGACGTCCAGTAGCGGCGCCGGATAAAATCCGAACAGGATCGTCAGGATCACCAGCGGCAGCATGATCGCGGCCTCGCGCGGGGTCATGTCGGTGATCGCGCGCAGAGACGGCTTTTCCAGCACGCCGAAAATGATCCGCCGGTACAGCCACAGCGCGTAAACGGCGGAAAGAATCACGCCGATCGCCGCGAACAGCGCCAGCCACGAATTGATCTTAAATGCCCCGGTCAGCGCCAGAAATTCGCCGACGAAGCCGCTGGTGCCCGGCAGGCCGACATTGGCCATTGTAAAAACCATGAAGCAGAAGGCGTAAAGCGGCATCCGGTCTGCCAGGCCGCCATAAGCGGAAATCTCGCGGGTGTGTATGCGGTCATAAACCACGCCGACGCACAGGAACAGCGCGGCCGAGACAATGCCGTGGCTGAGCATCTGGA
>CAYXPZ010000078.1:0-9920 GCA_964466965.1 uncultured Hyphomicrobiaceae bacterium
GCGTGCCGACGACGTAGAGCCGCTCCAGCCCGAGTTCTTCCTCCAGCGCGCGCAGGGCATAGACCTGGCACGGGATGCCGATGACGGCGAGGCGACGATAGCCAGCCGCGCGTGCGGGTTCCAAAAGCGCCAGCAGCGGCGCATAGCCCATGCGCATCCCGCGGCAGTGCGCCATTGCCTCCGGTTTCGTGACGATCACCGGCACCGGCCGCCAGCGGTCGTCGGGGTCGGGCGCCACGGTGAGCACCGCATCGACATGCCCGCCGGCCAGCAGCCGCTCGCCGATGCGCGTGGCGATGCCAGTCCACTGCGCGCCGTCGGCGGGCTGTGTGAGTCGCGCGCGGAGCATGGCGCGGTAGGGGCCGAAATGCAGCTCGTCACCGCGCTCCGGGTCGCGGGCGCGGCCATGCACCTTGGTCTCAAGCCCCGGATAATCCGGGCGGATGAACTGGCACGCGCTTGCGCAGCGCTTCGGCGCGGCGGTGCGCGACACGCCGCAATCCGTGCAGAACGAGCGCGGCGCCGACGGCGCGACGACCGGCGCGAAGATCCCCGGCGCGTCGAGTACGCCGCCCGTGCGGCGTGTCAGGTGCGTGGTTTCGTGGCCCATGATCCCTCCAGCGGCTCACGCGCGCAGTGTAAACACATCTGGACAGCCGATCCATCCCGATCTTGACATGCGGCGCGCGCTGGCTTCGAAAGGGGGGCAGGAGGCGCAGCATGGAAAAGCAGTTCTCGCCGAGCGCGGCGCGCAATACCGAACCGATCCTCGCCGCGATGCGCCCGCGCCTGCCGGTATCGGGGCGCGCGCTGGAGGTCGCCAGCGGGACGGGACAGCACATCGCCGCCTTTGCCACGGCGTTTCCGGGACTGGACTGGACGCCGAGCGATCCGCACGCAGCCGCGCGGGCGAGCATCGCTGCGCATGTGGCCGAAGCGGGGCTCGCGAACCTGCGCCCGCCGCGTGATCTCGACGTAACCGATCCGGGCTGGGCCGAGGCGGTGGAGGCCGGGCTGGACGTGATGGTCGCGATCAACCTGCTGCACATCTCGCCGTGGGAAGCGACGCTGGGGCTGCTGGCGGGGGCGGGGCGTTTGCTCGCGCCGGATGGGCGGCTGTTCATCTACGGGCCGTTTTCGCGCGGCGGCGATTACCTGTCGCAGAGCAACGTGCAGTTCGACGCCAGCCTGCGCTATCGCGATCCGTCTTGGGGCCTGCGCGAAGCCGATGACGTGGCGGCTGCCGCAAGCGCGGAAGGTCTCGACCTCGGGGAAGTCATCGCCATGCCGGCCAACAACCTGATGCTCATGGTGGCCCGGGCTTAGTCGTTACGCCCCTCCAGCCGTGCGATCACGGCGTCCGTCACCTGCCGCGTCGTCGCCTGCCCGCCGAGATCGCGCGGCATGTCCGCGCCCGCCCCGGTATAGCGTTCGATGGCATGCATAAGGTTCTTCGCCGCGCGCGCCTCGCCCAAGTGCTCCAGCATCATCACGCCGGACCAGAATGTGCCGAGCGGGTTCGCGATCCCTTGCCCCATGATGTCGAAGGCCGAGCCGTGGATCGGCTCGAACATGGAGGGGTAGCGCCCGTCCGGGTTCAGGTTCGCCGTCGGGGCGATGCCCAGACTCCCGGTGAGCGCGGCGGCTAGGTCGCTGAGGATGTCGGCGTGCAGGTTGGTCGCGACGATCACGTCCAGCGTTTCCGGCTTCAAGACCATGCGCGTGGTCATCGCGTCGACCAGCACCTTCTCGGTCTCGACGTCCGGGTAGTCGCCCCTGATCGCTGAGAAGACCTCGTCCCACATCACCATCCCGTGGCGCTGGGCGTTAGACTTGGTGACGAGCGTCAGGTGCTTGGCAGGCCGCGTGCGCGCCAGCTCGAAGGCGAAGCGCTGGATGCGCTCCACGCCCGCGCGCGTGAACACCGCCACATCCATGCCGACCTCTTCCGGGTGGCCCTGATGCACGCGCCCGCCCGCACCGGCATATTCGCCTTCGGTGTTCTCGCGCACGATCACCCAGTCAAGGTCGCTGACGCCGCGCAGCGGCCCCGCGATGCCGGGCAGCAGCCGGGCAGGGCGCACATTCGCGTACTGGTCGAAGGGCTGGCAGATCGCCAGGCGCAAGCCCCACAGCGAGAGATGGTCGGGAACGCGCGGGTCGCCCGCCGAGCCGAAATAGATCGCATCGAAGGGTTTCAGCGTCTCAAGCGCGTCTTCGGGCATCATCACCCCGTGTTCGAGGTAGTAGTCGGTGCCCCACGGAAAGCGCTCGACCTCCAGCACGAAGCCGCCATCTCGGGCCGCTGCCGCCTGCAAAACCTCCAGCCCGGCCGCGATTACCTCTGTTCCGATACCGTCGCCGGGTATCGCTGCTATTCTGTGTGTCCGCATCGGCACGCCCTCCCATCGTCATTAACTTGCGCCGCTGGCGGGCTGGGGCACAAGTGCTATACAACTACGCCAAGGCGTGCGCCGCCGTCGACATACCACTCAGCGACAAGGAGTTTTTATGCAATACCGCAATCTCGGCCGCAGCGGCCTGAAGGTCTCGGAGATCTGTCTGGGCACTATGACCTTTGGGCACAGCACTGATGAGCGCGAGGCGGGCGCGATCGTCGATGCAGCCTTTGATGCCGGAATCAACTTCTTCGACACAGCAAATACCTACGCGCAGGGCCGTTGCGAAGAGATTCTAGGCAAGTTGCTGCAAGACCGTCGCGACGAGGCGGTGATTGCCACCAAGGGGTTCAACCCGACTGGCCCAGGGCTCAATGACTCCGGCTTGTCACGCCGGCACATCCTGCAAGCGGTTGATGATAGCCTCCGACGGCTGCAGACCGACTACATTGACGTTTATTACTGTCACCATGTCGACGACGATACCCCGCTTGATGAAACGCTGCGCGCACTCGATGATCTCGTACGCGACGGCAAGGTCCGCTACATCGCGTGCAGCAACTTCGAGGCGTGGCGGCTGCTGGAAGCGATCTGGACCAGCGACACCAACGGTCTGGAGCGCTTCATCGCCTACCAGCCGCAATACAATCTGGTGGTGCGCGACATCGAGGCGGAGATTCTTCCCGTCTGCCGGTTAAAGGGCGTCGGTGTCGTTGTGTGGGGACCGCTGGCCGGCGGCTTCCTGACCGGCAAATATAAGCCGGGCGAACGGACCGCGCCGGGAACGCGGTCGGAAGAGAGGTGGGTGTTCATGGACAAGATGTTCGCGTCGAATGCCGACGATACGCTGAAAACGCTGTTGCGCCTGGCGAAAGAGCAGGGGTGTTCGCCGACCGCGCTGGCGCTGCAGTGGGTGCTGGCGCAGGACAGCGTATCCTCTGCTATTGTGGGGGCGCGCTCTGCAGATCAGTTCCGCGAGAGCCTTGATGCGGCAAATTTCGCCCCACTGGCAAGTGTCCTGCGCGATCTCAGCAAGGTCTCCGCGCCGGCGCAACGCTATCCGCAGGTGTCGGAAGCGACCATGGGCCAGCGCCGCCGCGCCGCCCTGCGGCCGCCGTGGGCAGATGAATAGCCCGTTCGTTGTGGACGGCCGTCTATTCGTGGCAGTTCAGCGCGACCCGCTTCGGGCTGGAAAACGGCCGACGGGACGCGCATCCCCCAAGTGCGCTGCCGCACAAGGCGCGCAAAGCGAAATGGCGATTCAAGACAAATCAGCAGGCGCAGACCCGTCCGTGCTTTCACTTTGTGAGTAATTCCATTAGTTTAAAATGCATAGACGGCTAGAACGTTAGTCTGTAGCCACGGCCCGACGTGGCTTTCAGGTCGTAGGTTAACAGCATTGTCTGGTGAGGATGATGTCACCGGCGCCTGGTGGAGCGAATTGATATTTGCTCAGACATAGGCTGCGCTGGGCGCAAATGTCTGAATCGGACTGCCAGCCCTGTCGCTGAACCAGAGAGACGGAACGGTTTGACTCCGCGTGTGCCCACCACCCATGACGCCGCTGTGTCGGCCCGCCTCGCCGAGACCTCGCTGTGGTCCGCGCTCGATAACGAGGAACGCGAAGCCATCTTCTCCAATGCCCGGATTGTTGCCGCGCGAAAGGACCAGGTCCTGGTTGAAGCGGGGACGCAGGCGAGCGCTCTGTTTCTTGTTATCGAAGGCGCGCTGCGGCTGACCCGCATGAACGGCCATGGGCATCGAATTATCGCGGGCTTCTTGTTTCGCGGCGATATCGTGGGCGCGTGCATCGCCGATTGCTATCCGTTTTCCGTAGAGGCGATCGACGAAGTCGTGCTTTGCCGGGTTGAGCGTCGGCGCATTCAGGAGATGAACCGCGACAACATGGGCCTGGAGTGGCGCATGATTACCGTCGCCTCCAACGAGTTTCTCCAGTGCCAGACCCATCTGGACATCGTCATGGGCGGTTCGGTCGAGGCCAAGTTGTCGCGCTTTCTGTTGCATATCGCTGGACGGATCGGCGAGCCCGATGCGGGCGGCAAACAGATCGCCTTGCCGATGAGCCGCGAAGATATCGCGCATTACCTTGGCCACAGCCTTGAAACCATCAGCCGCGCCTTCACCAAGTTGCGCGACTCTGGCGCGATCGCCACCCCGCAGCGCCATCATTTGATCATCGCCGACGAGGCGGCACTGGCGCGGACCGCGGAGATCGATGCTTAGCGCGCGCGGCTGCGCAGCAAACGCCTCAGGGCTTTTCGACGAGCGAACCGGTTGCCGGATCCGTGCCCAGATAAGGTAGGCCTGCCTTTTTCCAAGCGTTGAAGCCGCCTTCCATGTGGGCGATACGCGACAGGCCGCCGGCCGCCGCCAATTCCGCGGTTTTGTGCGAGCGTATGCCTGAACCGCAGTGCAGGACAATACGCTTGCCTTCTTGAGAGGGGAGTTTGCTGGGCTCAAAGCTCGACAACGGGAACAGCATTGCTCCGCGGATTTGCTCGAACGCGAATTCGCTCGGCGTGCGCACGTCGATCACGACGATCTCGTCGCGGTCGAACATTTCCTTGACTTCCTGGGGCGTGTAGATGTCCAGGGTGACGCCATTCAGGTCTTCCGTGTTTGCCATCGCTGTCCTCACTGTTTCGGGTGCCGCTCCACGACCGCCGCAGTATGAATGGGCGTTCGAGACATTGCACACAAAAGCTGCGCGGCGGTAATCAGCCGGCGGCCGGGCGGATGTGCTTGCGCGGGGGCTGCGCCATGTTTATGCCCCCGGCGCGCCGCGCTCAGAAAGACATTATGCGCGTATCCTCGGCAAGCAGCCGCGCGGCCATCTCGCCCGGCTTCGCGCGGCCCACGCCGTCGAGCAGCGCCTCGGCGCCCACGCCCTTGTTGGGCAGGTAGATCGCGCAGACATCGACAGTGCCGCCCGCGCCAATGATTTTCTGCATCAGTCCTTGCGGGCTCATGCCTTTCGGCTTCTGTGGCGCAGTCGCGCTGGTCGGTGCGTCCTTCAGCGCCAGATCGCCGCCTGGTCCGCAAAGCAGCATGTAGACCGGTGCGCCCTGCTGGAGCGCCTGCATGCTTAGCACCATGCTCATCAGTTGGGTCTGCGGCTCCGCCGTCGCGACAATGGTGACGAGTTTTTTGTCATCGGCTTGTGCCGGGCTTGCCACTGCGGCGACCATGGCGAGCGTCATTACGGTCAGCATTTTGATCATAACTCTGGTTTCTCCTGCGTTGTGCTTCGGCTTTGTCAGCAATTGCCATTGTGGCTATCTTGGATAGCATTAGCTCACACAGCGCCAGAGAGACAAAGTCACACAAAGCGAGCAGCAAGATGAAAGAAACCGATACGCTGGCCGATTTTGCTGCCGGGCTAAGCTATGACGCGGTTCCCCCGGAAGTGGCCGAACGGGCCAAGCTGCTGATCCTCGATACGGTCGGGATCATCGTCCGCGCGCGGCATGATGCCGACTCAACCGCGCCAATGCTGAAGGCCGTGGGGCGCATGGGTCTTCGCGGTTCATGCACGGTATTCGGTGACGCTGAGGGTTATGTCCCGCCAACGGCGGCGCTCCTGAACGGGGCGCTTGCGCATTCGCTCGACTTTGATGACACCCACGCCGCCGGCTCAATCCACTCATCAGCACCGATCTTCCCGGCAGCCTTCGCGGCAGCCGAGATGGTTGGCGCATCCGGGCGCGACCTGATCGCCGGGCTCGTCGCCGGCTATGAGGTGCAGATCCGGCTATCGCTCGCCCTTGGTCCCGACGATCATTACGCCCGCGGCTTCCACCCAACCGCGACCTGCGGCGTGTTCGGCTCGGCCGCTGCTGCGGGCAAGGTGCTGGGGCTGAGCGCGGATGATATGGCGTCGGCCTTCGGTATCGCGCTGTCGCAGGCCGCGGGCTCCATGCAGTTCCTCGAAAATGGTGCATGGACAAAGCGTTCGCATGTCGGGCAGGCGGCACAGAACGGCCTTATGGCCGCGGTGATGGCGGCAGAGGGGTTTTGCGGGGCGGCCGAGGCCTTCGAGGGCAAATTCGGCCTCCTGAACGCCTACGCGCCCGCGGCTGATCCGGCGAAGGCCGTCGCGGGGCTGGGCGAGCAGTGGGAGACCATGCGCCTGGCGGTCAAACCCTATCCGTGCTGCCGCTACGCTCACGCAGCGATGGATGCGATCGCGGCGCTGCGGGCCGAGCACGCAATCGCGCCGGACGAGGTTGAGCACATTCACATCGGGATTCCGCGCCCGGGAATGCGGATCATCGGTGAGCCGCTGGCGGCCAAGCAGGCGCCCACGAACATCGTGGACGGGCAGTTCTCGATGCCGTTCTGTGCTGCGGTGGTCCTGCGCGAGGGCAAGCTGGAGTGGGACGATTATCCACGCCATTTGGCTGATACGCACACGCTGGCGCTGTGCAAGCGGGTGAACTGCGTGCTCGATTCGGATGCTCAGGCCGCGCTGCCGGCAAACATGGCCGGCAAGGCGGCGATCACGACGCGGCGCGGGACGTTCGAGAAGTTCGTGGAGGTGCCGCGCGGGGAGCCGGATAATTTCCTGAGCGAAGAGGAGTTTCGCGCCAAGTTCCGCGCGCTTGCTGCGCCCTATCTGGGCGAGGAGGCCGAGGCGCGCGCCGACCGGCTGCTTGCGCTTGAGACAATCAGCGATGTTGGTACACTGGCGTCCTTCGACACCGTGGCTGCGTAAGCCAAGCGCTCATAAGCACTTGCGCATCAATGTGGCTTCCGCCGGACAGAGGCTGGAGAACTGACGGGTGGCCGTGATTTCCGGTGGTGCCTGCTGCCGGTTTATGACCGCGAAACCTAACGGTTCAAAGAAGCCGGCGGCGTCTTCTGTCAGCAAAAAGAGCGCATCGATCCCGGCCTGCCTCGCGTGTCCGAAGACCATTTCGCAGAGCTGAGCGCCGAAGCGGCGGCCTCGATGCGCCGGTGCGACGGTGAGCGATCTCAGCAGCCCGGTGCGGCCAACAGTTTCCAGCCCGATCACGGCGATTAGTTCCCCGTCCGCCTCAAGTGCCCACAGCGTTATGCCGGGTTGTGCGATGTCCTCTGTCGGTAAGTTGCCCTGCGCAAGCAATCTACATGCAGCCTCCATCGTGCCGGAGCCGGGCTCGATTTTGATGACGTTCATTGCTCACCGTTCAGCTGGAGTTATTTCGGCGGCGCGAGCGGCGATTCCGGCGCGCCCTTCACCTGCCGCTCGCGGTAGAGCAGATACAGCCCCGCGCCGATGATGATCGCTCCGCCCAGCAGAGTCCATGCGCTGGGTATATCGCCAAACACCGCGTATTGCAGGCCCGTGACCGAGAGCAGCCCGAAATAGACAAACGGTGCGAGCACCGGCGAGGGCGTGTGGCGATGCGCCAGGATCAGCAGCCAGTGCCCCGCCCCGCCCCAGAAACCGAGCGAGAGCAGCAGCAGCCAGACCAAAGCGCTCTCCGGCCACTGCCATGCGGCGATGCCGAACGGCGCCATGCCCAGCACCCCGGCGAGCGGCGAGTAGACCATCGTTGTGCGCCAGGTGTCATGCCGCGCCAGGAACCGTGTCGCGATGTTGTAAAGCGCGTAGAGCGTAACGGCGGCGAAGGAAAACATGATAGCCCAGTGCACACCGCCGAAGCCGGGGCGCACCACGAACAGCACGCCGATAAAGCCCGTGCAGATCGCCAGGAAGCGCCGCCAGCCGACCCATTCGCCCAGCAGCGGGCCGGCGAGCGCGGCGATCAGCAGCGGGCCGAGAAAGAACATCGTCACGGTCTGATCGAGCTGGAGATAGAGCAGGGCGGCGAAGTTGCACGCGGTTGTGAGGAACAAGAAGGCGCTGCGCAGCCATTGCAGCCCCGGCCGGTTCGCGCGCAGCGACTCGAAGAACACCGCCGGTCCCACGGCGGCCACAGCGAACGGCACATGCATGATGAAGCGCATCCAGATTACCTGCGTCACCGGCAGCCCGCTGACCGTGGAGAGGTATTTCGCCGTGGTGTCGAGCGCGCCGAACAGTGAAACCGCCCCGCACATCAAGGTGATATCGCGCAGGCGCTGGGCGCTGGCGGCCTCGGTGGCGGGGGCCTGGAGCATGCGGCGTCCTTCAAGGGTGGCGTGGGCTGGCGACGCGGCGGGCGCGCGGGCCGGCTTAGCGATGAGGCTTAAACGGTGAGGGTGGGGGCGGGCGGCGTCAACCCCGGGCTAGCGCATGGGAGGGTTGCAGCGGTGAAAGCCTGACAGCCTTAATGTGGCGTATGCCAACGCCGCCCAAGATCGTTCGCAAAATTTTGAAAATGAACCATACATCCGCAAGGAGTGTTGAAACTACGACGGAAGACGCTTAAGACAACGCTTCTTATTTAAGTTTTTCGCGCCATCGCAGCGCGTGCCCACCAAATAACTCTGCCAGGCGGTCGTGCTCACCAGAAAGATAGTCGATAGTAACTTCCTTGAATTCTGGAGGCATTGGCCAAGGAGGTCGCCCTTTCCGATTATAACCAAGATCATGTTGCGTCTTGGCTGGCTCGCAATCAATCCCGATTAATTCACATACTGATTGATGAAATTGTTCCGGCCTGTCGCGAAGATCATCAAAGAAAAACACGTACAGATTGTCACCGTAGTAGCGTTTCCACCTCTCATAAGCTTCAGATTGGAAGGAGATAGCGCGCACTTTGGGGTCATTGCAAAACTCAATGAATTTTGAAATGTCTTTAGCTATGATCGATCTCCCACCGCGGGTTTTCATCCGAGCTGCGGACCAAAGTCGAGAGATAGGTTCGCGCACTATGTACAAGATTTTCGTTTCAGGAAGTGCCGCTGCAATGTTCGCAATTTGGGCCTCCGGCAGGGCGGCGTAAGCAGGTGTAATGTCTCCGGTGACAAGATCATCTGCATCCGCGAACAAGCCTTTATACCGGTCCAAATCCGTGTCGTTCAGCAGAGCAGCCTCTCTTATCTTCGACAAAAACGAGAGATCACGCTGGAGATGGCCCGGCGATGCTTCAAGCGATGGCCCAAGACGCCTGTAAATCCGTTTCACCTTCCGCGGAGCCGAAGTAGGATCTTGTGCCGCATCGTCCTCGGCCTGCGTTTCCGTGTTATCTCGCAGCTTTTCACCGAGTAGGCGGGCGACCTCAGCCTTGCGCTCGTCGACGGGCCTATCGAAGTAATGCAATTCCTTGAGTGGAGGCATCCACACTTCGGAGTGTCCACGAAGGACATCAAATAGATAACCGGTTCCAGAACGTTGGCTACCAATGCAAATGAAATGGGGTCCGTCCACAATAACGCTCGTTCGTGTATGTGTTGGGGATCGGTAATTCTCTGTACGGTGCGCGGGACCCTAATTGGTACCGAGCCAACAGTCTACATTACTTTTCTGAGATCTCCAGTGGGCGTGAGAGTGCGCTGGCTGCCGATGAAATGGAAGCAATGGTGCCCAGGGGCGGAATCGAACCACCGACACTGCGATTTTCAGTCGCATGC
>CAYXPZ010000079.1:0-9854 GCA_964466965.1 uncultured Hyphomicrobiaceae bacterium
ACGGCATCATCGGGCCGGAGACCCAGGCGGCGTTGGTGGATTACGCGCTGGCCGGGTGATAGCGCGCGGGCTTTGAAGCGGGTAAGCTCAGCGCAGGGCAAGAGGGGAGGCCGGACATGGTCTGCGCGAAAGGCTTGATTGCTGGCCTGACGCTCCTGGTGGCGGTCGCGCTCGCGGGGCCGGCGCACGCCTCCTGCGATGCGGCGCAAACCGCGCTCAAATCTGCGCAGCGCACGCTCGATACCGAGGACGCCGCGCGCATTTACCGCGAGGCCGAACGCGGCGTCGCTTGCACCGGCCACCCGCTGCGGCTGTTGGGGCGCAACACTGCGCTCATTTTTTATGGCCGCGCCTTTTCCCAAGACGTCAGCGAAAGCGAGCGCGAGGCGCTTCTCCTCCGCGGCCTGCAATTCGGGCGGCCCTGGCAGCTGCTCGCCGCGCTTGGCGACGAGGCGCGGAACCGCCGGGCGCATAGCCGCGCCGCGCAGTTGTATCAGGAGGCGCTGGATGACATCCGCAATCCAAAGCTGACCCCGCAAGCGCCCCCGGTCGAGATCATCCGCAAGATCCACCGCCGCGCCGAGGCCGCCAGCCTGCTCGCGCCGCGTTATGTCCGCCGCATCACCCGCGCGGGCGCGCCAAGCGGCCTCGCCTGCACCAACTATCGCGGCTACACTGTGAAGAGGACGGCGGTCCCGATCCAGTTCAAAACCGATTCGACGGAGTTCACCGACAAGGGCCGGGCTGCGGCAACCGACATGCGCCGCTACTTGCGCCGGCAGGGCGACCCGGACATCCACCTGATCGGCCACACCGACCCGCGCGGCGACACGCATTATAACCAGAAGCTGTCCGAGCGGCGTGCAAACGCTGTTGCCGCGTTTCTCAAGTCAGCGGATTATCACGGCGCGGTCCGCACGACCGGGCGCGGCGAAACTGAGCGCTTCCCCGCTGATGACCCTGGCCGCTATTCACAAGACGAACTGTACCAGCTTGACCGCCGTGTTGAACTCGCCAGAGAGGAGGAAGCTTTATGTCCCGTCGCGGAGTGATCGGCTGCCTCTTGCTCACCGTGACCCTGACGCTCGCGCAGACTGCGTCCGTCGGGGCGGCGTTTTACGCGTTAATCATCGGGATCAACGACTATAAGGATGAAGGCGTTTCTGACCTCCAGGGCGCGGTCGCCGATGCCGAGGACATCGCCGGCGCGGTTCAGAGGCTCGACACGCAGCGTCTCATTATGCTGCGTGACGGCCAAGCAACCCGCGCGCGTATCGTTGAGGCCTGGGAGGCACTTCTTCAACAGGCGGATCGGGGCGATACGCTGGTGCTGACTTATGCCGGCCACGGCAGCCAGGAACCTGACACCGATCCCATCGACGAAAGCGACGGATACGACGAAAATTTCGTCCTTGGCGAATTCACCCCCGACCCGGAAGCGCCGGGCCATGGCGAGCGACTCCGCGACGACACGCTCAATGAATGGTTCAAGGCGGCGAATAAGAAGGGCGTGCGAGTCATTTTCATCGCCGACTCGTGTCACTCCGGGACGATGACCCGTGGCCCGCGCGGCCCGCATCAACCCGTGGTCCGCGCCATCGCACCTTACGGGGCGCCGGCCTTCGGCCAACCGCCTGCCGAGCAGGTGGAGGCTGGCGATGCCGAGCCCCCTGACAATGTCATCTTCTTTTCAGCGACCCAGGAAGACAGGACAATGCCGGAAGTGATGATCGCGCAGCAGCGCCGCGGCGCGTTGTCCTATGCGTTCGCGCGGGCGCTGGAGGGCGCTGCCGACAGCGATGCCGACGGCGTGCTGGTCCAACAGGAACTCGTCAGCTATCTAGTGCGCGCCGTGCGCCAATACTCCGAAGCGCAGCAGACGCCTGATGTTGCGTTCCGCGCGCCCGAGGAGCCGATTGTCGTGCTTGATGCGGAATCTCGTCTCGATCCCGCGCGCAATGACCGGGATGACCTGGTGCTTCACATCGCGCATGCCGGGAAAGTCGATACCGCAGGTCTCAAGGCGTCGTTGCAGGGCGTGCAGATAGCGGCGAAGCCCGAGGCGGCGGATTTGATCTGGGATGCCAAAAAACGGCGAGTTTTCAACGATATGGGAGACCCGGTCGCCGAAGATGTTGATATCACCTTGCTGAGCGGGGTCGCAGCGAAGTGGCGGTTCTTGCCACGTTTGAAACGGCGCGTCCTGGAAAACCCCCTCGATATCGTGCTGAGCCCTTCGGACGCGCGCCATCGCGCCGGGGCTGTTATAAGGTTCGAAGTTGATCGCCTGCCCTATCCCTATCTGACGATTTTCAATCTGGCATCTGAAGGGACCGTCCAGTTCCTGTATCCGCTTCCCGGCGATCGGGAACGCTTTGATCCTGGCGCGCCCTGGCGGCTGGACCTACGCGTGCGACCGCCCTTCGGCGCCGATCATCTGGTGCTGATCGCCAGCGCCGAGCCGCTGCGGACACTGCATCGCCGGATCACCACTGGCCACATCGACACGCTGCCCGATATGCTGGACACCGCGCTGGCGAACACCGAACACAGCATAGGTTTGCACGGGCTGTACACGACCAAGGGAGCCGACTGAGGCATGCGTCCGGCGAAGTGCATCTGGCTGATCTGTTCGTTCGCGATCCTGACAGCCGCGTTTAACCCGCCCGAGGCCGCGGCGGACGACCGCGCCCTGCTGATTGGCATCAACGCTTATCAGCATCTGCCGCCGCGCCTCCAATTAACAGCGGCGGAGAATGACGCGCGGCTGATGCATCGCGTGGCGCAGCAGGTGTGGCGCTTCGCGCCGCAAAACATTCAAATGCTTCTCAACCAAGACGCCACGGCCCGCGCGATCCGGACCGCTGTCCGGGAGTGGCTCATTGACGGTACCCAGCCTGGCGATCGGGTGTTGCTGTATTATTCAGGCCATGGCGCCTACGTGCCTGACCGGAACAGCGATGAGGCAGACGGCCGCGACGAAGCTCTGGCGCCCCATGACGTCATCATGGACGCCGCGACCATGTCATTCAGCAATGTGTTGACCGATGACGAGCTTGGCGAGCTTTTGGATGAGCTGGTTGGGCGGGATGTCATGGTCGTTATAGATTCGTGCTATTCGGGCACCATCACGCGCGCCCTCACCCCGGCATGGCGAAGCCTCAGGCCGCAACCAACCGGCCAGCGCTGGCGCGTGCGATCGCTGCTGGCGCCGCAACCGGGCGGTGACGTGCGCGGCCCGACCCGCGCCAGCCCCTCACGCTTTACCCGGCTACGCGGAGGCCCAAGCTTTCTGGACGCCGGTCCTGGTAAACAGGTTTGGACCGCCGTCGCGCCGACCGAACTTGCGGAGGAAACTGTTGGCGGGTTCGGCGCTTTCACCAAAGCGTTTGCGGCTGGGCTTTTACAGCGGCAGGCAGACTTAAACAAGAATGGGCGCATCGTGCCGGCCGAACTGCTTCAACACGTCCGCCGCCAGACAAACAGCTACTGTGCCGAGCGCCGCCACTTCTTTCCGTGCGTGACAGGCATGACGCCGACGTTGCTTCCCGAAGAGCAGCTGACTGCTCCTGATCTTTTAGCATGGTCGGGCCGCAGCCAAACCCCGGCCAACGCGCCCGAACAGCAGGCGACCACAGACCTCCTGCCGGCCCGGTCGCATGATGGCTTGACGGTTGAGCTGATCGGAGGCGGGCGGGTCGGCGGCGCGCCCCTGAAGATCCGCGTGACAAGTCCGCAAGACGGATACCTCATTGTGATTGACCGCCGCGCCGACGGCTCGGCCGTGCAACTGTTTCCAAGCGACTGTGTCCGGCCATCCCGCCACATCCGCGCCGGGGCACCGCTGACGCTGCCCGATCCGAGTTATGGCTGCCGTTTTGTGCCGCAGACGCCTGGGCGCGGCGAAATCATCGCGATTGTCACGGCGGATAATGTCAGGCTGGAAGATTTGCTGGGCCGCCACCGCGACCTGACGGTTGTGCCAAACGGTGAGGCCTATCTGGCACAGATCGCCGCGGAACTGATGCAAGTGTGGACTGACGACAGCCGCAACCGGCCGGTCAAATGGGGGATGGCCGTGGCGGACTACGTGGTCGAAAGATAGCGTCGCGGCGCCTTGGCTGGTCTGGGGTTGCCGCTGAGACGGCAGCCCGTCCGCGAAACCGCAGCCTTTTCAAGTATTTTGCCAACCATGCCGGCGCTAGCGTGACGACGCGAAGCTCAGTCACAGCCTCCGGTCTCATCTGGCGACTGGCGACCAACCGCGGTTGCAGGCAAGTATCGACGGGCCGGAAACAGTATAACCCGCCTCAAAAAGTTCTTTTCACGAAACGCAAGTTTAATTAGAATTAAGGTGTTTGAATATCTGTTTATAAGGAAAGTTGCATATGTATCGCTTTTTGCTGATTCTTTCCGCAGTGCTCGCGCTTGCGTCCAGTTTCGTCTCGCCTGCAGCGGCAAAACGCGTGGCGCTGGTCATCGGCAATTCCTCTTACGAGCATATCACCGATCTTCGGAACCCCCGCAACGATGCCGAGGACGTTGCGGCGACGCTCAACCGCTTGGGCTTCGAGGTTATTCAGGGATTCGACACCAATCTGCGCGGTCTCGGTCAGAAAGTGGCTGAGTTTGGCAACGCCGCGCGGGACGCCGATACCGCGGTCGTGTTTTATGCCGGACACGGGCTTCAGGTGAACGGCAAGAACTATCTGGTCCCGGTGGACGCCAGACTATCAAACCAATATGAGCTTGCGTTTCAGACGGTCGAGCTGACGCAGATCATGAATATTCTGAGCCAGGTCAAGAACACCAAGGTTGTGTTTCTCGACGCGTGCCGCAACAACCCGCTGACGCGCGACCTGGCGCGCTCGATGGGAACGGATTCGAGCGAGTTTCGCGGCCTGGCGCGGGTGGAAGCCCGGGGCACGGGCAGTTTCATTGCGTTTGCAACCGAACCCGGTGAAGTCGCGCTTGATGGAGCCGGCGAAAACAGTCCTTTCACCAGTGCATTGTTAAAGCACATCGAGACGCCGGAATTAGACATATCGCTGATGATGCGCCGGGTGCGCCAGGAAGTGACGTCCACCACAGATGGCAAGCAAGTCCCCTGGCACAATTCTTCACTTGTTAAGGATTTTTACTTTGTACCCTCAGGAGAGGACGCGGAGCCTGCGGCTCAGCCAGGGACATCTCCAGCCGTCGGCCGCTCCGATGCGGCGGAAGCCTGGGAGAATGTCAAAGACACCAAAAATCCAGCCATGCTGGAGGTCTTTATCGAGAATTTTCCGGACACGATTTATGCCGATTTCGCGCGCATTCGCATCCGGGATCTGGAGCGCGAACCGCAAGCCGCCGATCCCTGCCGGCAGAAATGGGCGCGGGTGCAGGATACCGAACTGCCGGGCGTGGTTCAGGAGTTCCTGCGCGAATGCCCGACCGGTTCGGTCGCGAGTCTTGCACAGGACCGGCTGGACTTTCTGCGCAAGCAGCAGGACGAGCGCGAGTGGAACAAGGCCCGGCGGCGTGACACGATCGCCAGCTATGACTACTACCTGGAGATGTACCCAGACGGAGCCTACGCCAGCGATGCGCGCAGCCGTCGGCGCAACCTGCGCGACGAGCAGGACCAAGCGCGGGAACGCCGGCGGCAGCGCAGTCTCTGGGACCAGGCCAAGAGCGCCAATAGCGTTTCCGCATATGAAGAGTATCTGGACGATTTCCCCAACGGCGCCTATGCATCCGCGGCCCGGCGGGCGATCGCGCGGCTCGAACAATCGGCACAGCCCCCACAACGGTCAACGCCGCCAACCCGGCGCAAACGGGTCATTATTTACAACCGGCAGGACTTCTATGGCAGCGATCTGTACCGCGTCGATGACGTCAACTTTGACACGTGCAAGCAGAAATGTGTGCAGCTTTCAAGATGTAAAGCGTTTACTTATAACACCCGGCAAAGCGTTTGTTTTTTGAAACATTCCGTCCCGGTACTGCAACCATACAAGTATGCAATATCTGGTAAGGTTGTCATAGAATAGCCTTGGCCTTTGCATCTGAAAAGAATGACTAAATTCGTCTAGTCTACGCAATCAAGTCTTTGCATCTCCGCCTTTGCAATACCTTCGCGCCTCAAAAATGACACGTTTTTGAGACCTCTCAAGCTTTCGAATTGTTCTTTGGCGCCTCATGAGCTGAGCAGATGTCAGCAAAAAATATCCTCGCAGTCGTGGCATTCGTTTTCATAGCGGTATTGTCAGCAAGCCTAAGTTATCAGCTGATCTCCCCACCTCCCGCCGGGGACACGCAGAAAGTCGCGAACAAACTCAGCACCGCACCCAACCCGGCGTCTCCAACCCGCCCGCCGGGCCAGGAGACGGTCGCGGAGAAGGCCGCGTTGCCGGAGCCAGGCGCTGAGCAGGAGCGGATCATCAATGGCGCCGAATATTCGTCCGGCACCAAGGTCGGTGCGCCTCCGCAGCGCGCCGCCCAGGAAGCGGAACGCGAGACCGCAGCCGAACCCCAGCAAACGGCAGACACAGCGGCCGTGTCTGAACAGACCCTGCCTCCAGCGCGGGAGCCTGCCAGCGAATCCGAGGCGGATGCCGGGCTGAAGCAGCCTGACGAGACGCAGCAAGCCGCAGCCGTGCAGCCCCCCTTGCCGGAACAGCACCCAACCCCGCGCGCGCCGCAGACGCGGCCATCGACCCCTGGCCCCAATGACCCGGCTGAGGTGGCCCCTCAAGAGCGGCAGCAGGCTGGTTTCTCCCCCGACGGATGCGCTCGCAAGACCACCGCGTCAGCCTACAAGACCGCGGACTTCACGCTCACCGAGAAAATCGGGCAGATGCTGATTATCGGTTTCCAAGGCGCCAGCCCGGGGCAGAACTGGCCGCAGACGGTTGTGTCCCAGATCCGCGAGGGGTGGGTCGGCGGCGTGCTGTTCCTTGGCCATAACGTGAAGAGTGCGGCCGGCGTGAAAGGTCTGCTTCGCCGCTTCAATGGGGCTGGCGGGCGGCTCTCGCCGTTTTTGATGGTCGATCAGGAAGGCGGCTTGGTTCAGCGTCTTGGTCCACAGGTGGGCTGGAAAAAGTTGCAGGCGGCGGAAAGCGTGGCCCGCACGCGCACGCCAGCAGAAGCCTACGAGCTTTACCGGCGTACAGCCGCAGTGCTGGGACAGTGGGGATTCAACACCAACCTGGCGCCAGTCGTTGATGTCAATGTCTATAAGCAAAACCCGATCATCGGCCGGCTCGGGCGAGCTTATTCAGACCAGCCTCGTGAGGTTGTTCAGTACGCGCAGGCTTTCATCCAAGCGCACAGGGACGAGGGCATGCTGACGTCGGTGAAGCACTTTCCCGGCCATGGCAGCAGCCGCCGCGACAGCCATAAGGGGTTCACGGACATTAGCACGACTTGGCAGCCGGACGTCGAGGTCGCGCCCTTTCAAGATCTGATCCGCAACTCTTGCGTCGACATGATCATGACCGGCCATTTGTTCCTCGAAAAATATCAGGTTGCCCAGGCCGGCGACCTGCCAGCGACGCTCTCGCCACCTGTGATACAGACGTTGTTGCGTGATCAGATTGGCTATGACGGCGTGATCGTTACGGATGATATGGAAATGGGCGCCATTCGCCAGCATTTCGGCCAACAGCAGGCGGTTCTGCAGGCGATCAGGGCAGGCAACGACCTGATCATGGTCTCGAATACGGCCAACCCGGACCCCCAACTGCCGGAAAAGCTGGTACGTTTCATTGCGGCGGAGGCGAAGCAAGATCCGGGGTTAATGGAGCGGATCAACCAGTCATTTCAACGAATCGTTCGCCTCAAGACAAGGCTGGCCGTTGGCCAATAGCGCGCGTGTTTGCGTGTTAAGGTCGTGAAGCTTTTTGACGCGCTGTGATAAGTTTCCATTACTGTGCATAGTCCTCCCGGGATCAGGCTACACTGCCGGTAAGCGCTTTCAGTGCGCCAAAATGCTTCTTATCTCCACGCCGATCTCCCCACGCTGTCGCGCCCGCACAGCACCAAAGCCAGCGCCAGCCGCGACCGTCGCCAACACCCGCTCGTGAGGATGATTCGAAAGCGCTTTCGCCATGCATGCTTTCCTCTTCCTCCGGCATGCATCTTAAAGCAGCACCGTCCGATCCGGGAATCCCTTTCCAATCACTCAGCTTAAAAACCGGTCGAAAGACGTGAGAATTTGTCTTGTCTTATCCGCGCCCACCAGCCAAACGCCCAGCCGCCGGGCTGCGCCGTAGGCGGACCATGGCCCAAACGCCGACGAGCGGCCCCAGCGCCAGCGGGACGAATGCATAACGCCAGCCAAAAAGATCTACGAAGAGCGGCATCAGATGAATCGACACTAAGGTGAGCAGGAAGCCCAGCGCGGTCTGCAGGGTCAGCATTGTGCCGACGCGGTCTGCCCCGGCCAACTCTGCAACCGACGCCGAAAACTGCGCGGAATCCGCCACGATCGTCAGCCCCCAAATGACGCAGATCACCAGCAGCAGCCAGATCGGCCCCGCGAAGAACAGCCCGGCGATAATGCAGCACAGCCCGGAGACAGCCATCGCCGCGATGGTGATCGTGGTCCGGCCCAACCGGTCAGCCAGCAACCCGGCGAGTAGGCAGCCCAACGCCCCGGCTGCGATGACAAGAAAGCTGCCGAGGTAAGCGCCGAGTGCCGCCTCGTCCGCCGGCAGGCGATACTGGAAGCTTGCGTTCAGGAACAGCCCGATCCACGCCCACATGGCGTAGAGTTCCCACATGTGCCCGAGATAGCCGAGATTGGCGTAGCGCAGCGGACGGTCGGTCCACGCGCGCAGCACATAGCTGGGCTCAAAGCGTGGCGATTTGCCGAACTTGCCGCCAAGGCCAGCGAACCCGATCAGCAATCCGCCGAATGCTGCACTCGCCGAGGCCAGCAACAGCGGCAGCCGCCAGTCCGTGATGCCGAACGCGTTGAACAGATGCGGCGATGCCGAGCCGAGCGTGAGCGCGCCGACGAGAAGACCGATCAACAGGCCCATGTCCCGGTCGGCCCATGACCCCGCCATCTTCATTCCGACCGGATAGACACCAGCCAGCGCCATACCGGTCAGGAAGCGCAATAGCACCACGACGGGGGAAGCAGGGTCGAGCAGCACGATCAGCCCGTTCACGGCCGCGCCGGACAGCGCGCAGATCATAAACAGGCGGCGCGGGTCGATGCGGTCCGCCAGGCCGGTGATCGCGCTTGCGAGGCTGCCGAGGACGAAGCCGATCTGCACGGCGCTGGTGAAGAGAGATTGCTGGAAGCCACTGAGCTGATGTTGCGCGAGCAGCGCCGGCAGCGCGGCCGTGGCCGAAAACCACAGCGACAGCACGGCGACCTGGCAAATCGCGATGACCGTGATCGATAGCCACTTGCCCAGCGCTGGACCGGCGCTGTCTGTTGTTTCCCGCCCCGCCATATCAGAACTCTGGAGCGTCAGCACGCGCGCCGGCTGTCTCGTTCGCGCCGTGTTCGATCATCAGATAGCGGTGATTGCATGTCGCGAAGACGCCTTTATGGCTCGGGCCAAAGGCATACTCACACCATGCGCATCCTTCGCAAATGTCCAAAAAAGCCTCCATTTGAACACGCCGGCAGAGCCTGTCCGGATGGTAAGTCGTTTATGAGTCTACCTTACCAGCCTGGGAGCATGACCACTGATCCACAAATTATCATGTCTCTTCAGCGTCATTTATCTGTTACCTCAAATAAGGGCGGGCAATCACTGGGGCGGTAAACTCCTCCGGCTGCCGGTTGGAACAGGCGCGCAGGCGAGGCCCCGAATAGACGCATCAGCGCGCAGTTTGGCCGCTCTGCGCCG
>CAYXPZ010000080.1:0-9839 GCA_964466965.1 uncultured Hyphomicrobiaceae bacterium
CCGCGAGCAGCAGCGCCGTGAGAAACGACATGAAGGTGCCGGTATCATAGTCGCCGGCAACCACGCGGAGCCCTGCGTAGAGGATGGCGAGAGACACAGCAATCCCGGCGACAGTATCGAGCAGCGGTACAGGCGCGGCCTGAAGCACCGACATGCGGTTCCGCTTGTTTTGTATGTCCTTGATAACGCCAATCGACTCTGAACGCTGCGCCATTTCAAGGTTATAGGATTTGACGACGCTTATCCCCTGAACTGTCTCACGAACAAGTTGATTAAGTTTCGCCAAGCCTGCCATTTCGTCTTGCGTTAATTCTTTCATTTTCCGCATAATTATGATGACGCCGTAAAATACCACAGGCGTTACAGCAAAACTGATTAGTGTCAAGATGGGATCTTGAAGCATCATAACAATAAACAAGGCAAAAAGCGTTGCTACATCCCGCAATCCGTTGACAAGAACAAGATTTAATACAGATTTGATTCCCTCAGAAGCATTGTTCACCCTTATAAGCAACCCATCAGTGCCCTCTTTTCTGAAAAAATCTATGCGTTGAGACAGGATATGGCGCATAAGCCGCTTCTGAACATCCGCGACCATTGCATTCGAAATCTGCTGAGCGAGCACAGTCTGGAAAAACGTGCTCAGGCCCTTGGCCAAGAAAATTCCGAGGACCATTCCGACAAGAGGGATGAGCAGGTCTGTATTGCGCTCCACGAACACGCTATTCACGATATCCCGCACGAGCCATGCCGTAAGCGCAGTCGCGCCGGAGGCGATGCCAATCAGAATGAATATTATGATGTAGGTGCGCCAGAACTTGTGAAAGTATTCACGAAAAACCAGCAAAAATAGCTCGACATCCCCTTCGCGGACCTTTTCCAGCCAGGTCGCGATCCGGGCTGCCCACCATTTGCTTGTCAGCCAGCGCGGCATGAAGCCGTCTCCATGATTTCGGTTCTTGCAGGCGATACGCGTATCGCATGCGACCCAACGCTCGGACAATGCGTAGCAGAGTTCAATGCAACTTCGGAACCTTGGCGGGTAGAGCCGGGACGCAGCGACGCAGCCAATGCTCCCTTATGGACAGACATGGTCTGATCCAACGGCGGGCCGTTCCGCTACGATCTCTCCAGACGACAATTTCAGGATATACGACACTCGCAATCCGGCAACTTTCTGTACCGCTCATTTGGATCGGATTGGACTGCCCGCGCTACAAGCCGCTTGACAGCATGCACAATTGCGCCCTCTGCACGGAAGGTCGTCGTCCCGACCACCCATATGTGCATAGCCGGCCGCGCCGGCCAGCCTGCCCAAACCGCTCCGGACCATGCGCATCAGCCCCAGACGTTTGGCCAAGCTCCACGAGCGTGCCAGCGAGTCGCAGGGACCATGGCGAAAAGTCCGCCGCCAGACCATGCTGTGTGATTGCGCTACCACAGTCCGTCTGCCCCTTCAATTCAATATCGCTTTTAGCGTTGGTATCTGAACCAGGCGGCGTTAGCTATGCCATACGGCCTAATAATCGCCGATATGATGCGACTGAAACATGTCCGCTGCGCCAGGAGGCTGCAGCGTTACGTCGAAGGGATCTTGCCTATGCGCACGTATGCTGCTGCCGTCTTGGCCGCCATCGCTCTCATCGCGGCGCCCCCCGCCAATGCGACGGATCTGATTTCCAAACTCTGGCCCGCGACGGATGCCGAACTGGGCGCGCCTGATTGGTCCGGCTTCGCCGCCTCGCCCCGGGTCAACTACACCCAGTTCGACGTGACGGGCGACGCAGCACCCGGCTTTGATGATCTGGAAGGCCTGCTCGTTGGCGGCCAGCTTGCCTATGACTGGCATTATGACCATTTCGTTTTCGGGGTGGAGACTGCCGGGCAGCTTGGATTTGCCGAGGAGAATGGTCGCGGCGCCGTCCGAAATTTTGAACTCGAGCTTGACTCTTTCGGTCTGGTTGCCGGCCGCGCCGGCTTTACCTATGGCCGGTTCCTTGTCTTCGGCAAGGGCGGCGGCGCGTTTGCCCGGCTCGAAGCCTCTGGCCCGACGGAAGAAACTGAAAACCTGAGCGGATGGATTGCCGGAGGCGGCGTAGAATATGCCTGGAACGAGGGAACGTTCCTGCGCTTCGAATACAACCGCGTTGAACTCGACGAAGAGACATTCGATAACCTGCCGGCAGGCAGCGACGAAATCGGGCTGGAAGCAGATATCTTCAGTGTTGGTTTCACCCGCAAGCTGAAATGGTAGCGCTGGGAATACCGTCTGGGTTAGCCGCACCGACCGCGTCCCTGTGATCAGGTCTCGCAATGACCACAGCTTCTGTGCGCAGAAGGCGGCGGGGTTGCGACGCGCGCGACGGCGAACTGATTTTTCAGCCGCAGCCGCGCGCCGCCACGCCCCGCATGCCATCCTTAGGCCTGCGCCCGGCGCTCGATCACCCGCGCCTTTTCGACCAGCACTTCCGCCTGACGGATTGAAGCGTAATCGATCAGCCGGCCGTCCAGCGACACCGCGCCCTTACCCTGCGCCTCGGCCTCGCGCATCGCCGCCAGGATACGCTGCGCGCGCTCGACTTCCTCAGCGCCGGGGCTCATGACCTGGTTGGCCAGCTCAATCTGCGACGGGTGGATCGCCCATTTGCCCTCGCAGCCCAGCACCGCTGCGCGCTTGGCCGCCGCCGTGTAGCCGTCCGGGTCGGAGAAATCCCCGAACGGGCCGTCGATGGGCCGCAGGCCATTCGCCCGCGCCGCGACGACCATCCGCGCGATAGCGTAATGCCACATGTCGCCCCAATGGCTCTCGCGCGCGCCGCCGTCCGAGTCGGTCAGCACCGCATAATCCGGATTTGCGCCGCCGATATTCGTCGTGCGCGCCCGCGTCGAGGCCGCATAGTCCGCCACGCCGAAATGCAGCGACTCGTTGCGTTTGCTGGCCGCGGCGATCTCCGAGACGTTTTGCATCCCCAGCGCCGTCTCGATGATGTGCTCGAAACCAATTCGCCCGGTAAAGCCCATCGCCTGCTCGATCTGGGTGACCATCATGTCGACAGCGTAGACGTCTGCGGCCGTGCCAACCTTCGGGATCATGATAAGATCGAGCTTCGCGCCGGCCTTCTCCACGACCTCCACGACGTCGCGGTACATATAATGCGTGTCCAGCCCGTTGATGCGCACCGACATGGTCTTGCCGCGCCAGTCAATGTCATGCAGCGCCTCGACGATGTTCTTGCGCGCCTGTTCCTTATCCTGCGGCGCAACGGCATCTTCCAGATCGAGAAAGATCACGTCCGCTGCCGAGGCCGCGGCTTTCTCAAACAGTTGCGGCTGGCTGCCCGGAACGGCCAGCTCGCTGCGGTTTAAACGCGCCGGCGCCTGCGCGATCATGGTGAAGCTCATGGACGTCTCTCCCTTGCCGCTGTCTGACTGACTTGTAGAGGGGAGGGACAGCGTGCGCTTCTGTCAAGCCAAAGTTGCCGCATCGGCGCCTGTCCGGCTCAGGCGACGTCTGGCCCCGCCGGAGGCGTCTCGCCGGAAGCGTAATAGAGCGCGACGGCCTGTGTGCGGCTGCGCACCGAAAGCTTCTCGAAGATATTGCGGAGATGGAACTTCACTGTATTTAGCGAGATGTCGAGCTGCCGCGCCAACTCCTTGTTGCTCAGGCCCATTGCCAGCAGTTCCACCAGCCGGCGCTCGCGATCTGTCAGCGTGTCGAGCGGGTTGCGGCCCAGTTCGCGGACATCGAGGAACGGAAACACCATCCGCCCCTGCGCAACCTCGTGGACGACATCAAGCAGGCGTTCCGGCGTCTCTTCGCGTGCGCAAAAACCGGCCGCGCCGAGGGCCATCGCCTGACGCGCCACGGCTTGGCCATCACCTGGACCGTACACCACGATTCGCGGACCGCTGGCCTGCGCGCGCAGCCGTTCCAACAGTTGGGCGCCGCCCATGTGCGGCAACGCCCAGTCAACAACGCTCACCGTGACCCTGGTCCGTGCAATGAGATCCAGAAGCGTCTCCGCGGAGCGCGTCGTGAAGACCAGACTGAAACGGCTGTCTTTTTCGATATACTCCGAGAGCGCGCCGAGCATGACCGAATTGGAGTCTGCCAGCGCGACATCCGCGACCCCATTCTCACGCCCGGCTCGGCTACCGTCTCCCGCCATGACAACCTCACGCCCCCACCCGGAAAGGTGGCGCAGAAAACATAACAGAGACTATGCTACACTTTTTGGTGGCAGAATTGCTACCCTTACGGTCACTCTAAAGAAGGTATATGGGTGTGGCGGCATAAAGCTCTGGGCGTCTACTTTGGAAGGATTGACGGTACCGGCGCCGTAAGAGCGACCGGGCCGGTCGATGGGTTGGAAGCGCAAATTCAAGGATTGACGGGCCTGCAACGATCGCGGTCGCCCTGCTAGCAGCGTGGCGGAGGCGGTTCAGGCGCTGGGCAATCGGCTTGATGCGAGACATCGCCGAGGGGCATATCAGTGGATATTCACGAGTATCAGACCAAGGAAATCCTGGCCCGGTTTGGGGTGAAGTCACCAAAGGGTGGCCTTGCCTACAGCCCGGAGCAGGCGGCCTACCACGCGCATGAAATTGGCGGCGACAAGTGGGTGGTCAAGGCGCAGATCCATTCCGGTGGGCGCGGAAAGGCCGGCGGCGTGAAGGTTTGCGACAGCGAAAGTGCGGTGTTCGACGCGGCCAACGCCCTGCTCGGCCAGCGCCTTGTGACCGAGCAAACCGGACAGGCCGGCAAACTCGTCTATCGTGTCTATGTTGAGGAAGCCGTTCAGATCGAACGCGAGCTCTATCTCGCCCTCGTGCTCGACCGCGCCTCCGAACGGATCATGCTGGTTGCCTCGCGCGAGGGCGGGATGGAGATCGAGGAAATCGCACATAAGCAGCCCGACTCCATCATCCGCACAACCATCGACCCCGCGATCGGACTACTGGACTTTCAGGCTCGCGAGATAGCGTTCGCGCTGAAATTCGCGCCCTCGCAGATCCAGGACGCGGTGCGCATTCTTCGTGGCTGCTACCAGGCCTTTCGCGACATGGATGCAACGATGGTCGAAATCAATCCGCTGGGCGAACTGGCCGACGGCAGCATCGTCGCGCTCGATGCCAAGCTGGCCTTTGACGACAACGCGCTCTACCGCCGCCCGGAGATTTCCGAGCTGCGCGACAAGACCCAGGAAGACACGCGGGAAATGCAGGCCGCCGATCGCGGCCTCAGCTATGTCGGTCTTGATGGCAACATCGGCTGCATCGTCAACGGCGCAGGCCTCGCGATGGCGACGATGGACATGATCCAACTCGCCGGCGGCCAGCCTGCCAACTTCCTCGACATCGGCGGCGGCGCTTCGCCCGACCGGGTCGCCAAGGCGTTCCGTCTGGTGCGCTCGGACCAGAATGTCGAGGCCGTGCTCGTTAATATCTTCGCCGGCATCAACCGCTGCGATTGGGTCGCCGAGGGCGTTGTTCAGGCGCTGGAAGCCGCACCGATCGACATCCCGGTGGTGGTTCGTCTCGCCGGCACAAACGTAAAGGAAGGCCGGCAGATCCTCGCGCGCAGCGGCCTGCCGATTATCCGCGCGGCAACGCTTTCCGAAGCTGCCGATCGAGTTGTCACCGCTTGGAAAAACCACAAGGCAGAAGCCGTAAAAGCCGGGGCAGCGCAATGAGCATCCTGATCGACCGCAACACACCGGTATTGGTGCAAGGCATCACCGGGCGCATAGCCGGCTTCCACACGCAGGAGATGCTCGAATACGGCACGAACATCGTTGGGGGCGTGGTGCCGGGCAAGGGCGGCACGGAAGTCCAAGGGGTGCCGGTGTTCGACACCGCTAAGGAGGCCGTGGCCGCGACCGGCGCGACCGCAAGCATAGTGATCGTCCCGCCGCCATTTGCCGCCGACAGCATTCAAGAAGCCGCCGATGCCAGCATCTCACTGTGCGTGGCCATCACCGACGGCATCGCCGCGCAGGACATGATGCAGGTCAAGCGCTTCATGCGCCGCTACCGCCAGGACAAGAAGATGCGCCTGATCGGGCCGAATTGCGCAGGCGTTATCAGCCCCGGCAAGGCGCTATTGGGCATTATGCCCGGCCACATCTATCAGCCCGGCCATGTCGGCATCGTCGGACGCTCGGGAACACTCGGGTATGAGGCGGCGGCGCAGATGAAGGAGTTAGGCATCGGCGTCTCCACCAGCGTGGGTATTGGCGGCGACCCGATCAACGGCAGCTCGTTCCGCGACATTCTCCAGCTTTTCGAGGAAGATCCCGATACCCACGCGGTGATGATGATCGGCGAGATCGGCGGCCCGCAAGAAGCCGACGCCGCGAGCTTCATCCGCGATCACATGACCAAGCCGGTGGTGGCCTATGTCGCGGGCTTGAGCGCGCCGAAGGGCAAGCGCATGGGCCATGCCGGGGCGATCATTTCCGCGTTTGGCGAGAGCGCCAGCGAGAAGGTCGAGATCCTGCGGGAGGTCGGCGTGACGATTGTGGAGCACCCGTCGGACATCGGGGCGACGGTCGGAAAGGTCATCGAGGCCGTTTCTTAAGCTGGGCAAACGCCGCATTCAGCTTCATCCCGCTGGACGCTGCTGCACAGCGGTTGCCAAACTGCAGAACGGCTTACATCGTAGGGTCCGACATCCGGTGCATCAGCGCCAACTGGCCCCGGGCGGCGCTGCCAGGCAAAAGCGCTGCCGCAACGCGCGACGAAACCGAACGGAGATGTGCATGACAACCGCTGCCGCAGTGCACGATCCGGTCAGCCGGCTCATCACCGACCCCGAGAAAGATCAGCCGCTTGAGGAAGATATCCGCCTGCTTGGTCGGCTGCTCGGCGACACCGTCCGCGAGCAGGAGGGCGAAGACCTTTTCGCGCTGATCGAAACCATCCGCCGCGCGGCCGTGCGGTTCTACCGACGGGACGATCCAACGGGACGCGCTGAAATGGCCGATCTCGTCAGCACCCTTGAGCCGCATCAGGCGGTTGTGGTCACCCGTGCCTTCAGCTACTTCTCTCACTTCGCCAACATGGCGGAGGACGAGCACCATATCCGCCGTACCCGCGCGCATGCCCTTGCCGGCTCACCACCCCGCCCTGGGTCGGTGGCCCATGCGCTCAACCGCATGCTGGAGGCCAGCTGGACAGCGGATGACATCGCCGGGTTTCTGAATTCCGCCCTGATCAGCCCGGTCCTCACAGCGCACCCCACTGAAGTGCGGCGGCAATCCACCATGCGGCGCGAACTGCAGATGGCCGAACTGCTCGACAAGCTCGATCGCGGCGGTTGGACCGAAGAAGAGCGCCAGGAAATTCTCGACAAGCTGCGCCGCGCGGTGCTCGGCCTCTGGCAGACCAATCTGCTGCGCCAGACGAAGCTCACCGTGTTGGACGAGGTGGATAACGGGCTGAGCTACTACGATTATTCGTTCTTCAAGGAGGTGCCGCGCCTGCACGAAGGGCTGGTCGATCATATCAATAGCATCCGTGACAGCGGCAATATTCAAGAGACGCATTTGCGCGCTGGCTTGCCGCCGGCCACCGACAGCCCGGATCTGGCGTCGTTCTTTCGCATGGGCAGCTGGATCGGCGGCGACCGCGACGGCAACCCATTTGTGACCCCCGAGATCCTGCGCGAGACGCTGGATCGCCACGTCCGCAAGGTATGTGGGTACTATCAGGATGAACTTGCCAAGCTGGAGGGGGAGCTGTCCCTGTCAAGCCGGCTCGTCAACGTCTCGCCCGCGCTGGATGCGCTCGCCGATCAGTATGGCGAACATCACTTTCATCTTCAGGTCGAACCGTATCGCCGCGCGATCATTGGGATCCGCAAACGGCTCGCGGCCACAGAGGCCCGCTTGCTGGATCGGGACGCGGACGCCACGTCCGCCTTGCCGCCTTATCCGTCGGTCGATGACTTTGCCACCGACCTCGACATAATCCGCACATCGCTATTGGAGAATGGCTCCGGCAGGCTGACGCGGGGGCGCCTGCGCTATTTGCGCCGGGCGCTGCGGTGTTTCGGCTTCCATCTGGCAAGTCTCGACCTGCGCCAGAACTCCGCTGTCCATGAACAAGTGATTGCCGAACTGTTCGCAGCCGTGCGTCCTGAGCTTGATTATCTGGCGCTGGACGAGGACGCGCGGATCGAGCTGCTCAGCAGCGAGTTGCTCGAAGCGCGCCCGCTGGTGCGGCGGCACTGGGATTATTCGGAGATGACGGCCTGTGAGCTCGCCATATTCGAGTGTGCGGCGCAGGGCCGGAAGCGCCTGGGACCGCGCGCCATCACGGCATCCATCGTCTCCAACACGGAGTCGGTTTCCGACCTGCTGGAACTGGCGGTTCTGCTCAAGGAAACCGGGTTGTTGTCCCGGTCAGACGTCCCAGACGTGCAGATCGTCCCGCTGTTTGAAACGATCGCCGATCTGCGGAACTGCCCTTGGATCATGGACCGGTTGCTCACTCTGCCGGCTTATCGGCGTCTGCTAGACCGGCAGGGCCGCCTGCAGGAGGTGATGCTGGGGTATTCCGACAGCAACAAGGACGGCGGGTACTTCACCTCCGGCTGGGAGCTGCACAAGGCCGAGGAAAAGCTCATAGACCTGTTTAGACAGCGCGGCGTGCGCCTGCGATTGTTCCACGGGCGCGGCGGCGCGGTGGGGCGCGGCGGAGGCCCGAGCTATGAGGCGATCCTGGCGCAGCCGGAGGGCGCCGTGAACGGGCAGTTCCGCATGACCGAGCAGGGCGAGATCATCTCCAGCAAATACACCAACCCGCATCTGGGCCGCCGCAATCTGGAGATTCTCGTGGCCGCGACGCTGGAGGCATCCTTGCCCGCCACGCCGGAGGCAGACAGCATGTCCCGCGAGGCCGAGTCGCTGGCGCAGGCGCGCGACGCGATGGAAAGCCTGTCTCAAGCGGCCTTTCAGGCCTACCGCGCGCTCGTTTACGAGACGCCGGGTTTCGCCGAATACTTCTGGCATTCGACGGTCATCAACGAGATTGCGACACTGAACATCGGCTCGCGCCCCGCTTCGCGGAAGAAACTGGGGCGGATTGAGGATTTGCGGGCGATCCCCTGGGTGTTCAGCTGGTCGCAAAGCCGTGTGATGCTGCCGGGCTGGTATGGCTTCGGCACGGCCGTGCAACGCTGGTGCGCGGAGCACCCCGAAGATGGGCTGGCGATCCTGCGGAGCCTCTATCAGACCACGCCGTTCTTCCGCACCCAGATCTCGAATATCGACATGGTGCTGGCCAAGACTGATATGGCGATCGCAAGGTGTTATGCGGCGTTGATTGAGGATGCCGGCCTCCGCGACAATATCTTTCGGCAGATTGAGGCGGAGCATGCGCGCGCCGTCGATGCGGTGCTGCAAATCTCAGGCAATGACCGCCTGCTCGCGGGAAACCCGATGCTGGAACGCTCGATCCGCAACCGCTTTCCCTACATTGATCCGCTCAACCATCTGCAGATCGACCTATTGCGCAAGCACCGGGCCGGCAACGACGACCCGAAGATCTTGCGCGGTATCCAACTGACCATCAACGGCATTGCTGCGGGCCTGCGCAATAGCGGCTGACGGGGAACGGTCACCCCATACCGTCCGCGCCTGTTTTGCGTCACGCTGCGAACTGCAGCGAGACGATTTTTTCATAATACGGGTTGGTTGCGGCGAGGTCGTCGTGCCGGCCCTCCGCGGCGATCCGGCCATCCTGCACCAGCGCGATGCGGTCAGCCTCTTTCACCGTCGACAGCCGGTGCGCGATCACCAGCACCGTCTTGTGCTGCGCCTGCGCGCGGACATAGT
>CAYXPZ010000081.1:0-6084 GCA_964466965.1 uncultured Hyphomicrobiaceae bacterium
TGTTCTGTTTTCACCGGCTGCGGGCTGGACCCCGGAGGCAATGGCGGAGAGGGAGGGATTCGAACCCTCGGAACGCTTGCGCGCTCAACGGTTTTCGAGACCGCCCCGTTCGACCACTCCGGCACCTCTCCGCGTCTGGCGCATCGGCCTCTCAGGGGTATGTATCGCGTTGCTCGCGGGCACGCAACCGGGCGTGGGCACTCCGCCCCGATCAATCAAGCAGCGCCTTGAGCCGGTAAAGTTGCGCAAGCGCATCGCGCGGCGTGAGACCGTCGGGGTCTAGCGCCGAGATTTCATCCCGCAAGGCCTGCAGAGCCGCGATTTCTACATCCGCGCCGTGATATGCCTCCTGCGCCGGCTCCTGCATGGCGGCGAACAGCGGTAGATCATCTATCGCAGCGCCCGCGCCCTTGCCTTCGTGCTCCAGCCGCGCCAGCACCTCCCGCGCCCTTGCGACAGCCGCGCGTGGCAACCCGGCCAGCTTAGCCACCTGGATGCCATAGGAGCGGTCCGCTGCGCCCGGCGCGACCTCGTGCAGGAACACGATCTCGTCGCGCCATTCCTTCACGCGGATGGTGGCGTTAGCCACGCCCGCCAGCCGCTCCGCGAGCGCGGTCAACTCGTGATAATGCGTGGCGAACAGCGCGCGGCAGCCGTTGACATCGTGCAGGTGCTCCGCCGCCGCCCAGGCGATCGAAAGCCCGTCATAAGTCGCAGTGCCTCGCCCGATTTCATCGAGGATGACCAGCGCGCGCGGCCCGGCCTGGTTAAGGATCACTGCGGTTTCGACCATCTCGACCATGAAGGTCGAGCGCCCGCGCGCCAGTTCGTCCGACGCGCCGACGCGGCTGAACAACCGGTCGACCACGCCGATATGCGCCGTCTTCGCGGGCACGAAGCTGCCCGCCTGCGCGAGAATGGCGATCAACGCGTTCTGGCGCAGATAGGTGGACTTGCCGGCCATGTTCGGCCCTGTCAGCAGCACGAGGCGCGCGGCGTCCTTCGCTTCTGCTGAGAGGGCGCAGTCATTGGCGATGAACGGAGCTGCGCCCGCGAGCGTCTGCTCGACGACCGGATGCCGCCCGCCCTCGACGAAAAACGCGCCGCTGTCGTCCACCTTGGGCCGCACATAGTTGCGCTCTTCGGCAAGCTCGGCCATCGCGCAGCCGACGTCCAGCCGGGCAATGGCTTCAGCCAGCGCGCTTAAGGCGGCCTGATCGGCCAGCACGTCCTCGCTCAGCCGCGCGAAAATTGCCTGTTCGATCGCCCGCGCGCGCTCACCCGCCAGCGTAATGCGAGTCTCGGTCTCGGCCAGTTCGGGGGTGGTGAAGCGTACCGCGTTCGCGAGCGATTGGCGCAGGCGGAAGGTTTCGTTATACGGCGGGCCGCGCAAGCTTTCGGCCTGCGCGGCGCTGACTTCCACGAAATAGCCGAGAATGTTGTTGTGGCGGACCTTGAGCGATTTAAGGCCCGTATCTTCGGCGTATTTCGCTTGCAGCCCTGCGATGATCGAACGGCTGTCATCGCGCAGCTTACGGTTTTCATCGAGGTCGGCGTCATAGCTGGCGCGGATGAAGCCGCCGTCCCGGACGGAAACGGGCAACTCGTCCTCCAGCGCTGCCGACAGCGTCGCGCAAACCGGCGTCTCCGGATTTTCCAGGGCTTCGGCAATCTTGCCAAGCTCGCCCGGCAAGGCGTGCGCATCGGCCAGCAGTTCGCGCAGCGTCGCCGCGCAGCCCAGCATATCCCGTACGGCGCCCAGATCGCGGGGACTGCCCCGCCCCAGCTTCAGCCGCGACAGCGCCCGCGCGCCGTCCGGGGTTTCGCGGAGTTTCGCGCGCAGGCCCGAGCGCAGGCGCGGCGCATCGCGCAGGAAGGCGACGGCATCAAGCCGCGCGTCGATCGCCTCGGGCGCGGTAAGCGGCTGGCCGAGACGCGCTGCAAGCTCTCGCGCGCCCGGCGCGGTCACGGTCCGGTCCACCGCCCAGAGCAGGCTGTCCTCGCGCCCCCCGCTGATCGCCTGCGTAAGTTCGAGGCTCGCGCGCGTCGCCGCGTCCATGATCATGGCGTCCTGCGCGGCAGCCTTACGCGGCGGACGCAGAAGTGGTTTCGCGCCGATTTGGGTCAGCTCAATATACTTGAGCGCCGCGCCTGCTGCTGAAAGTTCGCCCGCGCTGAACTCCCCGAAGCCGTCGAGCACGCTGACTTCCAAGGCCGCCTTTATCGCCGTCTCTCCGGCGCGCGCACTGAAATGCGCATCCGGCGTATGCGTGATTGCCGTGCGCCGCTCCTCCAGGACCGACTGAAGCCGGGCATCTGCGCTGTCAGGAGCCAGAACCTCGCGCGGGCCGAGCCGCGCTAGCTCGCCGGGAAGGTCCGCCAGCGCAGCCTCACTGAGCACGAATTCGCCCGTGGAAATATCCACCGACGCAAGCGCGTATCGCGGCTCCCCGCCCGTGCGCGCCGCGCACACCGCTGTGAGGAAGTTGTTGCCGCCAGCATCGAGCAAGCTGTCTTCGGTTAGCGTGCCGGGTGTGACCAGCCGCACCACCTCGCGCCGGACCACCGCCTTTCCGCCGCGCTTCTTCGCTTCCGCCGGATCCTCCGTCTGGTCGCACACCGCGACGCGGTAGCCCTTCGAGATCAGCTTGTGCAGATATTCCTCGGCGCGCGCGACCGGCACGCCGGCCATCGGAATGTCCTCGCCAAGATGCTTGCCGCGCTTGGTCAGATGGATGCCGAGCGCGCTCGCGGCCTCGACCGCATCATCGAAGAACAACTCAAAGAAGTCCCCCATCCGGTAGAACAGCAAATGCCCCGGATGCGCCGCCTTGATCTCCAGATACTGTGCCATCATCGGCGTGACGGCGTCGGGGGCCTCTTTGGCTTCCGTCTCCTTCACTGTCCCATGCATTGCGTGTGCCCGGCGATTAAAGGTGTCTCAACCCTTTGTAGGGGAGCGGACGGATGTGCTTGAAGCGGTCTCAAGCGCTGTCTATGGTTGCACTTTTCGTCGCGCCATGCAGGCGAGACCCGGAAACGCGCTGGCTTCACCCACAGAAAATCCAAAGACCAATGTCCACGAGATCCAAGGAAACGCAGTTCACCCGCCAGGAGGCGCTTCAGTTCCATCAGCAGGGCCGCCCGGGCAAGCTGGAGATTAATGCCAGCAAGCCGATGTCGACCCAGCGGGATTTGAGCCTTGCCTACTCGCCAGGCGTGGCGGTGCCGGTGGAGGCCATCGCGGAGACGCCTGATCTCGCCTATGATTACACCACCAAGGGCAACCTGGTCGCCGTCATCTCCAATGGTACGGCGATTCTCGGCCTGGGCAATCTCGGGGCGCTGGCATCGAAGCCGGTGATGGAAGGAAAGTCGGTCCTGTTCAAGCGCTTCGCCGACATCGATTCGATCGACCTGGAAGTCGACACCGAAGATGTCGACACTTTCATCCAGTCTGTGCGCTACCTCGGCCCCTCCTTCGGCGGCATCAATCTGGAAGATATACGCGCGCCGGACTGTTTCGTGATCGAGCAGCAGCTGCGCGAATTCATGAAAATTCCGGTCTTCCACGACGACCAGCACGGCACCGCGATCATTGCGATTGCCGGGCTCATCAACGCTATGCATCTGACCGGGCGCGAACTGGCGGATATCAAGCTGGTCGTGAACGGCGCGGGCGCCGCTGGCATCGCCTGTCTCGAACTGGTCAAGGCTATGGGCCTTCCGCACAATCAGGCCATCCTGTGCGATTCGCGTGGCGTGATCTATCAAGGCCGGGAAAAAGGCATGAACCAGTGGAAGTCGGCCCATGCCGCTGATACGCCCGCGCGTACACTGGAAGACGCGATGGAGGGCGCGGACGCCTTTTTTGGCCTGTCGATCGCCGGTGCGGTGACGCGGGAGATGGTGCAGAGTATGGCGGACAAACCGATCATCTTTGCAATGGCCAACCCGGATCCGGAGATCTTGCCCGAAGAGGTCGGCGAAGTTAGCCCGCAGGCAATCATGGCGACCGGGCGTTCGGACTATCCGAACCAGGTCAACAATGTTCTCGGGTTTCCCTACATCTTCCGCGGCGCACTCGACGTCCAGGCCAGCACCATTAATGACGCCATGAAGATTGCCGCGGCGGAGGCGCTCGCAGAGCTGGCCCGTGCGGATGTGCCGGATCAGGTGGCAGCGGCCTATCAGGGGCGGCGCCTGCGCTATGGGCCGGATTACATCATTCCCGCGCCTTTCGATCCGCGTCTTATCAGTCATGTCTCCGCGGCGGTGGCCAAAGCCGCGATGGACTCAGGCGTCGCCCGCCGACCGATCGTTGACATGGAAGGGTACAAGGCCCGGCTCTCCGAACGGATGGACCCGACCGCCGGTTTCTTCCACATGATCTTCGAAAACCTGCGCGCATCGCCCAAGCGTGTCGTGTTCGCCGAGGGCGAAGAGGAGCAGGTGGTCCGGGCGGCCAGCGCCTTTGCCGAAGCCGAACTCGGCACGCCGGTACTCATCGGCCGCGAGGATGCCGTGCGCGAGACCATGGATCAGGCCGGGATCATGCGCGACAGCAGCGAGATCGAAATCGTCAATGCCCGCGTCTCCGAATACAATGCCGAATACGCCGAGTTCCTCTATGCCCGTCTGCAGCGGCGCGGCTATCTCAAGCGCGATTGCCAGCGGCTGGTGAATACCGACCGCAACATCTTCGCAGGCTGCATGGTCGCGATGGGCCATGCCGATGCGATGGTGACAGGTGTAACGCGCAACTGGGAGACGGCGTATCAGGACGTGCGCAAAGTGCTCGACCCGAAGCCCGGCCACACGCCGATCGGCGTGTCGCTGATTCAATGCCGCGGGCGGATGGTGCTGGTCGCGGATATCTCCGTGCACGAAATGCCGAATGCGACGCAACTCGCCTATATTAGCGTCGAAGCCGCCCGTGTGTCGCAGCGTCTCGGGTTCAAGCCGCGCGTTGCGCTGCTGGCGCATTCGTCATTTGGCCATCCGACCGGAGAGCGCGGGGAAACAGTGCGCGAGGCGGTGGGCATCCTCGACGACTGGGGCGTCGATTTTGAGTACGATGGCGAGATGGCTGCTGACGCCGCGCTCAGCCGCAAAGCAATGTTGTCCTACCCATTCTGCCGGCTGTCCGACACTGCCAATGTCCTCATCATGCCAGCGGTCTATTCCGCGAGCATCTCGACAAAGATGCTGCAGGAGCTGGGCGGCAGCAAGGTGGTCGGTCCGCTGATCGTCGGCTTGAACCGGCCGGTGCAGATCGCTGGTCTAGGCGCGACCGATAACGATCTGGTGAATTTCGCGGCGCTGGCAGGCTACGACGTGGCCGGATAAGCGCTGCGGCCTGTTGGCACGGGCGCGCGTCTCGGGCATAGTACGGACCATGATTCAGCAGTTTGGACCCGCGCCGCTGGAGCCGTTTCCGATCAAGGTGATTGCCGATGTGATGTGCCCCTGGTGCTTCGTCGGCAAGCGCCGGCTGGAGCGCGCTTTGGAGCAGCTGCCCCACATCCACACGGTCGTGACTTGGTGGCCGTTCCTGCTCGACCCGACTTTGCCGCCCGAAGGCGTGGACCGCGGCGAATACCTGCAGAAAAAATTCGGCTCTGCTGATGGCGGCGAGATGTATCTGGCATTGCGCGAGGTCGGCCGTGAGGACGGAATCGAATTCGCTTTTGATGCGATCGAGCGCTCGCCCAGCACTGTCGATGCGCACCGGCTGATCTATTGGGCAAGCGATCCACAGATGCAAAACGCGGTCGCCGAGCGGCTTATGCAATTGTACTTCCTGGAAGGTGCAGATATCGGTGATCCGGAGGTGCTCGCGGGAGCCGCCGCCGATGTTGGCATGAATGCCGATGATGTCCGCGCCAAGCTCGCCGATGACCGCGACCGTGATACTATCCTTAAGATGGTCGATGAAATCACGCAAGCCGGCGTCAACGCGGTCCCATCTTTCGTACTTGGGGGTAAGCGCGCAGTGGTCGGCGCTCAACCTGTGGAATTGCTGCAGGAGCAGATCGAGCTCGCCGAAGAGGAATTCCGCGCAGAGCGCTACGAGCCTGACTA
>CAYXPZ010000081.1:6184-9736 GCA_964466965.1 uncultured Hyphomicrobiaceae bacterium
GAGCGCGGCCCGGGGGAGGCCATGAAAGCCCAACGGCAGGACCGGCAGCTCGCCGCCGCACGCGATCTGGTCGGCCATATCGCTGATCATCTTGACCTCAACGCTGCGGTTCGGCTGTGGGACGGCTCGCGCGTGGCGCTCGGGCGCGATCCGCGCGGGCCGCTGACGATCGGTATCGCCGCGCCTGGCGTGATCGCCTCTCTGGTGCGCCGGCCCACGCTCGACCGGCTCATTCGGCATTACGCCGCCGGGGACATCACGCTGGAAGGTGGCTCGCTGATCGACCTTGGTCATCAACTGGAAGCCGGCGGCAAACGCAAATCGCTGAAACGCATCAGCAAGCGCCGTGTGGCGCGGGGTCTGTGGCCTTACCTCTTCACCCGCGCGCAGGCCCCTGGGCAGACCAGGGCTTTTACCGGCGACGCCGAAGGCGAGAGCCGCGCACAGAGGCAGAACCTGGATTTTATCCAGTTTCACTATGATGTCGGCAACGACTTCTACCGGCTCTTCCTTGATGCGCGCATGCAGTACTCCTGCGCCTATTTCACTGCCCCGGACAATTCGCTTGATCAGGCGCAGACCGACAAGCTGGAAATGATCTGCCGCAAGCTGCGATTGCAGCCTGGAGATAAACTGCTGGACATTGGCTGCGGCTGGGGCGGACTCGTGTGTTACGCCGCACAGCAATACGGCGTCACCGCGCACGGCATCACGCTCTCGCCGGCGCAGCTCGAAGTGGCGCAGGCGCGCATTTCCGCGCAGGGCCTGAACGAGCGGGTCACCGTTAGCCTGACGGATTACGCCGAGATCACCGGCACCTATGACAAGGTCGTCTCGGTCGGCATGTACGAGCATATCGGGCTGGCGAATATTGACACATACATGCGCACTGTGCGCCGCGTGCTCGCGCCGGACGGTCTGTTCCTCAATCACGCGATCTCGCGCCGGGCAAAGCGCAAGCGCCGGCGGTTTTCCGCCCGCGCGGAACAGCGCGCGTTGCAGCGGTATATTTTCCCCGGCGGCGAGCTTGACGATATCGGCAACACCGTACAGGCAATGGAGCAGGCTGGCTTTGAGGTGCATGACGTGGAAGGCTGGCGGCGCCATTACGCGCAGACCACGCGGCTGTGGTGCGAGCGGCTGATGGCACGGCGCGAAGAGGCCGAGGCGCTAGTCGGCGCGCCGACCTATCGCATCTGGACGGCCTATCTGGCGGGCTGTTCGCTGGCCTTCCAGCGTGGGTCGGCGCGAATCTATCAGACGTTGGCCTCACGGAGCGCGCGCGGGGAGCCGCCGCTGCCGCCCACCAGGGCCGATCTCTATCGCTGAGCGCACGGAAGCAGCACATGTCTACCCGCGCCGACCAGGACGCCATGGCAAGCTACGTAATTGAGCCACCTGCCATCACCGCGTTGCCGGTTGAGGGCAGCGAGGCGCTGTTTCCTGTCAACCGCATCTTCTGCATCGGCCGGAATTATGCAGCCCATGCCATCGAAATGGGCCACGACCCGGACCGAGAGCCGCCGTTTTTCTTCATCAAGCATGCGAGCGCGCTGGACCCGGGCGGCGCGTTCCCATACCCGCCGAAGACCGCCGAGGTTCATCATGAGATCGAGATGGTCGTCGCGCTAGGCAGAGGCGGTAAAGATATCGCGGTCGCCGACGCGCTCGATCACGTCTTTGGCTATGCCGTGGGCCTCGATATGACCCGCCGCGACTTGCAGGGCGAGGCGAAGAAATTGGGCCGGCCGTGGGACGTGGCGAAGAGCTTCGAGCACGCCGCGCCGTGCGGGCCGCTCGTTCCCGCATCGCGCATCGGGCACCCGGGCGAGGGCGCGATCACGCTCGATGTTAATGGTGCGCGCCGTCAGGAGGGCGACCTCAACCAGATGATCTGGAAGGTGCCGGAGATGATCGCGATCCTGTCGCAGTATTACGCGCTGCGGCCGGGTGATCTGATCATGACCGGCACGCCGCCGGGCGTTGGCGCGGTCCAGCGCGGCGACGTCATGCATGGGCGGGTCGCCGGCGTCGGGGAGATCGCTGTGACGGTGGTGTGAAAGCTTGGCGATCCGCCAGACTAGCCTCTAGTTGAAGGTGCGGTTTTCCACTGTTCTGTATGCGCTTTTACACGTGATCAGCGTAATGAATACCGCGCACAGCTTCAATGCACGCTTCTGGCGCGTCTTCCCATAGAAAGTGTCCACATGACTTCAGAACTGTATGGGTCATGTGAGGCAACAGTGACTTCCACTGTTGAAGCTCGTTATTGCGGAAGGCGATATCGCTGTCTGGCCAGATGAAGTGGGCAGGCCCCTTGTAAGCCTCGACTTTTTGCGAAAGATCATCAAGCCACTCTCCCGATGCCGTGATGTGCTTGGGAAAAATGTGCATGGGTGCGCGTGGCTTTCCGTCACAAAAAGGTGCCCGATAGGCGCGCATCTCTTCGCCGGTCAGCTTTCGCCGCTTCATCCCGGCGGGCATGACCAGGTTGATGAACATGAGAAAGCGGTTGGTCCCGAACCGTCCGACCGGACCGCCCATCAGTTTCGAAAACCACTCGAAATGAAAGTCGCCGTTGACGCGCCATGCCCAGGTATTGCCGAGGCAAAGGCGTGTGATGCGCCCTTCGGTCTGGAACATTGCGGCGAGCCCAATCGGCCCGCCCCAGTCATGCGCGATGAGCGTTGCGTCCTTGATGTCCAGCTTATCCAGAAAGGGCGCGACCATATTGGCGTGTTCTTTGGGCGTGTATCCGAAGCCATGCGGCGCGCCGGACATACCGAAGCCTGGCAGATCGACGGCGATACAGCGGAACTCACGGCGTAAAGCCTTTATTAGATGGCGATACAGGTAAGACCACGTGGGGTTGCCGTGGAGCATTAAGAGCGGTGGCCCGTTGCCCTCATCCACGTAGTGAAGAGGCGCGCCATTCACCTGCACGAAGCAGCTTTCGAACGGATAGCTTCCAGGCGTCAGGCCGAATCGTCGTTCCGCGTCGCTTAGTGTCCCGCCAGACATAGACTGTATCCGGTTTTTCGCTGTCGATAAGAGCACGGTTTCCCCCCAAAGCGGCTGAGCGATGACATGCCACAGCCAACTCTGCGTACCCGCTGAGATGTGTTTTTACCACTGAGAAGACCCACTAGGACAAGCACATTTGCAGATCGGCCCGATTTCACAGGGTATTGGTGAGGGGACCCTCAACCAGATGATCCGTAGGGCGCTCGAGCCGGTCGGCCCCTTGCTCGCCGAAGCAGGCATGCCGCTTTTGGTGGGGAAGGGCCGTCGTGGCGCGCTGACACGGCTCCACCCCACATGTGGGAAAAACCACGTTACCTTAATCGGATTGGTACCGTGCCAGCAGATATGTTATAGCTCAAAAAGTGTTCCACGTTGAGAGGAGGTTTCCCATGGGTATGAGAGACGATTACATCAAGAAACTTCAGGCTCGCTTGGACGAATGGAACGCCGAAATTGACAAGCTGCAAGCCAAGCTAAAAAGTGCAGAAGCGGATGCTCAAGCCGAATACCGAGAGCAGATTGAAAAGC
>CAYXPZ010000082.1:0-9734 GCA_964466965.1 uncultured Hyphomicrobiaceae bacterium
CGGCGCAGTTCGGCACCGCGCGAAAGCCCGCCTCGCGGAAGCGCGCATCGTCCCAGCCGGCGAATTTCGAGGGCACCTTGTCCCACCACGTCGCGCCGCCGGGACCGCCGGAGATGGTCGTCATGTCATTGAGGCGGAACGACAGTAGCACCGCCTTTTTCAGCCACTCGTTGACCTGCCACCCATTCGCGCTCGGCTCGGCGACGCGCGCCTCGCCGGCATCGAGCATTTTAAGCGCAGCGTCCACCGCTTCGCGCACCTCGCCCTGCGTCCCGGCGCTGATCTCGTCGCGTTGCTCGAAAGCCTGTTCGATGACGTCGCGAATGTTCGTCATGTGCTTGTCCCCCGGTCCCGATCTTGGTTGTCGCTTGTTTCGCCGTCCGTGTCTGCGTTGTCAACGCTGTCGGTCGGCGCGACGACCGGCCCGAGCGCGTTCAGGAATCCGCTCAGATTGTCGGTAAGATGATGCACGTGCGGCGGCAGCGGCCGATCGCGCGAGATGGTCCTTTGCGCCGGGTGGTCGGCATAGGAAGATTGCACCAGGACCGTGACCATGCCGAGCGCGTGCGCGGTTTCCAGATTGTGCGGCAAGTCCTCGAACATGGCTGAGCGCTCCGGCGCGATGCCATGCGTCGCGCAAAAGCGGTCGAAGGCGTGACGCGTTGGCTTGGGGACGAAGTCGGATGAGGCGATATCGAAGATATCATCGAAGACATGAAGGACTTGCAGCCTCTCCGCCACCCGTTCGGCGTGGCGGCGAGAGCCGTTGGTGAAGATAAGGCGCTTGCCCGGCAGCGCCTTGGCCGCTTCTGCGAGGTCGGGGGCGGGTTGGATCGGGCTCAGGTCAATGTCGTGAACGTAATCGAGGAAGTCGTGCGGCGCCACGCCGTGCCGCTTCATCAACCCGGCCAGCGTCGTGCCGAAGGTTCGGTAATAGTGTTTCTGGATACGCCGTGCCTCGTCCGGCACGACCTCCAGATAGCTGGCGATGAACTCGCCCATGCGCCGGTCCACCTGCGCGAACAGGTTGCTTTCAGCGGGATAGAGCGTGTTGTCCAGATCGAAAATCCAGGTATCGACGTTGCGGAAGGCGCTCAATTCGCGCGCATTTGATGTCATTCGCTGTCCGTTGTCTTTCAGTTATGCGGCCTCAGCCTTCAGGAGTGTGCCCGCGCCGTGGGCGGTGAACAACTCTAACAGCACCGCGTGGGGCACCTTGCCATTGATGATAACGACGCCTTCAACCCCCGCTTCGACCGCTGCCATGCAGGTCTCGATCTTCGGGATCATGCCGCCTGAAATGGTGCCGTCGTCGATCATGTCGCGCGCCTGCGTTGTCGTGAGCGCAGGCACCAGCTCGCCCTTCGCGTCCAGTACGCCTGGCACATCGGTCAGCAGCAGCAAGCGCGTGGCCTTCATTGCGCCAGCCAGCGCCCCGGCGAAGGTGTCTGCATTGATGTTGTAGGTCAGGCCGTCGCGGGCAACGCCCAGCGGCGCGATCACGGGGATCAGGTCGCTTGCGGTGATGACATCCACAATGTGCGGGTTGACCGCCTCCGGCTCACCGACAAAGCCGAGATCGACCAGCTTCTCGATCTGCGATTCCGGGTCACGCACAGTGCGCGCCAGCTTGCGCGCGGTCATCAGGCCCGCATCCTTGCCGGAGATGCCGCAGGCCTTGCCGCCGAAACGGTTGATCATCGCCACGATCTGTTTGTTGATCGAACCGGCGAGAACCATCTCGACGACGTTGACGGTCTCCTGGTCGGTGATGCGCAGGCCGTGGGCAAACTGGCTTTCGATATTGAGGCGCTTGAGCAGCGACTGGATTTGCGGGCCGCCGCCGTGGACGACGATCGGCCGGACGCCGGACTGTTTCAGCATGACGATGTCGCGCGCAAAGGTCTCGGCGATGGCCGGATCGCCCATAGCGTGTCCGCCATACTTGACGACCACGGTCTGGCGGTCATAGCGCTGCATGTATGGCAGCGCCTCGGAAAGCACCTTGGCCTGCAACGCCGGTACGATCACCCCATCGCTTTCAGACATCCTCGACTCCGTATGCTACGGCTGTTCTGAGTACCCGGCATTGGCTCCTGCGACAACCGCAACGCGCGGCGCGCCTCAAATCAGCCGCGTTTCGACCCATGACATATTTCGGCTTGGGTCTTGGGGAATCGTGTGCATTATGTCACACGCAAGCGTGCCGATCCGCAAGTGCGGCGATCGGGAGTAAAGGGCGTCGGCCAATGACGGAACGGGCAAAGCCTCCACAAGGAATGCCGCACTCAGCTTATTTCTCCCACACTGTGCGGCGCGCATACTCTATTGCCGCGCGACGGGCCAGCGCTGTCGTCGGGCTGGAGCATTTTCTTTTCGCCCTGCTGGATGACCCAGATGCGCTGGCGCTGATGGAAGGCTGTGATACGGACATCGCCTCGTTGCGAGTCGAGCTTGGCAAGGCCATCGAGAATGCGACGCCACGCGAAATTCTCGGCAACAGCGAACAGCCGCAGGCCGGTAAGCCGCTGCGCCATTTGCTCCAAGTCGCGCAGCGCGGCGCACGCGAGTCAGGCCGGCGCGAGGTTGACGGGGCGATCGCGGTGGCCGCATTGGCGGGGCAAAGCGACAGTCCTCTGTCCCGTCTGTTGAGCCGCCATGGCTTGAGCTTTGGGAAGGCGCTTGGATGGATCGACACGCAAGCAACGAACGCTGCGGTTTCGCCGCCTGCGCCGCTAGAGGCGCGGCAAGCTGAGCGCGCGCCGGCCCCGCAACAGCCGCCCGCACCGCAACGCTCCGCCGCGCGCCAAAGCCAACCGCCGCCGCGGCCGAAACCGCCCGAGCGGCCGAAACCGGAACCATCGCTCGAAGATATGCTCGCGACGATTCGCGACGTCATCGACGAAGACGATGGGCCTGCCGCCCCTACGCCGCAAGAGCCGCCCGCTGCGCCGCCGCGCAAGCCGCCGGAAAGTGCGCGCGCCCCAGCCCAGCGCCGTCGTCCCCCGGCAAACTCGGCTTCCGCCGGGGCGGAGCCGCACCCGCCGGCGCGGCGCAGAGCCAACGGTGTCGGTGGTCCTCAATCGACCAGGCGCGCTGTAAAGAAGCCACCAGAGAGCAAGAAGCCGAAACCGCCTCTTGAAAAGCTCGCCGAGCGGATACCCCGCGCCATGCGCGAGCGCGCGGAAGAGTCGGTTGAAATTCGCATCGCCCGGGAACAAACCGATAGTCTGATTGCCGGAATGCAAAACGAGGGGCCGGAGCAAAACCATGGCGCCCTCGTGACGCGGGCGATGAGCCTGTATCTTCGGGCGCCCGACGGTGGCTTCATGATCGAGCCGCTGATGCCCGAGACACAATGGATATTTGACCGGCCAAGCTTTCTCGACAGCGAGCCGTTTGGGCAGTGGCAATGGACGGTGCTGCCGATGACGTCCGGCAGCCGAACGCTTCAGCTTTATGCGGCCGCGCGCAGCATTGATGAGAACGGCATGATCGCCGACGTCGCGCTGCCTGAGCAGCTCATCGAGGTGCGGGTTCAGATGAATTGGGCGCGACAGCTTCGCAGAGCTGCGCTTTGGGCTGGGCTTGTGATCGCCGGCGGAGTGCTGGCGCAAGTGCTCATCCTCGGCCTCCCGGGTCTGTTCGGTTAGCCGCTCCACAAACTGAAAGCTATCGCGGCCAGCGCCAATGCGCCCGTCCAGATGCCCAGTCGCCCCCACCAGCCCCGGCGGTCGGTGGCCACGCTGAGGCGCGCCACCGTGTCGTCCTCCAGGCGCAAACCGTTTTCGCTGATTTGCGTGAGGCTCTGGGTGAGCTTTGTAGCCTGTTCCGACAGGCGCGGAAGCGCCGTGATGAATGCCGCCGCGTTGACTGCGCCTTCAGCGGCTTCGCGCAAGCGCGCGCCCGCACCCATTTCAGTCTCCATCCAGTCGCGCACGACTGGCTCCGCCGCTTCCCACATGTTCAGCCGGGGATCGAGCGAGCGCGCAACCCCCTCAACCACCACCATGGTCTTTTGCAGCAGCAGCAGTTCGGGGCGCGTGCGCATGTCGAACATCTCGGTGACTTCGAAGAGCTGTCCCAGCACCCGGCCCATCGAGATTTCCTCGGCCGTCCGGTCCTGAAGCGGCTCGCCAATCGCCCGCAATGCTTGCGCGAAGGTCGCGACGTCTTGGTGCGGCGGTACATAGCCGGCCTCAAAATGCACACGCGCGCAGCGCATGTAGCTGCGAGTGATGAAGCCGAATAGGATTTCGGCGAGGAAGCGTTTTTCCTTCGGGCCCAGCCGCCCCATGATGCCGAAGTCGATGGCGATGATGCGGCCACTGTAATCGACGAACAGATTGCCCTGATGCATGTCCGCGTGAAAGAAGCCGTCGCGCATCGCATGCTTCAGGAAGCTGCGGATGATGTTGATGCCGAGTTGACGACGGTCTAGCCCGGCGCGTTCGATTGCGGCGATATCTCCCAGCGGGATTGCGTCAATCCACTCGATGGTCAGGATGCGCCGCGAGGTTCGCGTCCAGTCGATCTCCGGCACGCGGAAGTCCGTATCGCCGCCTGCGGTGATGTTATCGTGCATCTCGGAAAGACCTGCAGCTTCCATGCGCAGGTCCATCTCCAATGCAACCCATTCGGCGAGTGTATCGACAACCGCAACGGGACGAAGCCGGCGGGACGGCGCGTGCCAACGCTCGATCATATGCGCGGCGAAATAGAAGGTCTCCAGATCGCGCTGGAAGCGCGCTTCCACGCCAGGGCGCAAAACCTTGACGGCGACGTCGCGCGGCGGGCGGCCCGGCGTCTTGATCGTAGCACGGTGGACTTGCGCGATGGACGCCGCGGCAACCGGAGCGCCGAATTGATCAAAAAGCTGATCAACATCCGCGCCGAACGCATCGGATATGGCGTGCTTGGTCTCCGCTGTCGGGAATGGCGGCAGCTTGTCGCGCAGCGCCGCCAGCTCGCTGGCGACCTCCAGGCCCACGAGATCAGGCCGCGTCGCCAGAAACTGTCCCAGCTTGATATAGCTCGGGCCCAGCGCTGCCACAGCCTTGGACAGGTCTCCAGGTTGCGCCTTACGCGGACGGCCGATCGGCGTGCGGCGCAACAGCTTGAGCGGTCCCGGTATGGGCTTGTCCTCAGGCAGGGCACGCAGCGCGTGCGGCGTCAGGACCAGCCCCGCGCGCACCAGGCGATAAATGTGAAGAAGCGCTTTCACGCTGAAATGTGCCCCCGCTTATGCGGTTGTTGACCTCAGAGTCGCCAGCCGGAGTGGATCGCGGCGATTCCGCCAGTGAGGTTGCGATAGCGCACGCGCGAAAACCCTGCGGACTTCACCTCTTCAGCAAATGTGTCCTGGTCGGGGAACCGCGCGATGCTCTCCACGAGATACAGGTATGCCTCCTGCTCGCCAGCCACGACCTCGCCGAGCCTTGGTATGACATGAAACGAATACAGTTCGTAAATGTCGTCGAGAACCGGCGCTTGAACTTGCGAGAATTCCAGGCACAAGAAGCGCCCGCCGGGGCGCAGCACCCGGTAGGCTTCTCGGAGCGCGCGGTCGCGGTTGGTGACGTTGCGGATGCCGAAGGCAATGGTATAGGCGTCGAAGCTGCCGTTGGGAAACGGCAAAACTTCGGCATTGCCCTGAACGAAGTCCAGCCGCCGCGCCAGCGCCGTTCCCGCGAATCGGCGGTATCCTGCCTCCAGCATTTCCGCAGAAATATCGCAGATGACCGCCGTCGCCTGCGGCCCGGTGGCATTGAGCAAACGCGAGGCGATATCCCCGGTGCCGCCCGCCACATCGACCAGCCGGAACGCCCGGGTCTTTGCGGGCGCGAGCCAGGCAATCAGATCGTCCTTCCACAGCCTGTGAAGCCCGCCTGACATCAGATCGTTCATCAGGTCGTACCGGTTTGCGACGCGCGCGAATACATTGTTGACCAGCGCCTGGCGGTCGGCGGCGCGAACCTGTTGAAAACCGAAGGTCGCCGTATCCGACGGGTCTGACTTATGCGTGGTGTCGTTCGTCATGCGCGCGACCATAGCGCAGGGTGCCGCACGTTGCTATTGTCTCCATGCGCTGTGACAGAGGCGAATACGCGCAGCGGAGCGCTGAGCCAAATGCCTGAGCTGCCTGAAGTCGAAACAGTCCGCCGGGGCCTCGCGCCCGCAATGGAGGGCGCGCGGATCACGTCGGTTGAGCTGCGCCGGGCCGACCTTCGGTTTCCGTTCCCCGATGGTTTCGTTCAGCACCTTGTTGGCCGGCGGGTCCTGAGGCTGGAGCGCCGCGCGAAATATCTGCTCGCGCATACCGACACCCTCGTGCTCGCCATGCATTTGGGAATGAGTGGGCGGTTTTCTGTGGTCGGGCTGGCAAAGGGCGCGCCGTTAAGCGCTGCGCCAGTGCAGCCGGGTGAGTTCGTCTATGCTGGCGGCGGGATGCCACAGCACGATCATGTCGTGTTCAGCTTCGATTCCGGCGCGCGGGTGATCTATAACGATGCGCGACGCTTCGGATACATGACGCTGATCATGCCGGACGAAATCGACGCGCATCCGCTGCTTCGCGATCTCGGCCCAGAGCCGCTCAGCCCCGAACTGACCCCGGAGTATCTTGCGGATCAAGGAGGCGGGCGCATTCAGCCGCTCAAAAGTTTTCTGCTCGATCAACGGAACATTGCGGGGCTTGGCAACATTTATGTTTGTGAGGCGCTGCACCGCGCGCGTTTATCGCCATTAGCGCCCGCGGGCTGTCTCGCCACGGCCACCGGCCGCCCCTCGGCGAGCGCGAAGCGGCTTGCTGCGGCTATTCCGCAGGTCCTTGACGAGGCTATCGCGGCGGGAGGCTCTAGCCTGCGCGATCATCGCGGCACAGACGGGGCACTCGGCTATTTCCAGCATGCGTTCGCGGTCTATGGCCGTGAGGCAGACCGGTGCCCGCGCGCGGATTGCGGTGGAACGGTGCATCGCGAGGTTCAAAACGGCCGCTCAACCTTTTATTGTCCGCGCTGCCAGCGATAATGCGGGCGCGGGATCACAAGGGGGACTCTTCTCATGACCTATGAGACAATCATCGTCGAGAAACGCGGGCGCGTTGGGCTGATCACGCTGAATCGGCCTGAGGCGCTCAATGCGCTGAACGAAACGATGATGTCCGAAATCGGCCGGGCGCTCGACGCATTCGAAGCCGAGGCGCATATCGGTTGCATCGTTATGACCGGCTCCGAGCGCGCGTTCGCTGCGGGCGCGGACATTAAGGAGATGCGCGAAAAGGTCTTCCCTGCGACCTACCGGGACGAATTCCTCGGCAATTGGGACCGCATGGCGCGCGCGCGCAAACCCGTCATCGCCGCTGTCTCAGGTTATGCGCTTGGCGGCGGCTGCGAACTGGCCATGATGTGCGATTTCATCCTTGCCGCGCCGACCGCCAAGTTCGGCCAGCCGGAGATCACGCTCGGGATCATTCCCGGGGCAGGCGGCACGCAGCGGCTGACCCATGCGGTGGGCAAGTCGAAAGCCATGGAAATGTGCCTGACCGGCCGGAATATGGACGCCGAGGAGGCCGAACGCGCCGGTCTGGTCAGCCGGATTGTCACTGGCGGGAATGTTGTCGAGGAAGCCGTGAGGGCGGCGGAGAAGATCGCCGAAATGTCCATGCCTGCCGTTATGATGGCGAAGGAGAGCGTGAACAACGCCTACGAAATGGGCCTGAGCGCGGGCACGCGCGTGGAACGCCGGCTGTTCCACAGCCTGTTCGCGACGGCAGACCAGAAAGAGGGCATGACGGCCTTCTCGGAAAAGCGCAGCCCGCAGTTCAAGCACAAGTAACGAAGATCTGGCAGTTTTCCGAAGCTGCTGCAGGTATTTGACGGATATCAAAGCGACAATTCGCCCGACAGGATTTCCTTGATCCCGCGTCGCCGCAGTCCCAGAACTCCAACTAGGAAACTCGGTTGGGAGTGAGAGAAATGCTCGGCTTCGAAGCGCTGGAATTGGCGCGTTTCCAATTCGCATTCACCGTTGCCTTCCACATCATCTTCCCGTCGTTCACGATCGGGCTGGCGAGCTATCTCGCCGTTCTGGAAGGCCTGTGGCTATGGAAGAAGGATGACGCCTACCTCAAACTTTTCAATTACTGGAAGACCATCTTCGCGGTCGCATTTGGTATGGGCGTGGTTTCGGGGCTGGTGATGTCCTATCAGTTCGGGACGAACTGGTCGGTCTTCTCCGACAAGGCCGGCCCGGTGATTGGCCCGCTGATGGGCTATGAAGTTCTGACCGCTTTCTTTCTGGAAGCCGGCTTTCTCGGGATCATGCTGTTCGGCATGAATCGCGTCGGGCCGAAGCTGCATTTCGTCGCCACGCTTGTGGTCGCCTTCGGCACGTTGCTGTCGGCATTCTGGATCCTATCGGTCAACTCCTGGATGCAGACTCCGGCCGGGTTCGCCATGAATGAAGCCGGGCAGTACATTCCAGCCGACTGGTGGGAGATCATCTTTAACCCATCCTTCCCGTATCGCCTCGTGCACATGGTGCTGGCGGCCTATCTGACGACGGCTTTCGTTGTCGGCGCCGTGGGGGCGCTGCATTTGCTGCGTGATCGGCAAAACCGTGGCGCGCGCATCATGTTCTCGATGGCGATGTGGATGGCATTGATCGTCGCTCCCCTTCAGCTCATTGCCGGCCACGCGCACGGCGAGAACACGCTTGAGCATCAGCCAGCCAAGATCGCCGCGATGGAAGGGCACTTCGAAACGAAATCCGGTCAGCCGCTGATCCTGTTCGGCGACCCTGATGCGGAAGCAGGCACCGTGCATAACGCGATCGAGATCCCGAAGCTGGGCTCTTGGGTCTTGACCGGCGATCTCGATGGCGAGGTTCAGGGGCTTCAAGCATTTCCAAAGGAAGAATGGCCTCCGCTCGACATCGTGTTTTGGGCGTTCCGCATCATGGTCGGCATCGGCTTTCTGATGATCCTGGTCGGCGTGTGGAGCGGTTTCGAGCGGCTACGCGGCAACCTGTTTCAGGCGCGCTGGCTGCAGCGGCTCGCCGTCGTCATGGGACCGATGGGCTTCGTCGCCGTGGTGGCCGGCTGGGTCGTGACGGAAGTTGGCCGCCAGCCCTGGACGATCTACGGCGAACTAACGACCGCGGCGAGCGCATCACCGATTGAGACGCCTGCCGTAGCGACATCGTTGCTGGTGTTTATCGTGGTGTACTTCATCGTCTTCGGAGCCGGCACGTTTTATCTGCTGCGCTTGATGGGGAAGACGCCGGACGCCGGGCTGGATGTTGGCGAACTTGGCCCGATTCGCACAAGTGGCATTACGCCGGGGCCCGCGCGAAGCCTTGATCAGCAACCCAAGCCAGCGGAATAGCCGGCGCCTGCACAACTGGAGGGATAGATCATGGTCATCGACCTGCCGTTTATCTGGGCTGGCCTAATCGCTATCGCGATACTCGCCTACGTGCTGCTGGACGGTTTCGATCTCGGCGTCGGGATCCTGTTCCTCGGCTACACCTCCGGGCACGAGCGCGACATCGCCATGAACTCCGTCGCTCCGGTCTGGGATGGCAACGAGACCTGGTTGATCCTCGGCGGCGGCGGGCTTTTCGCGGTGTTTCCGCTGGCATATGCCGTCGTCATGCCCGCGCTTTATGCGCCGATTATTGCGATGCTGTTGGCGCTGGTGTTCCGCGGCGTGGCGTTTGAATACCGGTGGCGG
>CAYXPZ010000083.1:0-9675 GCA_964466965.1 uncultured Hyphomicrobiaceae bacterium
GCGCCACGCGCGAGACCCGCGACGCGATGGGCTTCCGCGCGCTCGACAATCTCGATGCATTTTTCGCTGGGCGCGAGCCGCGCGACCGCGTGGCCTGAAGCGGCTTCAGGCCGCAGCTTGCCGCCGCCAAGCCGGGAACGGGTCGGGTAGATGCCGCCAGCGCGCGGGGTCAAAGCCGCCGTCCTCGGCCGCGTCGATCAGACACGCATCGAGTCGAGCGCTCAACTCCGCTTCATCGAAATCCAGCCCGATGAACACCAGTTCCTGGCGGCGGTCGGCATAAGCCGGATGCCAGCGCTCGCGCACCTTCGCCACCAACTCTGGGTTGTCCGGCCAATCCTGGCGCGGCACCGATGCCCACCAGTAGCCGACCGCGCCGGTGTGGACGAACGCGCCCGCCTGGCTCAACTCCGCGACCCATTCCGGCCGGGTGGCAAGCCAGAAGAAGCCCTTGGCGCGGATCACCCCGGCCCACGACGAATTGACGAAATCGTGAAACTTCGCCGGGTCGAACGGCGCGCGGGCGCGATAAACGAAGCTCTTGATGCCGTATTCCTCCGTTTCAGGCACGTGATCCTGAAAGTTGTAAAGCTCTTTTGCCCACAGAGGGTGGGTCTGCGCCCTGTTGTAGTCGAAGCGCCCCGTATCCAACACGTCGGCGAGCGGGACCGCGCCATAATCCGTCTCGATGACCCTGGCATCCGCGTTCAGTCCGGCAATGACGCGCCGGGCGGTGGCGAGATCCTCCGGGCTGGCGCTGCTGACCTTGTTCAGCACGATCACATCTGCGAATTCGATCTGCTCGACCAGCAGATCCACGAGCGTCCGGTTGTCGTCGTCGCCAGCGGCCTCGCCGCGATCGCGCAGGAAGTCGGTGGAGCCGTAATCGCGTAGCAGGCTGGCGGCGTCCACGACCGTGAGCATGGTATCGAGCCGCGCTGTGTCGGCCAGCGCCTTACCGTTTTCGTCCTCGAAATGGAACGTGGCGGCGACTGGAAGCGGCTCGGAGATGCCCGTCGATTCGATCAACAAATAATCGAAGCGGCCCGCGCCGGCCAGCCGCTCGACCTCGTTGAGCAGGTCCTCGCGCAGCGTGCAGCAGATGCAGCCATTGCTCATCTCGACGAGGGTTTCGTCGGTGCGCGACAATTCAGCGCCTCCATGCTTTACCAGATCGGCGTCGATGTTGACTTCGCTCATGTCGTTCACAATGACTGCGACGCGCCTTCCCTCGCGGTTGTTGAGGACATGGTTTAGCAAGGTCGTCTTCCCTGCGCCGAGAAAGCCTGACAATACCGTCACGGGAAGCCGTGTATCTTTGGCGCCGGTCGGCGGATCGATGATTGATCGCATCATTAAACCTCTCTTACGTTATAACATAACATACTAGGAGGAATCGGTGCTCCGGGCAAGTGCGCCGCTCGCGATCTGTGGAGCCGGGTCCCGCTGCGTTTGACGCAGGCAGCCACGTCATTGATAACTACCAGAGGTGTGGAAAAACGCCGCCGCATCGGCGCGTCCGTCTGGCGGGCCGCCACAATGCTCACACGAACGTCAGGAGCACCTTTTGACTTCAGAGGATAGCAGCAATCTGCCGAGCGATGCCGAACTCGACCAGATGCTGAACGATCAAGGCATACGCGACAAACTTGCCCAAATTCTGGAAGCCAACGACATCGAAACGCCACTCGATGACATGGCGCAGGAAACGCAGCGCGACGTGCTGCGCCAGGTGATCAGCCAGCAACAACAGCAGGCAGCTGCCACCGAGGTGCCAGATCACTTGGTGGATGCGCTGCTCGGCGACGAGAAGATGCGCCCGGCGCTGGAGCAGGCGCTTCAGGCCGCGGGGATCGAGAAGTCCCTCGACGACATGGAGGAAGATGAAAAGCGCCACTATGCGCGCCAGTTCATCGAGGCGCTCCAGCAGTCGCAGCAGAGCCAATAGGCGACGCCAGCGGGACAGACGGACGGCTTAACGCGCCGGCGTGCGCGACAGAGCGTTATGTGCTGACCCCGCTGCGGCCACTTGCTGGCGGGGCCGCGGCATTCATGCCGAGGCCGCCGCGCAGCCATGCGCCGACGGCATTCCCCAGGAAGCCGAACACCAGCCAGCCCCAGCCGTGCAGGCTGCCCGACACGACGCCGCCCAGAAAGCCGCCGATGTTGCAGCCGAAGGCCAGGCGGGCGCCATAGCCCATCAGCAGGCCGCCGATGATTGCCGTGATCGCGTCGCGTGCGCTCAGGCGCAATGTCGGGGCGAAACGTCCAGCCAGCGCGGCGGCGGTCATCGCGCCCAAAATGATGCCGAAGTCCATGACCGAGGTGGAATCGGCCAAGACGCTGCGCTCCAGCGCGCCGGGTTGCCACTGCCAGTAGCTCCAGCTTTCCACTGGGACGCCCGCCGCGCCCGCGATCTGCGAACCCCACAGCGCGAAGGCCGAGGTGATCCCCCACGGACGGCCGAGCACCAGAAACGTCGCGATGCCCACTGCTGCCAGCGCCAATGCCCCGAGCAGCAGCGACCAGGGACCGCGGATCAGCGAGCCGGTCTCGCGCCAGCCCTCGATCTGACCATGTCGGGCTCGCTCGATCGCGGCAGAACCGAACGCCAGCGCCAGCAGCACGCCCGCCGTCAAGCAAAACGCCGGAAGAACGCCAAACGCTCCGATAAGAGAGACCGCCTCGAAGCGCGGCAACCCCTGCCACGCCGGCACATGGGCCGCCCCGATGGTGGAGCCGGCAATGAACGCGGCCAGCGTCAGTATCATTCGCGTGCTGCCGCCGCCCGCGGTAAACAGCGTGCCTGATCCGCAGCCGCCGCCGAGCTGCATACCAATGCCGAACAAGAACGCGCCGATGGCCGCTGCGACTCCAAACGGAAAGACGAACGCGCCGGTGGGCATCCCGATCGACGCGCCATAACCGATCAGCGGGAATGAAACCGTAGCCGTTAAGCCGATCAGAACCATCTGCGCGCGCAATCCTGCCCCGCGCCGCTCCAGGATCAGCCGCCGCCACGCGCCGGTAAACCCAAAGCTGGCATGATAGAGCGCGACACCGGCGAACCCGCCAATCAGCGCCGCCAGGGCCAGTGTTGTGCCCCCCTCGTACATGGCGGCACCAACGACCGCTGCGAGCCCCGCGACGCCGAGGCCGACCGTGCGATGATTTGTCCGCCGCTGATCTGTGCTCATACATGCTCCCGCCAGCTGTCGATCGACCCGAGGTTATCACTGCCAGAGCAACCGTGCAGCCGCTGCCTTTTGCCAGACACGGAATCTTGACGCCGTGTGAACAGGGTTCATTTGGGCGGCGGCGCGGCTCAGACGTAGTCTAACGACGCGTTTGGACCGCCGCCAACGGGCAGTGTCCCTTGCGCTTGTTCATTGGCAAATAGCGCGCTTTCCAGAAAATCATGTCTTTGCACGATGAAAGTGGCCATCCTGTCCAGCTGACCGCCGACCAGACGTTGAAAGCTTGGAACGCGACTGTTCGCGGCTTTCTGGCGCACGCCGTCTGGACCCCGGATCAATTGCAGAAGGTCCTCAAAGCCGCGCCAGATTTCGGCTTGGCCAAGATCGCCAAGGGGCTGTTTCTGATGCTGCTTGGGCGGGCCGAGGCGTGTTCCGAGGCGCGCACCATTGCCGCGGACATAGCTTGTCTTCAGCGCCAGGGCGCGCTGGATGCACGCGAGCGGCTGTACGCTTCAGCCCTGAGCGACTGGCTCGACGGATCTCCGAGTTCAGCCGCCGCACAGCTCGACAAGGTGCATCACCACTGGCCAGGCGACGCGCTCGCGCTGAAGCTGGCCCACGCGATCAGGTTCATGCTGGGGCACCGCTTCGCCATGCGCCAGTCGCTGGAGCAGGCCATGCGGTTCTATCATGCCGACCATCCGCTGGCCGGTTATGTCCATGGCTGCTACGCCTTCGCTCTGGAAGAGACCGGCACTTATGACGCTGCTGAACGTCAAGGGCGGCGGGCGCTGGAACTGGCCCCTGACGATGCCTGGGCGTTGCATGCCGTAACCCATGTTTATGAGATGACAGCGCGGGCCCGGGACGGTGTGCGCTTTGTTCACGCTAATGAGGCCGCATGGTCGCACTGCAACAATTTCAGCTACCATGTCTGGTGGCATCTGGCGTTGTTTTACCTCGAAATGGGCGATTACGACGCGGTGCTTTCGCTTTATGACAACCGCGTTCGTCATGATCAGACAGATGATTACAGGGATATCGCGAATGCCACGTCGTTACTGATGCGCCTGGAGTTGGAAGGGCGAGACGTTGGCGCGCGCTGGGCGGAACTCGCGGACCTCGCCGAGCAGCGGGTCAATGATGGCAGCGTGGTGTTCGCCGACCTGCATTATATGCTGGCGCTGACAGGTAGCGGCCGCGGCGACGCAGCGGACCGATTGGCGCAGCGGTTGCGCGAAGCCGGCGCGGAGCCCAAAGGCGAAATGGACATGGTGGCGGGCCACACCGGCGCGCCAGTTGCAGACGGGCTACGGGCTTTCAAGAATGCTGATTACCGCACAGCATTCCGGCAGTTGGCCACAGCACGGCCGCATCTCCAGTCTATCGGCGGCAGCCATGCACAGCGTGATGTGTTTGAGCGCATCACGATTGACGCCGCCATTCGCGCCGGCGCATGGATGCAGGCGCGGGGGCTGATCGACCAGCGCAACCGGATTCGCGGCGCGCCGGATGGTTTCGCCCGATCGCGCATCAGTTGGCTCGAACACATGCGCAGGCACGGTATGCAGCGGCCCGAGGAGGATACCGGCGCGGTGAACGTGTGAGGCGCGCTGGCTCCGGGGAGAGGAGATTTGCCAGCCATGAAATTTGAAAACGCGGCCGGCGTTGCCGCGCGTCAGCGCGACCCGCGCCTGGATTTCTTCCGGGGGCTGGGCATGTTCATCATCTTCATCGCCCATATTCCCGGGAATGTCTGGACGCTCTGGATTCCGGCGCGCTTCGGCTTTTCCGACGCCACTGAGATTTTCGTTTTCTGCTCGGGCATGGCGTCGGCCATCGCCTTCGGGCGCGTGTTTGACGAGCGTGGCTGGTGGATGGGCACGGCGCGCGTCAGTCATCGCGTCTGGCAGGTCTACTGGGGCCATATCGCGCTCTTCCTGATCGTGGCAGCGATGATGGTCGGCCTCGACAGCACCGGGTGGTATGGCGAAGAAAATCACTTCCGCGATCGCCTGAACCTGGTCTGGTTCTTCGACAACACAGCGACGAATCTGGTCGGGCTGCTCACGCTCACCTACGTGCCGAACTATTTCGACATCCTGCCGATGTATCTCGTCATCCTCGCGATGATGCCAATCGTCGTGCAGCTCGGCTGGCAAAGCCGCTATCTCGCTGGCGTGTTCATCGCCTTGGTCTGGCTCGGGGCCAACATGCAGCTTCTCGCTTTGCCTGCGGAGCCCTGGAGCGATCGCGACTGGTTCTTCAACCCGTTCGGCTGGCAACTCGTCTTTTTTACCGGGTTTGCCTTCATGCGCGGGTGGATCCCTGCGCCCCCGGTGCGTCCCTGGCTGATCTTCGCTGCGCTAGCCGTGGTGATCTTGACGATCCCGGTGGCATGGTTCCGCATCTACACAGAATTCCCAATGCTTCAGGAGTGGCGTGCCGCGCTGCGTCCGCTCATCGTGAAGACGGAATTCGGCATTCTGCGCTACGTCCACTTTTTGGCGCTGGCCTATTTGGCATGGGCTGCGGCTGGCGAAGGCGGCCGCCGGCTCCTCGGCAGCGGGCTGTGGGGACGCGTCGTACAGATCGTAAAGAAGGTCGGTCAGCAATCACTGGCCGTGTTCTTGACCAGTATGGTGCTTGCGCAGTTCTCAGGTGCTATCCTTGATTTTATCGGACGCAATACTTGGAACTTCGCGCTGGTCAACATCGTGGGGTTCGGCGTCCTGATCGCAACCGCTTATGTCACCGCCTGGTACAAGTCGCAGCCGTGGCGTGGTCCAAAGCCAGCAACGCATCGTCCGGCAGCGCCTGCGCAAACACCTGCTGCGCCAGTTGAGCGAAAGCAACTAGAACGGGTTCAGTGAACGCTGTACGTCGTTATGACATGGTGTGCATAAAGACCCACCTAGCCAAATAGGCACGCACCGCTAACGCAGAAGCCACGACTTCAGTTCGGACATCTTGGTGCGCCCGCTGGGCTCGCCGAGGTCTGCTGCTCTCATATACCAGCGGAAAGCCGCAGTCGCATCCGGGCTGGCATTGGGGGAGGTCAGTTCGGAAAACGTGATCGGATCATAGGATTCGCCCAAGGCCAGGGCGGCGTCGGCATTGCCGTTTTCCGCTTGAACGCGCAGCATTTCTCGTGCCGCCAACACATCGCCCGCTTTCAGAAGGCTCCGCGCGCGCGCAATGAGCGCCGGGGGCTGATCTGCGGCGGCAGGCGCCGTCGCCGGGTCGAGCGCCGCTGGCCGCGCCTCGTCTGCCGCGTTTGATGCAGCGACGCCCTCGACGCTCACCTCGAACCGAACGCTGTTGCTGACCGGTGTACGGGCGTCCGCGCCAAGTACTTCGGCTTCCAGCGTGAACACCCCGGAGAAGCCGTCAGGCGAGGTCAACGCCAGGTCATTGGCGCGGTCCGCCGAGAGTAGCCAGCTTCCATTGCCGGTATCCACGCCAGCAGACAGCTTCACCCCTTCCGGCAGTCCATCGATACGCACGAACCGTTCGCGATCGCTTTGGGGGACGGAAAGTGCCAGAGGAATCGGTTGGTCGGTGCGGCCGCTGACCGAACCTGCAACGATCTCCAGTTTTTCGGCGGCTGCGTCGCTCTGCGCTGTTGCCGCGGCATCACCAGCCTCGTCGCCTGACGCCGCAGCGGTTTGCTGCGCTGGTGCGTCGCTTTGTTCGCTCGCGGCGGGCGAGGCCGCGCCTGCAAGTGCTTCTGCGCCCGTTGCTCCATCCGCATCAGCAGCGTCCCGCACTTGGTTTTCAGCTTGCAGACCGGTATCCGCTCCGGCTTGCGTATCGTCAGGCGCGGCGCTGTCGCCCAGTTCGGTCGCCGCGCGTGTCGGCAGGGTCCCGGAGCCTTGTTCGGTCACGAAGGAATTGAAAACGAACACAGCGACGACGCCGGCCGCGGCGATACCGCCGATCAGGCCGAGGCCCGCAGCGCCGAGGAGCTTACCGCTGGCTTCCGAGCCTTCGATCCCCAGGTCGACCGGCGCGTGAAAGGTCTCCTGCTGGAATGTATTGGCGTGATGGGCCGGGTCACCGCCCTCCGCGCTTTGTGCACCGTCTGAGCTGATGGGCGGCGGCGCATCTGAGCCTGCCGTCAGCGGCCCGCTGGTCTGGCCTGGCGTGCCTGATGCCAGATCGCTTGACCATCCCTCGTATGAGCCAGGGGGCTCAGCGTCTGCGATAACATCGGCAGCCGCGCTATCAGAACTCAGCGCTGTCTCTGCGTCCCCGCCGGCGCGGCGGTCGTCATTATCGCGGGCGACATGTTCGTACAGATAGCTGAGCACAGCCTCCGTTGTTTCCTCGTCAATCGCGGACTCGCTCTTCGCCTCGCGGATCGGCGCGTCGTCAAAGCGCTCCTCACGATGATGATCTTCTGTCGCGTGCTGAGACGCCGTACTCGCCCATTGCAGCACCGGGCCGCTACCGCTGCTTTCCACATCCGGGTCCGGAAAGCCCTCGCTGTCTTCGTCGCGTTCTGCGTCGCCGTAAACGCTCCGAAGCGCAGACTGAACGGCATCGGCGAGCGGGTCGCCAGGCGTGGCCGCGCCATCGGCGTCCGGCCCTGCACCGCTGGCGTGAGTGGGGCTTTCCCCACGATCTGCGATTTCGGCTGCGCGGCGCGCGCCCTGATCGCGCCCGACCTCGGAAAGGTTGAGGGCAGCTTCGTCAGGCAACACAAAGGGCGAAGCGGTGTCTTCGCCGCTCGCATTCGCCGCGGCATCAGGTTCCAGCGTGGTTGGGGTCTCTTTCTCGGCGTCCGCCCGTGGGGGCGCTTTCGCGCTGCGCGCGGCTTCGAAGGTGTCTATCGGTTCGGCGAAATCCGGCTCTGAGCTTGCGAACAGTGCCCGCAGGTCCAGCGTTTCTTCTTCCTCATCCGCTTCGTCAGATTGTGTTACCGTATCGTCATCAGCGTCTCGCGAGCCGGCGGACTCAGTCTGTGCAGCAGCGGTCTCCGTTGCCTCAGGCGATTTGTCTGCTTCTTTCGACATTTCCTGGTTTTGCGACCCAGCAGCGACCGTATCCTCCCCGCTTGCACCCTTATCCGAGGCAGCGCTGTTATCCGTCGGTGTCTCGTTCTGGTTCGCGACCGTAGCGCGGGCCTCATCGCCGCTCTTCGGCGCGGCACCATCTTTGTCGCCGGTCATCCCGGTATTACCTTTCGCCTCGGGCGGGTTGGCTCCGGATGCGCTGTCTTTCGTGTCGGCCACCACAGGATCGTCAGCAGAGCGTTTCGAGCTGGTCGAGCTGGACATGTCGCACTCCTTGTCCCGCGCTGGGATCATCACCTTATGCGCGCATGGTCGGCCTTTTCCCGGGGTATCGTCGGCACCGCTCCGGCCGATCAGTGCGCTGCGCGACGTTCACAATTACCGGATGATTTCCCGACGGGCCGGCCGGGTTTGCGCGAACCGCGAGCGATCAAGCCTACACGCCGAAGGGTTGTGATCGCCGACGCATCTACACTTGGTGTAGGCGATAACCGGGAAATACGGCATCACTAGGTAAATGGAAAGCCGAAATATCCTTGAAAGGGTTTATCAATGAGCGGAACCGCCGGCAATGGCCCGAAACACGACCGGATGGCGGATCAAACCGGCGGCCGGACTGATCAAGCCCAGTCGCCATCCACCGAGTGGCCGCGCGTTCCAGACAACATCCGCGTGTATGCGATCGGCGATCTCCACGGCCGGGCCGACCTCATGGCCGAGATGCTGCAGCGTATTGCTGCTGACAACAGCACGGCGACCCAGGTTAACGAGACTGTTCTGGTGTTTTTAGGCGACTATATCGACCGCGGACCGGACAGTGCCGGCGTCATCGATCAGGCGTTGCGGCTGATGAATGAGGCGCGCTACACGACCCACCTTTTGAAGGGCAACCACGAGGTTATGCTGCTCGACTTTCTGGACGACGCCGATCGCTTCTTCCACTGGGCGGCTAACGGCGGCGTCGAGACGCTCGAGTCTTATAGCGTGGACGTGGACGCCATGCGCAACGAAACGCCGGAGCGCCTGCGCCAGACAGCGCTGGCCGCCATCCCAGATGCGCATTTGACCCTGTTTCGCGGTCTCAAGACCTCTGTAGCGATCGGGGACTATTTATTTGTTCATGCGGGCGTGCGACCCGGCATCGCGCTGGATGCGCAGGCCGAGCATGACCTTATCTGGATACGCGAGCCGTTTCTCGATCATGAAGGTGATTTCGGGCGGTATGTTGTGCATGGTCATACGCCGGTCAGCGAACCCGACATTCGCGCGAACCGGATGGATATCGACACGCTGGCTTGGCGCAGCGGGACATTGACGACGGTGGTGCTGGAAGGCGCGTCGCGGCGCTTCTTGCAGACCTAGTGCATTGACGCATTCATTCGCTTCAGCGAGCAGCGAGTCCGAGAGCGAATGAATGCGTCAATGCACTAGCGGCCCAGATCGCGGCGGATGGTGTTTAA
>CAYXPZ010000084.1:0-9670 GCA_964466965.1 uncultured Hyphomicrobiaceae bacterium
AGGATGGGATTCGAACCCACGATACGGTTTTGCCGTATACTCCCTTAGCAGGGGAGCGCCTTCGACCACTCGGCCACCTCTCCACCTTGAGACATACTCATCAACAGGGGTCTTTGACAAGACGATGTTGAAATTTGTTGTCGGGACAGGCTTTCGTGGCTCGCGCCGTTAGCTCGGCGCTCCCAGCACCAGGCTCCAGAAGGTCTTAAACTGCGTATCCGGTTTCCGCACCACGGCCACCCCCATATGCGTCGCATCAGGCATCAGAAGGTTGCTATTGTGGTCCGGGCTGCGCTTCCATTCACGGAACAGTTCTCCGAACGTCAACTGCCCGGTGCCAACATTTTCGGCGGCCACCTTGGCGTTGAAGCCGGTGCGCTCAACGCGCTCCCAGGGATCGGAACCATCAGAGCCGAAATGAGAAATCCTGTCGTGCGCAGCCAGATCTTCGGCATGCGCCTCCGCCGCGGTTTCCAGCTGCGGATGCAGCGCCACGGGCTGCAACCCGTTCTGCTGGCGATAGTCGTTCACGAGGGCCAGCGCATCAGCCGGCTCAAAGCTCTCGGCAGGCGCGACGGCCTCCAACTCCTCATCGCCTGAGGAGTCGGTCGCACGATTCCAGAGCGCGGAAAGCCTCTCGGAAAAAGACGGCTCCCCGGAGTCCTCGTCCTTCTGGGAAGATTTGACCGCCTGGCTATCAGACGAATCATTCGCGAAGTTGCCGGTGGCCGCAGAGTTCACAGCGCACCCGCCGGAAAGACCGGCTATGCCGAGCGCTACGGCAAGACCGACGGCCCGCCATGGGGTCTGTTCCCTACGGATTGCGTATCGCCTCAGCTCCTGCACAGACTACCTGCGTTTGCCGTGGTGTAATGAAAGCATGGTGCACGAAATGCGGTAAACAAACCGTTTCCGCTCGTCCGCGCACGCCAGTGCGCAGCGCGACCGAAGCAAAAGCGAGTTATGTGGCTGTATGATGGCGGCGCAACGGCGGACGATCTGCCGACCTCAGGAGTCGCCCTGGCCGTCGCGGTGTTTCGTCAGCTGGTCCAGCCGCGCGCGCATCTCCGCGAGTTGAGCGCGAAGCTGGGCCACCTCTTCGGCTGAGGCCGGGGCAGCTTCGCTGGGCTGGGTGGCCTTGCCAGGGTTCGTGTCGTCCCCCGCCTGCTCCGCATCCGCGGCGCTGAGCGGATTGAACATGCTCATCGCTTGTTCAAACATCTCCATGTTCTGCCGCGCCTGTTTCTGCATCGCCTCGAAAGCCGCGCCGCCAAACGGCGTCGTATTGAAGGTCTCGGCCAACTGCTTGGTGTATTTTTCTTGCTCGCGCGCCAGCGTGTTCATGCTGAATTCGAGGTAGCTGGGCACGAGCCGCTCCATCGAGTTCCCGTAAAAACGGATAAGTTGGCGCAGAAAGCTGATCGGGAGGAGGCTCTGCCCTTTGCTCTCTTCATCAACGATGATTTGGGTGAGCACCTGGTGGGTCAGGTCTTCGCCGGTCTTGGCGTCATAGACGACAAAGTCGCGCTCGGACCGGACCATCTCAGCCAGATTATCGAGCGTGACGTAAGTGCTGGTATCGGTATTGTAGAGGCGGCGGTTCGCATACTTCTTGATTACCGCCGGCTCGTTCTCGACATTGCCGGTCGAGTGGGACGTGTCATGGGCCATTTTCGATGTCTCTAACAGATGGCGACGGCTGACGCCTGCATATAGCGTCACCGCGGGGTTCGGCGCTTCTGCATCAATATTGCATTGCGGAAGCTGCGGAACAAGCGTTGTGCAGGCGCACGAGACGTTTGGTAAATCGGCGAAAATCGCCGATACTCGAAAAAGTGATGACATGAGTGCGCCCGGTGGTTCACGCGGGCGCTTTGCATGCGCACAATAGGTCAGCGCCACCACGGCTATCAGGGCGAGTCAAAGCAAGACCCGGCACGCGCCGGTGAACAGGAGGACGGCATGAGCAGTGAAGAGACCATCGTTATTGCGGGCGGCGCGCGCACGCCGGTCGGCGCGTTCAATGGCGGCCTAAGCAGCGTTCCGGCGCACTACCTTGGTCAAACAGTGTTGAGCGAGGTGATGGGACGCGCCAAGGTCGAGCCTGCGGAGGTCTCAGAAGTCATCCTAGGGCAGATCCTGACGGCCGCACAGGGCATGAACCCGCCGCGCCAGGCCTCAATCAATGCCGGCATCCCGATCGAGACGCCGGCCTGGGGTATCAACCAGGTCTGCGGTTCGGGCCTGCGGTCGGTCGCGCTGGGCTATCAGCAGATCAAGCAGGGCGACAGCAAGATCGTCATAAGCGGCGGCCAGGAGAGCATGAGCCAGGCGCCGCACGCCGCCACGATCCGCCAGGGCCACAAGATGGGGCCGCTGGAGATGGTCGACACCATGATCCGCGATGGCCTATGGGACGCCTTCAACGGCTATCACATGGGAAATACCGCGGAGAACGTCGCGGAGAAATGGCAGATCACCCGGGAGGAGCAGGACGCGTTCGCTGCCGCCTCGCAGAACAAGGCCGAAGCCGCGAAAAAGGCCGGACGCTTTAACGATGAGATCGTGCCCGTGACGATCAAGGGGCGCAAGGGCGACACCGTCGTCGAGGAGGACGAATATATCCGCGAGGGCGTGACCGCCGATAGCCTGTCGGGTTTGCGTCCGGCCTTCGCCAAGGACGGCACTGTGACAGCCGGAAACGCCAGCGGTATTAATGACGGCGCGGCGGCGGTTGTGCTGATGAGCCAGGCCGAAGCAGAGCGGCGTAGCGTCGAGCCGCTGGCGCGGATCGTGTCCTGGGCGCATGCCGGGGTTGATCCGTCGATCATGGGCAGCGGCCCGATCCCCGCCTCAAAGCTGGCGCTGGAAAAGGCCGGATGGACGCCCGAAGACCTGGACCTCATCGAGTCCAACGAAGCGTTTGCCGCGCAGGCCTGCGCCGTAACCAAGGGCATTGGCTGGGACCCGGATAAGGTCAACGTCAATGGCGGCGCGATTGCCATCGGTCATCCGATTGGCGCCTCGGGCACGCGCATCCTGGTGACCCTGCTGCATGAAATGCACAAGCGTGACGCCAAGCGGGGCCTCGCCACCTTGTGCATAGGCGGTGGCATGGGGATCGCCATGTGCGTGGCGCGGGACTGATCGCGCTGAGCCGAATTGCTTGCGCCGGCCGATTGGGCATAGGCAGCGGCACGGGTTGCTGACCACGCGGCAACAAACCCGCCGCAAAATGCCCGCGCCCGCGCAATGCAAGCCGAAACAAAACCAATTTCAGTGGAGGAAACAGGAATGGCACGGGTAGCAGTTGTCACCGGCGGTACGCGCGGCATCGGGCATGCGATCGCGGTCGCTCTCAAGGACAATGGATATGCGGTCGCGGCGAATTATGGCGGCAACGACCAGGCGGCCCAGGATTTCCAGGCGGAAACCGGTATCTCTGTCTACAAGTGGGATGTCGGCGATCACAGCGCCTGCGAAAGCGGGCTGAAGCAGGTGGAGACCGACCTTGGTCCGGTGGACGTGGTGGTCAACAATGCCGGCATCACGCGCGACGCGATGTTCCACAAGATGACGCCGGAGATGTGGAACGATGTCGTCCGGGTTAACCTGAATTCCATGTTCAACATGTGCCATCCGGTCATTGGCGGAATGCGCGATCGCGGCTATGGCCGGATCATCAACATCTCCTCGATCAACGGCCAGAAGGGGCAAATGGGCCAGACCAACTATTCAGCGGCCAAGGCCGGCATCATCGGCTTCACCAAAGCGCTGGCGCAGGAGACCGCGCGCAAAGGCATCACGGTGAACACCATCGCGCCGGGATACATCGACACCGACATGGTGGCGAATGTGCCCGAGGAGGCGCTCAACCAAATCATCGCGCAGATCCCGGTCGGCCGGCTTGGCAAGCCGGAGGAGATCGCACGCTGCGTCACCTTCCTGGCCAGCGAGGATGCAGGCTTCATCACCGGCTCGACGATCACGGCGAATGGCGGGCAGTACATCCTCGGTTGATTAGCGTGGCCTGCGATTCGGCCGCGTGGCGGGCGGCGGCGCTTTCGCCCGGACCTGCCGCGCGGCGATCGTCACGCCACTCAGGATCAGGGCGAAACCCGCGGCATGCGACCACAGCGGCTGCTCGCCGAGGATCAGAATCGCCAGCGTTGACCCGAACAGCGGGATCAGGTGCAGAAACACGCCCGCGCGGTTGCCGCCGATCAGTTCGACCCCGCGCGTGTAAAACACATACGCGAGGATGCTGGGGAAAATCGCCACGTAGCCGATCGCCAAGAGCGCCTCGGTTGACAGCGTGAGAGAGCGCACATAGGCGTTCTCCCAGGCAAACAGCGGGATGTTGATGGCCGCCGCTACGCCAAACAACGCGGCCGCCAGGCTCAGCCAGTGAATTTCGGCGGGGCGCTTTCGGAGAAAGGCGGTGTACACGCCCCATACCGCCATGGCCGCGAGCACCCAGAGATCACCGGTGTTGAACTGAAGCTGCGCTAGCGCCTGCAGGTCGCCCTTCGACACGACAACGATGACGCCGACCAGCGATATTCCAATACCGAAGATCTGCCGGGGCGTGAGCCGATCGCTGAAGAAAATGAAGGAGGCGAGCGCGATCATCACCGGCCCGGACGAGTTGATAATCAGCGCGTTCAGCGCCGGCGTGTGGTTCAGCCCGATATAGGTCAGGGTGTTGAAGCTGCCAGCGCCGGTTGCGCCCAGAAACACCAGCCAGGGCCAGTACCGGCGAATCACGGGCCAGTCGCGGCGCAGATGCGGCCAGGCGAACGGCAGGATTATCAGAAACGCCAGCGTCCAGCGAATGCAGGCCAGCGCAATGGGCGGAAAAAACTCGTGAACGCCGCGCCCGAGTACGAAATTGCCGCCCCAGAACAGCGGCGTCAGGGTCAGAAGCAGATAGGGCGTATTGAAGAGCGCGATCAGCAGCCGACGGAAGACTGAAGCCTCAGGCGTGCCGCTCGATGATGGACGGTTCATGTCGAACGGCATACGCTAGTGGTTTTTGGACGTAAAGCGGCGAGATGCACAGCTGAGATGCAAACCGCGCATCCGTAGTGCGCGCGCAAGAAGGATGAAAACAAATGGCCAATGTCGCAGTGGTCGGCTCGCAATGGGGCGACGAAGGCAAGGGCAAAATCGTCGACTGGCTGTGCGAGCGCGCTGACACGGTGGTGCGCTTTCAGGGCGGCCACAACGCCGGGCATACGCTCGTCATCGGCGGCGAGACCTACAAGCTCTCGCTGCTGCCGTCCGGCGTGGTGCGGCCCGGCAAGCTGGCGATTATCGGCAACGGCGTGGTGATCGACCCGTGGGCGCTTGTGGAAGAGATCGAGACTCTGCGCGCACAGGGCGTGGACGTGACGCCGGAGCGGCTGCGCATCGCGGAAAACGCGACGCTGATCCTGCCGCTGCACCGCGAGCTCGATGCGCTGCGCGAGGCGGCGGCTGGCGCGGGCAAGATCGGCACGACACGGCGGGGCATAGGCCCGGCTTACGAAGACAAGGTGGGTCGGCGCGCGATCCGCGTAATGGACCTGCAGAACCCCAAAACGCTGACGGCCAAGCTCAACCGTATTCTTGCGCATCATAACGCGCTGCGCCGAGGCCTCAGCCAGCCGGAGGTTGGGTGTCAGGAGCTATACGACGCGCTGTGCGACATCCGGCCGAAGGTGTTGCCTTACGTCGATACGGTCTGGCAGCTTCTGGATCGGCAACGCCGCGCGGGCAAGCGCATTCTGTTCGAGGGGGCGCAAGGCGCTCTGCTCGACATCGATCACGGCACCTACCCGTTCGTAACTTCGTCGAACACAGTCGCTGCACAGGCCGCCACCGGCTCTGGCATGGGGCCGCGCGCCATCGGCTATGTGCTTGGCATCACCAAGGCCTACACCACGCGGGTCGGCGAGGGGCCGTTCCCCAGCGAGCAGGACAACGAAACCGGCCAACTGCTCGGCGAGCGCGGGCACGAATTCGGCACGGTGACGGGGCGTCCGCGCCGCTGCGGCTGGTTCGATGCCGCGCTGGTGCGCCAGACCATCAAGGTCGGCGGGATCGACGGCATCGCGCTCACCAAGCTGGACGTGCTCGACGGCTTCGACGAGCTGAAGGTGTGCGTCGGCTACCGGCTGGATGGCAAGGAGATCGACCACCTCCCGGCAGCGCAGGGCGCACAGGCGCGCGTCGAGCCGATCTACGAGGTGCTGCCCGGCTGGTCCGGCTCCACTGAGGGCGCGCGAAGCTGGGCGGAGCTGCCAGCGCAGTGCATCAAATATGTGCGCCGCCTGGAGGAGCTGATCGAGGCGCCGGTCGCCCTGCTCTCCACCTCGCCGAAGCGCGAGGACACCATTCTTGTGCATGACCCCTTCGTCGACTAGTCCACGATGTTGAAGGCGTATTCATCGCTGCTACGCGACGAACGCGGACCGCTGGCCTTTGGCGCGGCGTGCACGTTCCTGTCCGCGCCGGGGCAGACCTTCTTCATCTCGCTTTTCATCGGCGCGCTTAGCGACAGTCTCGGCTTCACCGCCGCGCAGCTCGGCTCGCTTTATCTTGGCGCGACGCTCGGCTCAGCGGCGCTGCTGCCCTGGTTCGGGCACTGGATCGACCGCATTGACCTGCGCCGCTATGCCGCTGCCGTGATGATCGGGCTGGCAGTCTCCTGCGCGGTGATGGCGTCAGCATCAGGACCGGTGAGCCTTGTCGTTGGGTTCCTGATGCTGCGGCTGTTCGGGCAGGGGCTGATGTCACATACCGGCATGACCTCCGTCGGGCGATATTTCGTCAACCGGCGCGGGCGTGCGCTGTCGGTCGTGGTGATGGGCTTTCCGCTATCGGAAGCCGTAATGCCGGCGCTGGCCGTTGTGCTGATCGGCGCGATCGGTTGGCGCGCGACCTATCTGACCGTCGGCGCGGGCGTGCTGGTCCTCGCCGTACCGCTGCTGCTGTGGCTGATCGCCGGACGGCGCGCTTTCACCAAGCCGACCGCGCGCGAAGACGGTGCGCGGCGCCCTTCAGCCTGGGACGGCGCGCGGATCGTCGGGCGCACGGCGTATTTCTGGCTGGTCCTGCCCCTGCTGATCTACATGCCGCTGACGGCCACCGCGCTGATCTTCTACATCCAGCCAATCGGCGAAGCCAAGGGCTGGTCGCCAGAGCTGATCGCCGCGTCTTTCACAGCCTTTGCTGCCGGTCACGCCGCCGCGATCCTTGTCGGGGGCAACCTTGTGGACCGTTTCACCGCGCGGAATATGCTCGCCGCCACCGGCCTGCCGATGGTGCTTGGCATTGTCCTGCTCGGCTTGCTGGAGACACCGATTGCCGCCTTCGCCTTCATGGGTCTGATCGGCGCGTCCACAGGTCTGGCGCACACCGTTTCCTCGGCCATGTGGGCGGAGGTCTACGGGGTGGAGCGGCTGGGCACGGTCCGCAGCTTCTCGGTGATGCTCATGGTTACGGGCACGGCGGTGGGCCCCGCGCTGGCCGGCCCGATGATCGATGCGAACTGGGCGGTGGCGCTGATTGCCGCGCTGTTTGCGGGGTTTGGCGCGGTGGCGACGTTGCTGGCGCTTGCCGGACGGTTCCGCGCACAGTTGCCGGCCTGAGCGTGATCGGCTAGGTTTCGGCCGAGTTGCAAGCCTTGCATCAACACCTTCAAAGGAGGCGCATATGGCCGACGATGTTGTTCCCGCACAACTCGCCCCATACCCAGCAGAGCTGGAAGAAGGCCGCACCTACGCCTGGTGCCGCTGCGGGCGCTCGGAGAAGCAGCCGTTCTGTGATGGCTCGCACAAGGACACCGGAATCGAGCCGCTGGTGTTCAAGGCCGAGAAAAGCGAGACGGTCATGCTTTGCGGCTGCAAGGGTACGGACGACGCGCCGTTTTGCGACGGATCGCATAACCTGGTATAGCCCAGTTTCCCGTCGGGCCGCATCGGTCGGACAGCCGTCGCCATTTTAACGTGTCATCGCCGATGCGCTACAGCGCGAACCCGCGCCGCGCACGGGACGACACTCCCTTGACTGGCAGCTAGACGCCGCACCAGCGCCGGATGATGGCGGTGTAAAGCTCCGTAGCCTCTTCGATCCGCTCGACATAGCAGAATTCGTCAGTCTGATGCGCCATGCGCGGCTCGCCGGGGCCGAGTACGATTGTCGGAATCGCGCCGTAGCCCTCACGCAGCGCTGCCGCATCCGTAAAGTAGGGCGCAGCGCCAATCATAGCTGGGCTGCCGTCTGGCCCGGCCATCATATCGCGCAGCTCAATGATCCAGGACGAGTCCGGCTCCGTCCAGACGGCTTCGGCTTCGGTTGCGAACACCACCTCGATATCCGGGCCGACGGTCTGACGAAGCCGCTCTTTCAGCGCAGGTAAATCCACCTCCGGCGTCACGCGAATGTCCACGCCAAAGGACGCGCGATCCGGCACCGAATTGACGTTCATGCCGCCCCGGACCCAACCGACATTGAGCGTCGGGGAACCGAGATAAGGATGCGCCGCGACGCCGAAGTCGAATGCTTGAAGTGCGTCGATGGCGCGGACCGCCTTGTAAATGGCGTTGCGCCCTTCTTCCGGCATCGCGGCGTGGGCCGTCACGCCTCTTGCCAGACCTTCGAAGCGCAGCACGCCCTTATGCCCAAGCCATAGCGCGTTGGAGGTCGGCTCCGCAACGACCATTGCGCCCGCGCGGCCCAGCAGCCGATCGTGCGCCAGCATGCGCGCGCCGTTCGTCCCGGTTTCCTCATCCGCCGTAATCACGACTTCGAGGCCGGGCGTACCGTCCAGCTTGTCGGCGAGCGCCGCCGCCGCGCTGACGATTGCCGCGACGCCGCCCTTCATGTCCGTTGAGCCGCGCCCGAGCAGCTTGCCGCCCGAGACTTCGCCGCTGAACGGGTCGAAACTCCAGTCCGCTGCACCGAGCGGCACCGTGTCCGTATGCCCGGTCAGGCACAGCGCCGGCTTATCAGGAACACCGCCAATCCGCGCGATCAGACTGGGCCGGCCCTCATCCAACAAATGAGAACTGATGCGGAAGCCTGCGGCCTCCAGGATTGCACCAATATGCTCGGCGCAGGCAGCCTCGTTGCCCGGTGGGTTGACGGTATTGAAGCGCACCAACTCCTGGGTCAGTGCAACCGGATCGATCTGAGCGCTCATTGGCGCAATTCCAGTCGGGCATAATGTTCCAGTACCTCCGGGTTGGCGAGCGCCTCCTTGTTCTTGATCTCGCGGCCGTGGATGATGTCGCGCACGGCGATCTCGGTGATCTTGCCAGATTTGGTGCGCGGAATGTCCGGCACCTGCACGATCTTCGCCGGGACATGGCGCGGCGTCGCGCCTTCGCGGATCTGGCGCTTGATGCGATCGCGCAGGCCGTCGTCCAGCTCCAGGCCCTCTTGCAGCACGATGAACAGCACCACGCGGACGTCATTGTCCCAGCTCTGGCCAACCACGATCGACTCGCGGATTTCGGGAAGCTGCTCGACCTGGCGGTAGATCTCTGCCGTGCCGATGCGCACGCCGCCTGGGTTCAGCGTCGCATCCGAGCGGCCAAGGATCACGATGCCGCCGTGTTCGGTCCACATCGCAAAGTCGCCGTGATGCCAGATATTCGGGAAGCGCGCGAAATAGGCGTTGAAG
>CAYXPZ010000085.1:0-9636 GCA_964466965.1 uncultured Hyphomicrobiaceae bacterium
GCGGCGAACAGCGGATCATCCGCCGCGACGAGATCGGCGCGGACACGCCCGCCGCGCTGGCCGAGGCGCTGGAAGAGGGTTTTCGCAGCGACAAGAGCCGGACGGTGGAGATCGACGGTCGCGAGGTCTTCATCAACATCTACAACCCGGCGCTGCGCCTCGTCATCGTCGGCGCGGTCCACATCGCGCAGGCGCTTGCGCCAATGGCCGAGCAGGCGGGCTATGACGTTGTGATCGTCGATCCGCGCACGGCCTTCGCCACGGTCCAGCGTTTCGCGCGCGAGCGGCTGGACACGCGCTGGCCGGATGTCGCGCTGCCGGAGATCGGGCTGGACACGCGCACCGCGCTCGTGGCGCTCACGCATGATCCCAAGCTGGACGATCCGGCGCTGCATCTGGCGATTGCCTCTCCGGCGTTTTATGTCGGTGCGTTGGGCAGCCGGCGCACCCATGCCAAGCGCGTCGAGCGCCTGCGCGCGAGCGGCATGAGCGACGCGGGGGTTGCGCGGATCAGCGCTCCTGTGGGGCTGGCGATCGGCGCGGTCGGGCCGGTGGAGATCGCGCTGTCGATCCTCGCGGAAATGACCGCGACGCTGCGCGGGGCGCTGACGCCCTCTGCTTGAGCACGGCTTGCCGCCCATGTTTTGGCGGGTTGCTGGGAGATCGCTGCGCATCGCACGGCAACGAAACGCGACATCCCCGCGTTCGCCAAATAAACTGGAATATCCTGTCCGCCGTACCCATAAACAAACTGGGTGATTGTGGCCGAGAGGGCCGTTTGGCTTTGCGGCCATAGCCGCGTTGGTTGAGATCGGCTCAAAGTATTGTGTTTTGACATGCACACTCGCACCGCCACGGTGCATGGTCATGACTTTAAAAGTGGCAACATGCGTTAGAGGTGTTCATTTGCTGATCCGGTTCGATGCTTCAGAGTTTCGCCTGCCGCTCGCAACCTTCGTTGCCGCGCTTGTTATCACACTGACGGCGCTACCGGTCGGGGCGCAGGGCAACCGGCCGCCGCCTAGCGTGATTGTGGAGCGCGTTCAGACCGAGCAGTTAGTGGACCGCGTGGAAGCGCTCGGGACATTGCGCGCCTATGAATCCGTCGAGGTCACCGCGAAGGTCACCGAGATCATCACCAAGATCCATTTCCAGGACAGCCAGCGGGTTGAGGCCGGGGATGTCCTCGCCGAAATGACCAGCGGTCCGGAGGAAGCGCAGTTGGCAGAAGCCCAGGCCGCGGTTCGCGATGCGAAAGCGCAGCTTGATCGCGCCGAGCCGCTTGCCAAGCGGGGCGTGAGTTCCGAAGCGGTCCTGTCCGAGCGCAGACGCGACTACCAGACGGCAAAGGCGCGGGTGGAAGCTGCTGAGGCGCGGCTACAGGAGCGCCGGATCGTGGCCCCGTTTGGTGGTCTGACAGGCTTGCGACGCATCAGCGTCGGCGCGCTGGTGGAGCCGGGCACCGTCATTACCACGATACAAGACGACAGCGTTATGAAGCTCGACTTCACGGTGCCGTCCGCCTTCCTGTCGACGATCAGGCCCGGCATCCCGATCAAGGCCCAAGCCGCAGCCTACTCCGGCAAGACTTTCGACGGAACGGTCAGCGCGGTTGATAACAGCGTGGACGAGGACACCAGGTCGATCACCGTGCGCGCAGAGCTACCCAATCCCGACGGGGAGTTGAAGGCCGGGATGCTGATGACTGTAGAACTGCTGAAGAACCCGCGCGAGTCCGTCGTTGCCCCTGAGGAAGCGCTGATTATGCGCGGCAACCAAAGCTTCGTTTATGTGGTCGATCTTACGGCGGAACAGCCGACGGTCGAGCAGCGCGAGGTCGTTCTCGGCGCGCGCCAGCCGGGCAGCGTCGAGGTCCAGCGGGGCCTGAGCTCCGGTGAGGCCGTGATCACCCACGGTATTGTCAAGGTGCGGCCCGGCCAGACTGTGCGCATCCAGGCTGTTGCCAAGGGCGGCGAACCGCTCACAGACCTGCTCGGCGTCGACGACCAACCGGAGACCTGAGCCCCGGCGCTGCGTAGCGTCCTTTCGACAGCACGACATGCAGGAGTTCTGCGCGTATGTTTCTCTCTGATGTCTCGGTCAAGCGGCCAGTGCTAGCCACGGTCGCCTCGCTGCTGCTGGTCGCCTTTGGAATCATTTCGTTCGAGCGCCTGCCGCTGCGCCAATATCCCGACATTGACCCGCCTGTCGTGTCCGTGGAGACAGTCTACCCAGGGGCATCGGCCAGTGTTGTCGAAACGCGGATTACAAAGCTGATCGAAGATCGCATCTCGGGCATCGAGGGCATCGCCTTTATCGAGTCCGCTTCCCAGGACGGCGAATCCGAGGTCACCGTCGAATTCAAAACAGGGCGCGACGTCGATGCGGCGGCGAATGACATTCGCGATCGAGTCTCCGGCATTCTCGATGATCTGCCCGAGGAGGCCGATCCGCCGGAAATCAGCAAGGTCGACTCGAACCAGGACGTGATCCTCTGGCTCAACCTGTCTGGCGACGGCTACACGGTGCCGGAGTTGACGGACTATGCCGAGCGCTATCTGGTCGACCGCTTCTCGATTCTCGATGGGGTGGCGCGGGTGCGCGTCGGCGGCTCGCAGAGTTACGCCATGCGCATCTGGCTCGACCGCAAGGCGATGGCCGCGCGGGGCCTTACAACGTCGGACGTTGAAAGCGCCCTGCGCAGCGGCAATGTGGAGCTGCCGGCTGGCAGTATCGAGTCGCGAGAAATGCAGTTCACCGTTCGCCTGCGGCGGGCGTTCTTCACCGCAGAGGATTTTGCCAACCTTGTCGTCAAGCGCGGTGACGGCGGCTATCTGGTCCGCCTGAAAGATATCGCGCGGGTCGAACGGGGCACGGCGGAAAACCGCAGTTTCTTCCGCGGCAACGGCATTCCGATGGTCGGCATCGGGATCGTCAAGCAATCCACGGCCAACACCATTCAGGTGGCCGACCTGGCGCAGGCTGAAGCGAAACGGCTGAATGCGACTCTGCCGGATGACCTGGAGATCCGCCAAAGTTACGACACCAGCGTGTTTATCAAATCGGCGATCAGCGAGGTGTATAAGACGCTTTTGATTGCCATCGGCTGCGTTGTCCTCGTTATTTTGCTGTTCCTGGGCAACGTCCGGGCCATGCTGGTTCCTGCGGTGACGGTGCCGGTCTCAATCATCGCGACGTTTAGCGTGCTGTTCGCACTCGGCTTCACCATCAATCTGTTGACGTTGCTGGCGCTTGTGCTCGCCATCGGACTGGTCGTCGACGATGCGATCGTGGTGCTGGAGAACATCGTTCGCCGGATCAAGGAGTACGGTGAGACCCCGCTGGTTGCCGCCTATCGCGGCGCGCGGCAGGTCGGATTCGCCGTTGTCGCCACGACGCTCGTGCTGATCTCGGTTTTCGTTCCTGTTGCCTTCGTCGAAGGCGATATCGGCCGGCTGTTTACCGAGTTTGCCATCACCATGGCCGCCGCGGTCGGATTTTCCAGCTTTGTGGCGCTCACGCTGTCGCCGATGATCGCGTCGAAGGTGCTCGACAGTGGTGAGCAGGCGGGGATCGCCGCGCGCATGGTCGATGGCGCATTTTCGGGCGTGCGTTGGGTGTATCGCGTGCTCCTGCGCGGGGCGCTGCGGGCGCGGTTCCTCGTGCTGGTGGTGTTTGCAGCGGCCATCGGAGGCTCGGGCTGGTTGCTGACTCAGATACCCCAGGAATATGCCCCGCGCGAAGATCGCGGCGCCTTTTTCATCCTCGTCAACGGTCCGGAGGGGGCAAGCTATGCCTTCACGAAGGAATACATGGATGAGGTCGAGCGCCGGTTGATGCCCTTCGTTGAAAGCGGCGAGTTTCAGCGCTTGTTAGTGCGTGCGCCGCGGTCGTTCGGCAATGCCGAGGCGTTTAATGATGGCATTGTGATCGTCGTGCTGAGTGACTGGGCTGAGCGCCGCTCGGCCTGGGCGATCATGAATGAGGTGAACGGCAAACTGGCCGATCTGCCCGGGGTGCGCGCGTTTTCGATCATGCGCCAGGGCCTTGGCGGCGGCCTGAATAAGCCGGTTCAATTTACGATCGGCGGCGGTACTTGGGAGCAACTCGTTGAGTGGCGCGATACGCTGCTGAGCGCGCTAGAAGAAGACAACCCCGGTCTGGTTGGCGTCGATTACGACTACAAGGAAACCCAGCCTCAGATCCGTGCAAAAATCGACTATGATCTCGCAGCAGAACTCGGCGTGACCGTGCGCGCGATCGGCACGACGCTGCAGACCATGTTCGGTTCGCGTAGGGTGACGACTTATCTCGACGATGGCGAGGAGTATGACGTGATCCTGGAGGGCGAGCGGGCGCTGCAGCGCACGCCATCAAGCCTGCAGAACGTCTACGTTCGCTCAGACACCACGCAAAAGCTGATCCCGCTCACCAACTTCATTGAACTGCAAGAGCGGGCCGGCTCGCAGTCCCTAGCGCGGTATAACCGGGTGCGCGCAATCACCATAGAGGCGAACCTCGCCGACGGCCTCTCGCTCGGGCAGGCCCTGGCGCATCTGGAGGAGTTGGCGCGCGACAACCTGCCTGAAACCGTGGTGATCGACTACAAGGGGCAGTCTCTGGACTACAAGTCCGCCGGGCAGTCGATTCTGTTCGTATTCGTGCTCGGGGCGGTGATCGTCTTTCTTGTGCTGGCTGCGCAATTCGAGAGTTTTGTCCACCCCCTCGTCATCATGCTGACCGTGCCGCTGGCGATCGGCGGCGGGCTGCTCGGCCTGTGGCTGATGGGCGAGACGCTGAACATCTACAGTCAGATCGGTCTCATAATGCTGGTCGGGCTGGCGGCCAAAAACGGTATTTTGATCGTGGAGTTCGCCAACCAGCTGCGCGACCAGGGCAAACAGTTCGATGATGCGCTGTTCGAAGCCGCTCAGGTCCGGCTGCGGCCAATCCTGATGACTGGCATCACGACGGCTGCGGGCGCGCTGCCGTTGATCATGTCGTTCGGCGCGGGCGCGGAAACCCGCTTTGTCATCGGAACGGTCGTCATCTTCGGCGTTATCGCGGCGACCTTCCTGACCCTGTTCGTCGTACCGGTGGCCTACAGCCTGCTTGCGCGCGGCACCACCTCGCCCGAGGCGGTCGCCCGCCAACTGGAGCAAGAGCGCGCCGCGACCTCTCCGGCGGAATGATGCGATTGTCCCACGCGTGCGCGCAGAACCGACCGCTATCTTGATCGGGCCGGAAACCTGACCAAGTCGAGTGTGAGCAGCGACCGTGACGGGGAGCTCCTGATGCCGCGCCTGACACGCCGTGATTTCCTGGCTTCTTCGGCTGCCGCCGGCATGACAGCAATGCTGTCGATGCAACCTGGCCGCGCCGCAACTGTCCGGACAAAGACCATCCCCGCGACCGGTGAGGCAGTTCCGGCCGTCGGCATGGGCACCTGGATCACATTCAATGTTGGCGAGGACATCGAGGCGCGCAATCAACGCACTAAGGTTCTGCGCAACTTCTTCGCGCAGGGCGGCGGGATGATCGATTCCTCGCCGATGTACGGCTCGTCGGAGGAGGTTATCGGTTACGGGCTGGACAAGCTCGGGGCGCAGCCCGGACTGTTTTCCGCCACCAAGGTCTGGACGCCGTTTGGCGACAGCGCCGAGGAGCAGGTCTCGACCTCCAAGCGGCTGTGGGGCATTAAGCCGTTCGACCTCATGCAGATTCACAACCTCGTCTCGTGGGAAGCACACCTTGAGACGCTCCTGGAGATGAAGCAACAGGGCCGCATCCGCTATATCGGCGTGACGACCTCGCACGGCCGTCGGCATAGTGAGCTGGAGCGGATCATGCAAAGCCAGCCGATCGATTTCGTGCAACTGACCTATAATGTTCTGGACAGAGAACCTGAGCGGCGGTTGCTCCCGCTTGCGCAGGAGCGTGGGCTAGCGGTGATCGCCAACCGGCCTTTCCAGCGCGGCGCGCTGTTCGACCGCTATCAGGACAAGCCGCTGCCCGACTGGATCAGTGAATTCGATGCGACGAACTGGGCGCAGTTCTTTTTGAAATTCATTATTTCGCACCCGGCACTGACCTGTGCGATCCCCGCAACCACGCGCGTGGATCACATGCTTGAGAACATGGGGGCGCTGCATGGCCGCCTGCCCGATCCTGAGCTGCGACAGCGCATGGCCGTTTATGTCGAGGGTCTGTGATGGAAGAGTGGCTCAACTACCCGCTGGAAGATCTGCTGCTGTTCTCGCGGGAGACCTATCTGCGGCTGTTCGAGTTGTATCACCGCGATGTGTGGCCAGCGCATATTCTCGCCGCGGCGTTCGGTGTCGCGATGCTCCCGGCGATCCTGCGTGGGCGGCTGCCGCGCATTCAGGCGATGCTCGTTGTGCTGGCCGCAAGCTGGGCGTGGGTGGCTTACGCCTTCCATGCGCAGCGCTACCTGGATATCAACTGGGCGGCGAACGGTTTTGCATGGCTGTTCGCTGCGCAAGCCGGCCTGATGATCCTCGCAGCGATTTGGCCGGTCGGTTTGCGGCCCGGCGCGGCCTGGGCGCGCTGGATGGGTGCGGTGCTGTTCGTTTTCGCCCTGGCGGGACTGGGGCTGGCTGGCCTGGCTGTTGACCGGGCTTGGTTCGAGGTCGAGTTCTTTGCCCTGACACCTGGATCGACCGCGCTTGCGACGCTCGGCGTGCTGGTCGCGCTGGCGGGGGCGTGGCGCTGGTTGTTGGCGCTTTTGCCGCTCATTTGGTGCGTTATTGGCGGCGGCACCGAGCTGGCGATGGACAGCCCGGAAGCCTATGTGATGTGGGGCAGCGCAGGGATCGCCGTGCTGTTGATTGCTGCAAGCAGCTTTGCCCGCGTCGATGAACCGATCGACTATGGCCGGAGCCAGTGACATGCAGGACAGCCCACAGAATGAGCCATCCGCGCAGCCGCAGGGCCAGGTCGACGCACTGCTGCCAAAGCAGATGGCCAAGCTCGCCGAGCGCACCGGCACCGAGAAGGCGCATCAGGATGCGATGAGCCTGCTTATGCTCAGCCTTTTGGCTGGCGCGTTCATCGCCTTCGGCGCGACGTTCGCCGCGGCTGTGACGGCCGGCGCTGAGGGCGAAGCGCCGATCGGCATGACCAAGCTTGCGGGCGGTCTCGCCTTTTCGCTCGCCTATGTTCTGGCGATCGTCGGGGGCGCTGAGCTGTTTACCACGAACAATCTGATGGTAATGGCCTGGGCGCACCAGCGTCTCAAAACGCGCCAACTGCTGCGCGCTTGGCAGATCATTTTTGTTGGCAATTTTCTCGGCGCGGCGTTGACGGCTATGCTCTTGATCCTCGCCGGGCAACACGCCGAACTCAACGGCGGGGTGGGCGCCGAACTGCTAGCTTCGGCCCAGAGAATTAACCAGCTCAGCATACAAGACGCCTTGCTGCTCGGCCTGCTTGGCAATACGCTTCTGTGCCTGGGCGTGTGGCTGACGTACAGCGCCCGCTCAACAACCGACCGCATCCTCGCGCTATCCCCGCCGGTGGCGGCGTTTTATGTCCTGGGCCTGGAACACGCGATCGCCGTTATGTTCTATCTGCCCATCGCCGCGTTGATCGGCGCGCTCGGCGATGCCAGCTTCTGGGCCGCTATCGACCACCCGCCGGTTGACGTTACGCTGGCCGGGTTCATGCGGGTCTTGTTGTCGGTAACAGTCGGCAACGTAATCGGCGGCGGCGTTCTGGTTGCCCTGGTCTATTGGTTTGTCTACCTGCGGCCGAAACGCCATTAGAGCGCGGTCGGAGCGAAGCAAGAAGCGGGAAAATTACGCGTCTTTGAGGTGGACGGAGGTCGCCTTGGCGCCAAGCCGGGCGGATTTCGCTATTTCCCCGGAAGTGATCCCCTTCGGCCAATGCGCCATGAGAAGCCGAAAAATTTCCAGCCGTTTCTCATGAGCGAGCGCGGCGGGCATCGCCACAGCGTTTTGACTTTCCATGGATTCCATATTGCAAGGATGTTTGAAATATGTAACCGTCGTGTGACCGCTTCAATGATTGGCGTGAACCGTATTCACGCATCAATAAAATTTTGGGGAGAAACGTCATGAAACGATGCCGAACGCTCGTTGATGTCGGGCGACGTCAATTCCTGCGCGGCTCTGGATTGGCCGCCGCCGGACTGGCGACAGCAGGAGCATTTCCGCAAGAAAGCAAGGCCGCGCAGCAGCTTGCGCGCGTCACGTATCCCTCCAACCGGCTCGCCAATATCAACGATCTTTCAGTCAATGAGCCGTTGAACGTCTCCTATCCCGACGAAGACGCGCCCGGCGTGCTCCTCAAGCTCGGAGAGGCCGTCGAAGGTGGTGTCGGCCCGGATCGCGACATCGTCGGCTTTTCGACGATCTGTCCGCACAAGGGCTATCCCATGTCTTACAATACCGATGATCGGACGCTGAACTGTCCGGGCCATTATTCGCGTTTCGATCTTGAAAAGGGTGGCCAGCAGATCTGGGGCCAGGCCACGCAGAACCTCCCGCAATACACGCTGCGCGTTGACGACCAGGGCGACATTTACGCCGAGGGGCTGGATGAACTGCTCTATGGCCGTCTTAGCAACGTGATTTCATAAGGGAGAGAAGAGAATGGCCTACAAACGCAATACCGATCGGCTGCCCATCATCCCGGCGAACGCGACCAAGAAGAATGTCGTCTGCCATTACTGCATCGTCGGCTGCGGATATCACGCCTACACCTGGCCGGTGAACCAGCAGGGCGGCATGGATGCTAGCGACAACGTGTTTGGCGTCGATCTGGCCCAACAGCAGGGCGCTGAGACCGAAGCCTGGTACTCGCCGGCGATGTACAACATCGTCAAGCAGGACGGCCGCGACGTTCATATGGTCATCAAGCCAGACGAAAATTGTTCGGTGAACGGCGGACTTGCCTCGATTCGCGGCGGGCGCATGGCGGAAATGAGCTACTCGACCGCGCGCCAGACCCAGCAGCAGCGCCTGACCGACCCGATGGTCTGGCGTTACGGCCAGATGCAGCCCACGTCATGGGACGATGCGCTCGATCTGGTGGCGCGCGTCACTGCCGAGATCATCAAGCAGCGCGGCGAGGATGCCCTGTTCGTGTCCGCGGCCGACCACGGCGGCGCAGGCGGCGGATATGAGTTCACCTGGGGCACGGGCAAGCTCTATTTCGGCGCAATGAAGGTCAAGAACATCCGCATCCATAATCGCCCGGCCTATAATTCCGAGGTCCATGCCACCCGCGACATGGGCGTCGGCGAGTTGAACAACGCCTACGAGGACGCGCAACTGGCCGACACGATCTTCGTCGTCGGCGCGAACCCGCTTGAGTGCCAGACCAACTATTTCCTCAATCACTGGGTGCCGAACCTGCGCGGCACGTCGCTGGACAAGAAACAGGAGATGATGCCGGACGAACCGCATTCACCCGCGCGCATCGTCATCGTCGATCCGCGCCGCACGGTGACGGTCAACGCCTGCGAGGTCGAGGCGGGCAAAGATAATGTCCTGCATCTGGCCATCAACTCGGGCACCGACATGGTGCTGTTCAATGCGATCCTGACCCACATCGCCGACCAGGGCTGGGTCGATCAGGACTTCATCGACAACT
>CAYXPZ010000086.1:0-9364 GCA_964466965.1 uncultured Hyphomicrobiaceae bacterium
CGAAGGCTTCGTCGCCTCGCTTCTCCGCCTCCACGTCGCCCTCGTCAAGCAAGCGGATGCCGATATAGCGGATGCGCCCGCCGATCTTCGCCTTCTGCACGCCCAGATCGGCGAATTGCCGCCCGAATATCGGCAGGCTGACCGGCGTCTTGTCCTTCAGGTCGCACCAGTTGCAGTAGTCCTCGAACAGCGCCAGCGCGGTGACGCTGGACTCCTTCGACTGCTCGACCCGCTCGTCGAAATACATCTCGACATCAGTCCGCTCATAGCTCGACTCCGCCTCGTCCGGCGCGACCAGCGCGGGCAGCGTGCGCTTCGGCGGTGCGGCCACCTCCACCGGCGCGGGCACGCCCGGCGCCTTGTCATCGAAGATCTTCCAGTGGCTGAGCGCGACATAAAAGCCGAGCGCGGATCCGGCCTCGACCAGCACCGAGACCAAGATAATCAGCGCAAGCTGCACATGGTCGGTCCCCACGCCGGAAATATTCGACAGGATTGCCGCCTGCGGGTCGGCTTCGGTGGTGGGCCCAGCGCGGCGGACATCATCCAGCTGTCCGCGCACAGCCATGATGCGCTCGTCCAGCTTGGCGGATTTCTTCGCCGCGGCCAGCTCCGCCTCTAGCGCGTGGAACTCGCGGCAATACTCAATGCTCAGGGGCACGGTTGCGTTGGTGCAGCCGACTGTGGAGTCCCAGCGACGGTGCTGCTTCATCCGGTCGATGTTGCTTTCGACAACGCTGGCGGGCCGGTGCTGCGGCAGTTGTGCCAACTGACCCCGCAGATAATCCATTTCGGCGCGCAGGTCTTTGTAGGCGGCGGCGCTGATGGCGCGTTCGCTCACCGTGTCGGTACGGTTAAGCGCCGCGAAGCCGAGCGAGGAGGTCAGCGAATAGGCCGCGCAGATCGCCAGCAGCACCACGCCGCCCAGCGCCTGCGACCAGTTACGTCCGCGCATCGCCGCTAGAATCAAAAAGGGAATCAATGCTTTGAGCACATCGGACGCCGCGCTGGCTGCGCCGTAGATGTGCGCGTCAAACTCGGTCTTTCCCAAGCTGAAACCGAACCGCCAATTCATCGCCGCAGACACCAATAGCAGTGTCGCTGCAGCGAAAACTCCGAATACCCCAAGAACGTGTCTCATCGAACCATGCCCCCTGTTCGCCGCTGAGTGCGGCCTCAACCTCAAAAGGGGCCTGGCGAAGGCGTTGCGCGGGCGTACGCGAATCGGTCCGGGCGCGCGCTGGCGCCTGGTCAGAAATCATCAAATGAAACGCAAAACGACTGCCCCGCCGCGAGTGTCCAGTCACGACGCGCTAGCCTGAAAAGATGTGTTTTCCCGGCGGGGGACGTCAATGTTGCCGCATCTGTCCCCAACTCCGTTTCGCCATGCTATCGGCCGCCCGCTCGCCGTTCTTTATTGGCCATGCATGTTCGAATCGGCGGACCGGAAAAATGTAAGTGAGTCAGGCCCCCTAACATCAAAGAGTAGCTGATTCGGGCGCGTCAAGAAAAGACGGTTTTTTCAACCAGATATTGTGCCGCAATCCCCAGAGGTGTGCGCATGTCGTGATAGTGGGCGCCGGGGCTAGCGGGTTTCGCTTTCGCGGGCGTGCTTCAGGCGATCGACAAGCGAAGGTGCGGATGTCGTGGGGTCGGCGGCTTCGGCATCGGTATCGTCCGCCGCCCTGTCATTGGGTGACTCATGATCTTGTTGCGACACTGTCCGGGCCGCATCCGGGTCCGTCTCCGCGTCTGGCGCAGACTCGTCATCTTGCGGTGACTTTTCGGAGTTTCCGGACCGGGCAGTCGCGGTCATGAGCTTGCCCGATTTTGGTTCAGCGGTTCGCAACCGATCGTAAAGACTGCCATCGTCTTCGGACGCCGTAGCAGCGCCATCAGTCTTCTCAGGCGTCTGCGGCGTTTCGGTTTGTGCTTCCGGAGCTGTCGCCTGCGCCTTGGGCGCTGTGTCGGCGGTGTCCTGGCTGCCTTCATACGCTTGTCCCTCGGCCCCGGCGCGCGCGGAAGCCGAAGGCTGCTCGGCTGGCGCCTGCTCGTCGGCAGGCCGAGGCGCGTTGTCCGGCGCTTCGGTTGCTGTTTCGACGGGGCTGGTGGGCTTTTTATGCTTCGGCTCGGTGGCCGCTGGGCCGCCAAGCAGTTCCGCAGCGCTGATCCGGCTGGCTGTGGGAACATCGCCAGCGGTGGGGGCCGATTGGGCCGGAGCAGGGGCGCTTCCGCGCTCACTGCCTCCGAGTGCTGTGACTTTCGCGATCGCACCGCGGGCAAGGCGTGTGGGCGCGAGCGCCGCCCGGGAGAGCGATGCGCGGCGCGCTGGCTGCTGTTCCGTCTGCGACGCCGAATCCATGGCATTGCTCAGCGCCGGCGGGCTGCCATCATATTTGCCGGCGAGGATTGAATCGATCGACCGCATGGCTGCTCCGGCCTCGTCCGGCTTGGCTGCGCCCGGGCGCTCATCTGTGTCCGCCCAGTCCTCGGATTGGCTGGCGATCGCCCGCTGCTGCTCGCGCTCGGGAAGCGCGTTCGCCGAGGTGACGATCTGGTCGGCGAGTTGCTGTAATTCGGTGCGCAGATGCGTGATCTGGTTGGTCTCGCGGTCATACGCCACCGACAGGCGCTCGCGCAGCTTCGACAGCTCGACATTCAGCCGGTCGTATTCTGCGCGGTAATCGTGGATGGTCCATTGGGTTGGCCGCAGCTTGAACCGGCCCGCGTTCTGCGCGCCCGACATTTCCATTGCCTGGCGCAAGCGGCTGATTTCCGCCTGCTGCATCTCTGTAGTGCGCTGGGCGATCGCCAAGGCCTCCTCGCGGTGCCGGAGCCGATTAACGATGCTGTTGATCTCGCGTTCGCGGACATGAACGAGCTGTTTAGCGTTTTGCGCAGCATTATTGAGTTCAGGAACCCGTGTCGCGATCGTGCGGCGCAGCACGGATGCCGCGTTGCGTTCAGCCGTCAGCTGGTTACGCAGTTGCGCTGTCTGATCGTTCAGGTCCGCAATCGCCATTTCCAGCCGGCTTATTTTCACGAGCTGGCGGGCGGATCTCATTTTCTCCTGAGATAGCGCCGCCTCCAGACGGCGGATAATGATGGCGTAGCCGGCGCGGAGTTGATCGCGGTCGGCTTCGGCCTCGGCGATTGACATCGGCATGGTCTGCTCGATCCGCCGGGTCGTCAGTCTCTCAGCGCGGCGCCAGAAGGCCGGGGCGACAAGCAGCGCAAGCAGTGTCGCAATCAGGAAGCCCAACGCAACCAGCATGATGTAAAGGATCATGGTCTTGCGGCTCCCCGATCAGGCATGGCAACTCTCACAACACACAAAATGGCCGGCCCGCGATCCGGTTCGATCACGATCCGCTTGCGCACCTTCTTGCCGGATTATGCCAATACAGACAAGCAAGCTGTTTGATCAAGCGGGATGCCCCAGCCTCAAAACGGGTTCCATGTCGGTCTGCGCGTGTATTTCAGATAGCCGATATTGGCGCCGAGCCGCAATCCAACCCCGGAGCGGATCGGAGCGAGAACCACATCTCCGTGGCGCTGGAAGGTGATGCCGACCCCGCCGACCAGATAGGCTGAGCCATCGACACCGCCAAAGCGGTGGTAAAGCTCGGCTGGGTGCTGAAGGTCATAGACCAGGATCATCGTTTTCGAGCCTTCAGCGCCGAAATCATAGCCGACGGAGGGGCCCTGCCAGAATACTGGATGACGGCCGAGGTGCTTAGTGTGAAGCGTTCCCTCGCCATAGCGCAGCCCGGCCACAAAGGCGCCGCCGGCCTCTTCACCGAGGATGTAGCCGTTCGGGTAGCCCTGTCGCGAAAAAGCATACTCAACAACGCGAGCCAACCCTTCGGTTACGTTGCCGAAGAACCGATGACCAGCAGCGAGTATCTCGCCTGAGGTGTAGTTCTCGTCCTCGTCGAAATGCTCTGGAGGCGGGCCTTCATCACCGTAAAGGCGCTCGTCATTGTAACGCGGATCGCGGTATCGCGGGTCTGCGAACAGGGGTTCATCATAACGCGGATCATCGTAGCGCGGATCTTCGGATTCCGGATCTGCAAAGAGTGGTTCGTCGTTCCGCGGATTGTCGTAGCGCCCCGGCTCGCGCAGGGGCGCTTCCCGGTAGCCTTCGCCGGAGCCGGGCGGCTCATAGGCCTGAGAGCCAGCAGACGGCGGCCGCGGATTTTGCGGCTGGTAGCCGCGCTCTCCCGCGTCGTCCTCGTTCGGGGCGCCGAACACCTGCTCGTCCGGGCTTGGCGCGTCATCCTCGCCCTGCCATGGCGGCAGATAGCCTTGGTCTTCCTGGCTCTGCGCCATTTGTATCGGCCCGGCATTCAGCGCCGTCCCAGGTATAAGCAGCGCCAGCGCAAAGGCCAAAATCGTCAGCGGCTTCGTCCAGCGTGTCATCAGAATTAATCTCCTGTTCCGCCCGTCATGCGCAAAGCTCAGCCGCCTGCGCCCAGCGAATCGCCTCTCTTATTCAAGGTAAAGCTAAACTATGGCTAAAGCCCGCCATGATTGACGGTCGCATTAGGCTCAGGCGCCGCTTGGCGAGCGGCCCCACGCGATAAACCCGGGATTGAGGTAGCCTGTTTCCACCTTGCCGTAGGTCAGCGGCGCGCCGTCCTCCGTGACGACGATGCCGCCAGCAGTCCGCAGAATGGCGTCTCCGGCTGCGGTGTCCCACTCGCGTGTTGGGGCCAGGCGAGGATATACATCCGCTTTGCCTTCGGCGATCCGGCAGAACTTCAGCGAAGAGCCGGCCTGACTTGTCTCGCTCACCTGATGTGTTTCGAGAAAGGCCTCCGTCGCCGGGTCCATGTGAGAGCGGCTGGCGATCCCAACCAGATGTCCGGGGGTCGGCGTCCGCGTCTGGAGCGGTTCGGCGCGCACCGCGCTCAGCGGTTTCACGTCTCCCGTGCCGACCTCGGTCTTCACCACGCGATCTTCCGCCAACGTCACATATATCTCGCCAAGAGCAGGCGTCAGGATCAGGCCGAAGCGCGGCACGCCGGCGCGCACCACTGCGATGTTCACCGTGAATTCGCCGGTGCCGCTTACGAATTCCTTGGTGCCGTCCAGCGGATCGACCAGGAAGAACACATCGCCGGTCTCCGGGACATGGCCAGCGGCCACAGCTTCCTCCGCGATCACAGGGATATCGGGCGCCAGCCGCGCCAGGTCCGCAAGAATGATCTTCTCTGCGGCTTCGTCCGCATCGGTGACCGGGCTGCGATCACCCTTCTCGCGCACATCGAGCCCGCCTTGATAAATTTCACGAATCACCTGTCCGGCGCGCTGCGCGGTCTCGAAAAGTGCCGGCGCCAGTGCGAAACTGTCGAAAGCTGCATTGTTAGTGGGCATCGGGGGCGTCTCCGCGCATGGCCTTATTCAAGTGTGCCACCCGCCTATCAGCTTCTGCCCGCGCCGCCAAGATGCCCGGCCCGCATTGGCGGCGCCCATCGCTTTTTTACCACAACGGCGAACCAAAACGGCATCCGCGCAGAAATCTGCGAAGATCGGGGACGAGCTTTGGAAAGGCGCTTGGCAGTGGCCGGCAAACGCTTATACCACTTAAAGGTGTAAGCGGGGAAGGTAATACGCCGTGTTGGCGAACGCGGCGATGCAGGGTGCCGCACGTGGCTGACAGCAGCGGAGTGTGCCGCGCCGTGCATAGTGACCTGATGTTGAAACGGGCCTGCCGAGGGCGACGGCAGCAACGCAGACTTTTCGAGGAGGCGCAATGACGGTGAAGCCGGTTTTGGCCGACATCCAGTTGACGGCATTCATGTCGAGCAGGATTTGCCACGACCTGGTAGGTCCCATAGGTGCGATCAGCAACGGCCTGGAGCTGCTAGAGGAAGAAACAGACGCCGACACGCGGGCCTACGCCCAAGAGGTCATCGTCAACAGCGCGCAGGCCGCTTGGACGCGGCTGGAATTTGCGCGGCTGGCCTTCGGTGCGTCCTCGGGCATGGGCCAGGCCATCGACCTTGGCCAGGCTGAGCGCATCGCGCGCGGCTATGTCGAAGAGGGCAAACACCGGCTCCAGTGGCATGCGCCGCGGCATCTGCAACTCAACAAGACCCATGCCCGACTTCTCATGATCATGATCGCCATCGCCGTTCCGGCATTGCCAGTCGGCGGCGAACTCCATGTGGATGTGGGTGAGACCGGCGCCATGCCGCGGCTGACGGTGCGTTGTGAAGGACGTAACGCCCGCATCCCCGATAAAGTCGAGGGCATTTTGTCCGGTGACGATCTCAGCGATCTCGATCCGCGGTCGATCCTGCCATACTATGCCGCGCGCCTGGCCGAAGAGGCCGGTATGGCGATCCAGGTGGTCCAGGATGGCGAGGATGTCGTGTTCTCAACCGAAAATGCGTGATCGCAGCGGGCATTTAGCGTTTGATTAAAGTCTGATGCGCACTGTGCATCGACGTATTGCGTAACGATGAGTGCCACAGATGGCGTATTGCCTGATTGCAGATGACAGCGCCGCCATGCGCAGGGTCCTGCGCGGCATGCTGACCGATCTCGGCGTTGAGGCGGGCGAGGCGGTGGACGGGCGCGAGGCGGTGGAGAGCTGCCGCGCGCGGATGCCCGATGCGGTACTGCTCGACTGGAACATGCCGATTATGGATGGGTTCGCTGTCCTTCAAGCGCTTAGGGACCACCGCGCGCGGGCCAAGGTGATCTTCTGTACAAGCGGTGCGGAGGCTGGCCCAATTACCCGCGCGATGGCCGCGGGTGCGAGCGAATACCTGATCAAGCCGTTTGACCGCGACCTGCTGGCAGGCAAATTCCAGACACTCGGCCTGACTGGAACGCCAACCAACGGCTGAGTCCACCTATAGTCCAGCGCTGCAAACCCGATGCCACGTGGGGAGCCACAATCGCTCCTTGCACAGCCAGACATTTCGTCGCACCATAACAAATCTGTGAACAGAGAACGCGGTTAAACGCGCAACTCAAAGTGGAGGAAACGCGCCGCGTCCGCCTTGCTTGGACGATGGCGCATCGCCATGGAGGCATGTCATGAATGTGGCGTCTATCCTGAAACACAAGGGCCGCGACTGCGCCACAATCGTACAGGACCGGCCTGTTGCCGAAGCCGTTCAGATCCTTGCGGAGAAACGGATTGGGGCGATTGTGGTGGTCGATAATGCTGGTGAGATTGCTGGCATCTTGTCGGAGCGCGATATTGTCAGACATCTGGCAAACGGTCATGCGGAGGCGCTGGAGAGTCCCATTTCGCGCATCATGACCCAGGATGTACTTACCTGTAGCCCCGCGGATACCACCGAGGATCTGATGGCGCAAATGACCCGCAGCCGTATCCGCCATCTACCCGTGAAGGAGGACGGCAAGCTGGCCGGGATCGTGTCGATCGGCGATGTGGTGAAGTGGCGGATCGCCGAGATCGAGTCGCGCAACACAGCGCTGCAAGAGTACATCGCGACCGGCTAATTTCCCCGGCGATAAACCTGCTCGGGGTCGAACAGCCGTGCGCTATCGCGCATCTCTAGCCGCGTCGCCGTGCCTGTCGTCTGGCGGAGCGGCAGCTCGCGGTAAAAGCAGGAGCGCCGGCCCGTGTGGCAGCACCCGCCGGAGCCGGCCATGCGCACCTTGAGCCAGATCGCATCCTGATCGCAGTCGGTGCGCATTTCCACGACAGCCTGCGTATTGCCGCTCGTCTCGCCCTTGCGCCACAGCTTGCCGCGCGAGCGGCTCCAGTAATGCGCCTCACCGGTTTCGATGGTTCGGGCGAGCGCAAGCGCGTTCATATAGGCGAGCATCAGCACCTCGCCGGTGTCCGCGTCGGTCACGATGGCGGGCAGCACGCCGCCTTCACCGAACTTCGGCGCGAAAACGCCACCTTCCTCGATGTCTACGCCCTCGCGCGCGGCGAAGCGGGATTGCCCCGGCTCAGTGTTCGTCATGGCTTCGGTCTTTCGTTCTGCGGCTTTGGAAAGCCCTACACATGCGCGCGAAATGTTGTACAACGCGGCGCATGGTGCAAGCGAAGCCATCCGAGGCCAAGACCGCTGACAGCCCGTCGCGTCTGTCGCCGGACGCGATTGCAGAAATCTTCCGTCGCTTCCAGCAGGTGAAACCCGCGCCGGAAAGCGAGCTGGACTATCGCAACCCCTTTACGCTGTTGGTGGCCGTGGTGCTCTCAGCGCAGGCCACCGACGCCGGCGTCAACAAGGCGACCGCAAGGCTCTTCGATGCTGCCGACACGCCGGAAGCGATGGTGGCACTTGGCGAGGAGCGCGTGCGCGACATGATCAAGACGATCGGGCTTTACCGCAATAAGGCGAAAAACGTCATCGCGCTGTCGCAAAAGCTGATCGAGGATCTCGGCGGTGAAATCCCGCGCGACCGGGCCGCGCTGGAAAGCCTGCCGGGCGTCGGGCGGAAAACGGCCAATGTCGTGCTGAACGTCGCGTTCGGCGAGCCGGCGATGGCCGTAGATACCCACATTTTCCGCGTGAGCAACCGCACCGGCCTGGCGCCGGGCAAGACGCCGCTGGAGGTCGAGCACGGTCTGGAAGCGGTCGTGCCGGCCGAATATGCCCGCCACGCGCATCACTGGCTGATCCTGCACGGGCGCTATGTCTGCAAGGCGCGCAAGCCGCTCTGCGCCGATTGCGCGATCCGCGACCTGTGCCTGTATCCCGACAAGACGGCCTGAGGCGGCAATCCCAAGAACACCAACCGAAAAAGAGTACGCTTATGAGCACGGAACTTGATGTGGTCGGTATCGGCAACGCCATCGTCGATATCATCGCGCGCTGCGAGGATGATTTCATCGCTGCGGAGGGGCTGGCGAAGGGCGGCATGCGCCTGATCGACGCCGAAGAGGCCGACCGGCTCTACGGCAAGATGGGGCCGGCCACGGAGATGTCCGGTGGCTCGGCGGCCAATACTTGCGCGGGGCTGGCGTCGCTCGGCGCGCGCACGGCCTTCATCGGCAAGGTCGCGGGCGACCAGTTCGGCACGGTGTTCGCGCATGATATCCGCGCGATCGGCGTTGAATATGAGACCACGCAAAGTCACAGCCAGTCGCCGACCGCGCGCTGCCTCGTGCTGGTCACGCCGGATGGCGAGCGCACCATGTGCACCTATCTCGGCGCGTCCACCGAGCTGGGCAACGGCGAGATCGTCGAGGCGACGATACGCTCCGCGCGCGTCACATATCTGGAGGGCTACCTGTTCGATCCGCCGGAGGCCAAGGCGGCCTTCCATGAGGCCGCGCGCATCGCCGCGGAGGCCGGCCGGCAGGTGGCACTGAGCCTGTCCGACACCTTCTGCGTCGAGCGCCACCGCGCCGCGTTCCGCAGCC
>CAYXPZ010000087.1:0-9296 GCA_964466965.1 uncultured Hyphomicrobiaceae bacterium
CCGAACTGATCCTCGATGAGTCCGGCTACACCGCCATGTGGCAGCAGGACAAGTCCCCGCAGGCGCAGACCCGGCTTGAGAACCTGAAAGAGCTGATCCGCTTCATGGGCGACTTTGACTCGCTCGCCGGCTTCCTTGAGCACGTATCGCTGGTCATGGATGCCGAGCAGAACAGCGAAGGCGACCGCGTCAGCCTGATGACCCTGCACGCCGCGAAGGGACTGGAGTTCGACACGGTCTTTCTGCCCGGCTGGGAAGAAGGGCTGTTCCCGCATCAGCGCGCGCTGGACGACAGCGGCATGGCCGGGCTGGAGGAGGAACGGCGGCTGGCCTATGTCGGCATCACGCGGGCGCGCAAGCGGGCCAAGATCACCTTCGCACAAAACCGCCGCGTGCGTGGACTATGGCAGGCGGCGCTGCCGTCACGCTTCGTCGACGAACTGCCGGAAGCGCATGTGGAGGCCGAAGCGGCGCCGACAGCCTACGGATTCGCCTCGCCGGGCAGCGATTTCAGCTTTTCCGCGATGGCCGAAAGCGCCGAGCGCGACACGCCGGGCCGCCGCCGCGCTCGCGCCAACCGGGGCGCTAGCGGGGCTGCGCAAACGCCTGTCACCATTGACGGAAAGCTGCTGGCCTCGGAGACCGCTGATGGGCCGGGCTTTGATCCCGGCGAGCGTATCTTCCACCAGAAATTCGGCTATGGCGAAGTCGCGCAGATCGACGGCAACAAGCTGACGGTGGATTTCGACAAGGCCGGGCGCAAGCGCGTCGTCGCTTCTTTCGTGGAGCGGCATTAGCGTCTTTCCCGCCTACATCGTCGGGTTTTCATCCGGCGCACTTTCCAACCTCGAATGGCGCGGGCATAATGCGCGGGCACTCATCCTGGGAGAGATGTCAATGAGCGAGAGTGTTGTTTCCGCGCATACGCCGGGCAGGCCGGCGCGCGCTGCCACGCAAGACACATCCACTACGCCGACGAGCAAGCCGGACAAGATCGTCGAGATCGAAGGGGTGCGCAGCCTTCACGACGACGAAAAGTTCATTCCGGTCTCGCAATTCGCACTGGTTGAGGCGCTCGCTGCGCCGCATCGCTGGCCGGAGCAGGACCCTGGGCAGGTGCGGCTGCTGTTCGATTACATGACGCGCTGGCGCAACCTGTACTACTCCGACAAGCTCGACCGGCTTACCGAAAACTACCTGCCGTTTGATCCGGACAGCGATATCTTCGGTGTGGACGATTTACCGGATGAGCAACTCGCCGAACATCAGATGCGGTTCTTTGAAGATCTGCGCAAGCTGATCGAGGGTGCAAACTATGATGAAATCACGCGGGACGAGGTCGATCAAATCCTGACGGCCAACTCGCCTTACGGCGTTGCCGTTCACGTCGAGTTGAGCGAATTCGAGGACCTGATGCTTTATGCGCGGGGCGCGACTATCGAGGAGCGCTGGGAGCGCGACTGGCGCTGGCTGTTTCTCAAGCACCGCTGTTATCGCGTGCCGATCTTTCAGCGGTTGTTCCTTGCGCTCAAATTCAAGTCGGAAGAGACGCGCACGCAAGAGATCATGCAGCGTTACGACCTGAACGAGAATAAGGCACGCAAGCGTGTGAAAAGGGAGCGTGCACACCTGCCGCCACACCTCTGCCCGCACAGTATCCATATCAAAGTCTTTAAGCATATACCCCAGATTGACCTGGAGATGTTGTTCCCCAACACCCAAGTACGCCTCAAATACCTTGATAAGGTGAAGCTTTGGGTAACAGGCGGCAGCGGGGGGATAATTGGTCTGGTCACAGCTGTGCCGAAGATCATGGCCTCGACCGCAACGGTAGCAACCAACCCGATCAGTCTGCTGATGGCGTTGGGTGGCCTAGGGGCCGTGTTCTTCCGTCAAGTGATGAACTTCTTCAATACGCGCAACAAGTACATGATGCAGCTTGCGCAGAATCTTTACTTTCATAGTCTTTCGAACAATCGGGGCGCCCTGACGCTGCTGATCGACCGCGCTGAGGAAGAAGATATCAAAGAGGATATTTTGCTATACGCACATCTGCTACAGAATAAAGTTTATCGCGACCAGATCGACGACGCGAAAAGGGTAATCGAGCAATTTCTCGCCGACCATTTCTCAGTCTCTGTTGGTTTTGACATCTCCGATGCCGTCAATCGTCTGAGCCGCGATGGCCTCATCCGGGAGATGCCAGATGGCGAACTGCGCCCGCTGCCACTACGCGAGGCTCTAGACGGCCTGCGCACGCATTGGGAAGGGGCTCTGGACCGCGATCTGACCCGGCAGGGTTTTGCCGCGTGACAGCCGCAGCGTCATACCGGCTGACAATCTGCCTCGGCGGCGAGCCGGAAGCGCAGCGCTTCTACGAAACACTGAACGCTGATCTGGAAGCCCGCGATGCGACGGGTTCGGTCAGCATCAGCTACTACGAAGACGCCCCAAACGGCTGGATCGTGGAGCTGATCGGCTGCGAGGTGCCGGAACTACCGGTCATCCGCACCGCCGCGCGCAGGGCGTTTGGCGATCCGACGGGCTTTCCGCCGTTCTCTGTCGCGCGCATGCCGGACATCGACTGGGTCGCGCACAGCCAGCAGAGCCTGCCCCCGGTGCGTGCCGGCAGTTTTGTTGTTCATGGCAGTCATGACAGCGAGCGCGTTCATGGCCGGCGGCTCGGTATCCAGATCGACGCCGGCGAAGCCTTTGGCACCGCGCACCACGGCACCACGCTCGGCTGCCTGATCGCGCTGGATTGGCTGTCGCGGCTTAAGGCGATCGGCAATGTGTTGGATATTGGCACAGGCACAGGGGTGCTGGCGATCGCCGCGTCAAAGCGTGGCGCGCAAGTACTCGCCAGCGATATCGAGGCTACTGCCGTGCGCGTCGCGCGCGCCAATGTGCAGTGCAACGGCGCGGATCACGCCGTCACCTGCCTACAGGCCAACGGGCCGCGCCACCATGCGATTCAGGCGCGTGCGCCCTATGATCTGGTGTTGGCGAATATTCTGGCGGAGCCGCTGATGCGTATGGCGAATGAGATACGCCGCGCGACCGCGCCGGGCGGGGTCCTCGTCTTATCGGGGCTACTCCGCTCGCAGGCGTGGCGTGTGACAGGTCAGTTCAATGCGGCCGGCTTCGTGCAATGGCGGCGTATCGACCGGTCGGGCTGGGCCACCCTCGTGATGATACGCCGCCGTGATCTGCCAGCATGTTAAGCGCTCAGCCGCACGCTTTTGCCGTGACGCAGACGGTGGATCTGCTCGGCAGAATAGCCGATCCGGTCGAGCGTCTCATTGTCGAGACCACGCAGATAGCTGTCGACAATCTGCTGCTCTTCGTCCTCGCGCGACGAGAGAGACGCCCTGTTAACGCGCTTGAAAAGCCCGGACAGCTTCAGCAGATCTTTGGAAACCCGAATTTCGCTCATGGCACCAGCCCTCTTAGATCAATGGTTGAACCGCACAGTTCGGGCGCTGCGCCGCACCCTGACCGGCATTTGGAACCAACTCGGCAAGCGAAAAAGCCGCAATTGTGCATTGCAGAAATGCACGCGCGCATGTGTCAGCGGCATAGTATTTCACCAGCATTGCTGAGGGACCATGTAAGGGCTAAAAGCGTCGGCATGTTCCAGGATTTCGAAGATCGAGGCGGCCCTGCGGCGGTCGCCGAACGGGTTGCCCGGCTGCGCGCGGTGCTCGCGTCGCGCGAGTTGGATGGGTGGATCGCGCCGCATGCCGACGACTTCCAGAACGAATTCATCCCGCCCTCCGAAGAACGCCTGTTATGGCTCACGGGCTTTTCCGGCTCATGGGGGCTAGCTATTGTCTTGCGCGACAGGGCTGTGCTGTTTGTTGACGGACGCTATAGACTGCAAGCCGGCCAGCAAACGGATCGGACTGTGTTCGATATCATTCAGGTGCCCGACATCAAGCCGGACGACTGGCTGGCCGGGAACGTCGATAGCGGTCAGCGCCTGGGCTATGATCCACGCCTGAGTACTATCAACGAGGCGCGCAAGCTCCGGTCGGCTGTGGACAAGGCCGGGGCCGAACTCGTGGAAGTGACGGAAAACCCAATTGAAGCGCTGTGGACAGATCGCCCCGCGCCGCCCGCTAATCCTGTCACGTTTCATCCTCGGACGTTTGCGGGCGAGGCGGCAACATCGAAGATTGAGCGCGTGCAGGACATCCTGCGCGAGCACGGCGACGATGCGGTACTTCTCAGTGCGCCAGAGTCGGTTGCCTGGCTGCTCAATATTCGCGGCAGCGACATCGCGCATACGCCCGTGGCGCTCTGCCGGGCCCTGGTGCCAGTGGGCGGCCCTGTCCGGCTGTTTATCGAACCCGGCCGGCTTGGCGAAGAGGTGTGGGCGGAACTGAACGGGGTCACCGCAATCCACGCGCCGGACACGATGGCAGGAGAACTTGCGGCGTTCGCCGGAAGCTCCGGGACAGCGAAGATCCGGCTTGACCCGAACCATGCCGCGCGCTGGCTCGCCGATATGGTCGAACACAGCGGCGCTGAGATCAGCGAGGCAGCGGACCCCTGCACACGCCCGAAAGCGATCAAGAACGAAACCGAAATCGGTGGTGCGCGCGCGGCGCATCTGCGCGACGGGGTGGCCGTGACGCGCTTTCTCGCCTGGCTCGACCGCAATGCGCCCAGCGGTACGCTGGACGAGATCGGCGCAGCCCGGCATCTTGAAGCCTGCCGCGCGCAATCCGGCGAGCTTCAGGACATCAGCTTCGACACCATCTCCGGCGCGGGGCCGAATGGCGCGGTCGTGCACTACCGCGTGACCCGGGCGACCAACCGGCCGCTGGAGCCGGGCACGCTCTATCTGGTCGACTCCGGCGGGCAATACCGCGACGGCACGACCGACATCACCCGCACGATCGCCATCGGCCAGCCGAGCGAGGAGATGCGCCGGCGCTTCACGCTTGTGCTGAAAGGGCATATCGCCATCGCGACGCTACGCTTTCCCAAGGGCGTTACCGGCGCGCATATCGACGCCTTCGCGCGCCGCGCACTATGGGAAGCGGGCCTGAACTACGATCACGGCACCGGCCATGGCGTGGGCAGTTTCCTGTCGGTGCATGAGGGGCCGCAGAGCATGAGCATCAGCAAGGGTGGGCAGACCGAGCTGGAGCCGGGCATGATCCTGTCGAACGAGCCGGGCTATTACCGCGAAGGCGAATACGGCATCCGCATCGAAAACCTGCTGCTTGTGCTGCCGCCAGAGGAGATTTCCGGGGGCGAGCGCGAGATGATGCACTTCGAGACGCTCACGCTTGCGCCGATCGACCGGCGGCTGGTCGTGCCGGAGTTGCTCACCGATGACGAGCGCGCCTGGCTCGACGCGTATCATGCGCACGTGCACGCCGAGCTCGCACCGCATTTGCATGGCGACGCTGCAGCCTGGCTGAAGCAGGCCACTCAGCCGCTGGCGGGCTGACGCTCTGGCGCGCGTTCCTCAGCCGGGCGCTGCGGCTCCATGCCTTCGAACAGCGGCGACGCGCCGGTAATAAGCCGCGCACCTTTACCAAAAGTCAGGTACGCCCAGAACCACTGGATGGCGACGATCAGCGGCGCACGCACGCCGATCAGGAAGTAGATGTGCGCCAGGCCCCAAAGCCACCAAGCAATTGCGCCGGTCAGCCGGATGCGCCCGAAATCAGCAATGGCCGAATGCCGCCCGATGGTCGCAAGATTACCGTTGTGGCGGTACTTGAACGGGCCCGGTTTGCGCCGGCCCTTGACCGCAGCCCGCAAAACGTTGGCGACATAGCGGCCTTGCTGCTTGGCCGCCGGCGCGATCCCGGGCACGGGCGCGCCGTCTTTCCACTCCGCCTTGGCCGCATCCCCGATGACGAACACTTCGGGATGGCCCGGTACAGACAGGTCTGGCGCGACAGGCACGCGCCCGGTCCGGTCCGTCTCGACACCCAGCCAGTCCTTGACATGCGGCACTGCGACGCCGGCACCCCATATGACTGTGGCTGAGGGGATCAGATCGTCGCCGATAGCCGCGCCGCGCTCGCCTTCAACCTTCACGAAACTGTTGAGCTTGACCTCGACACCGAGCTTTTCCAACGCTTCCTTCGCGTAGGCTGACAGGTCTTCCGGGAACGCCTTGAGCAACCGGTCGCCGGCCTCGACCAGTACGACGCGCGCCTGCTGCGGGTTGATGCGGCGGAAGTCGGCCGCCAGCGCATAACGCGCCAACTCCGCGATCGCCCCGGCCATCTCCACCCCGGTCGGGCCGCCGCCGACAACAACGAATGTGAGCTGGCGCTGTCGCTCTTTTTCCGTTTCGGCGATTTCGGCGCGCTCAAACGCAAGCAGGATGCGCTTGCGGATTTCGGTGGCGTCGATAATGCGTTTTAGGCCCGGCGCGTGCGGGGCCCAGTGGTCATTGCCGAAATAAGAGTGGTGGGAGCCGCTAGCGATCACCAGGTGATCGTAGTCGATGTCGATCTTGTCGGTGACGACGCGCTTGCCGGCAAGATCCAGATCGGTCACGCGCGCCATGACCACGCGGACATTGCCATGCTTGGCGAACATGCTGCGGATCGGCCAGGCCACATCGGCTGGCGACAGATCGGCGGTGGCAACCTGATACAGCAGCGGCTGGAACAGGTGATAGTTGCGTTTATCGACCAACGTGACATCCACCGGCTGGCCAGCCAGGCGTTTTGCCGCGGCGAGCCCGCCGAAGCCTGCGCCAATGATCACCACATGCGGCCGGTGCGCTGGCGTGCGTGCCATGTCTCTCCCTTCACGTTTCTGTTCGCATGTGCAGCATGAAACATGAAACGCGAAGCGAGCGCACATGAATTGTCAGTGAGCGCGCTGTGAGGACATGATGGCAACCAGCCTCAGAGCCTGCTCAAGCAAAGCGAAAGGCTGAACAGGCTCTGAGTTATGGCGTTGTCGCGGCCGCGGTAAGAGCGGATTACGGTTTTCCCGCAACCATTCTTGCGCGGGACGGCATCTCACAATGGATGGTTGTCCATCGCGATGCGATTGGAAACAGGCCTATTGCGCTGGCTGCCGTGCTTCTTCGGCCTCGGCGCGGGCCTCCTCAGCGGCCTGTCGTGCGGCGTCCGCCTCGGCGCGGGCTTCCTGGGTGGCCGCCTTTTGCTCTTCGAGCGCCTGCTTGGTCTGGGCAAGCTCGTCCTTCGTGGCGGCCAGCTCCTCTTGCGCCGCAGCGAGTTCAGCCCTGGTGGTTTCAAGCTCGCTCTGCGTGCTGTTCAACTCTTCGCGCAGCGCCGCCATTTCCTCGGACTCGCCCTGCGTTTCCGCACGGAGCTGTTCGTTCTGAGCGTTCAGCTCCTCAATGCGTTGCTCCAACTCTCCGGCCTTCGTCGTTTGCTCATCAAGCTGCTGCGTCAATTCCTCGATCTCGGCACGAGCATCTTCTGCGGCCTGCTGCGCGTCTTCGAGAGCGCTTTCGGCGGCTTGCCTGGCTTCTTCCGCAGCTTGCTGCGCGCCCTCCACCGACGCCAGTTCGTCGGCCAGACGCTCCCTCTCGTTATAGGCCCAGACAGCCGCGCCAACCGCGACAACGGCAATAATCAAAAACAGAAATGTCAGCACTGAACGGCTCATGTCATCCCCCGGACGGTTACGCGTTGTACCTTGTCTTTGCTAGCGTATTTTCTCTGCCAGGGGAATCAGCTTTTCGGCGGTAACGGCAGCGATTCGCGGCGATATGGCGAGGGCGCGGCGCTCACGCCACGCGGATAACGCCCATCATGCCGGCTTCCATGTGCTCGGGTACGTGGCAGTGGAACATCCAGTCGCCGGGGTTGTCCGCGACAAAGGCGGCCTCGACGCGGTCCTCCGGCGCCATCAGCACGGTGTCGCGCCAGGGCTTGTGCCGGACCGGCTCGCCGTTGCGCGAGATGACACGGAAATGATGCCCGTGCAGGTGGATAGGATGGGGGAAGGCGCTGTCGTTGCGCATGTCGAGGATGTGGGTGGTCCCGCGCGCGAGCGTCGCCATCGGCTCCATGACGTGGCCGTGGGCCGCGACGCCGTTGATCGCCCAGGCGAGGCCGGATCGCATCATCGAGCGCATGCCGGTCCACTTGCCGTTGACCTCCGCCCCGCGCATCCCGCTCATCATGCCGCCGCCGAAGGTGATCTCGTGGCGGGTGGCGTTCGCGAGATCCGGTTCGGCGAGCGGATTGGCGGGCAGGTCCAGCGGCCAGCCGGGAGGAGAGTCGCGCAGTGGCTCCGCGTCATAAACGAAGTCGATCAGCCGGTAATCGCGGCCGCGATAGAAGCGGTCGACGACCGTGGTTCGGCTGTCCGCCGGCTCCATCATGTCGATCAGCAAGTCGACGCGCATGGCCGGGCCGAGCGTGACGAGGCCGCCTTCGGGCACATGCGGCTCCACCGGCATGCCGTCCAGCGCGACGACCACAGGGGCGTGCGCGCCGAGGTCCAGCGTGAAGTTGCGCGCGTTCGCCGCGTTGATGAGGCGCAGACGGATGCGCTCGCCCCGGCGCACCTTGAAGGTCTCGGGGATCGCGCCGTTGATCGTCACTGTGTTGCCGATGCGCCCTGCATGGGTGATGTCGTGGAATTGGCCGAAATCGTCGCTGATCTGCGCGCTGCGCGCCAGCCGCCAGTCATCGAGCACCCATGTGATGTCGCGGTCCACGCGCGGCGGCTCGCGCTCCTCGACGATCAGCGGGCCGTAGAGGCCGCGCCCGACCTGTTCGGAGCTGCGGAAATGCGGGTGGTACCAGAAGGTGCCGGCGTCCACGGCGTCGAACTCGTAGACGAACTGCCCGCCCGGCGGGATCGGTGTTTGCGTCAGGTGCGGCACGCCGTCCATCGCGTTGGGCAGGCGGATGCCGTGCCAGTGGACGGTGGTCGGCTCGTCGAGCGCGTTGGTGACGGTGACGCGCAGCCGCTCGCCTTGGCGCACGCGCAGTTCCGGGCCGGGCAGCGCGCCGTTGAAGGCCCAGACGCGGGTGGCGGCCGCGGGCGACGGGGCGATCTGCGCTTCGGCCGGGCCGATGTCGAGGGCGAATTCGCGCGCGCCATCAGCCGCCAGCGCGGGCCAGTGCGCGGTGGCGAGCAGCGCGGCGGAGCCGAGCGCGCCGGCGAGCACCGCGCGGCGGGATGGGTGGTAGCGGGGAGCGGTCATTTTATTTTTCCTTGCGTCGCATTGTTGGCCACAAGGATAGCACCGCAGCAGCACGGCGTCAGCGCCGACTCAGTGGCTTGGCTGGGGAACGCGCGGTGAGGGTTCGGGGATCGGGTTTCCGGCT
>CAYXPZ010000088.1:0-2437 GCA_964466965.1 uncultured Hyphomicrobiaceae bacterium
AGACAGTGCGCACCTGGTCGCCGGCAACAAGTCTTAGACAGACCGGCTTTTGTCTGAACACGCGATGCGTCTTGCCTCCTCCCTCAGATCAAATTTTTGGATCTTGCCCGTTGATGTCCGTGGGACTGAAGCAAACAAGATCTTTTCGGGAACTTTGTATGACGCCAACCGATCGCGGCACCACTGCAAAAGGCTATCAGCGTCCGTCTCCTGGCCGGCAGCCAGTTCAATAAAGGCGCAGGGCCGCTCGCCCCACTTCTCATGCGGCATGGCGACGACTGCGGCCACCGCGACCGCTGGATGCCGGTAGAGCACTTCTTCCACTTCAATAGAGGAAATGTTCTCGCCGCCCGATATGATGATGTCCTTCGAGCGGTCCTTAAGCTGGATGTAGCCGTCGGGATGGATTACGCCGAGATCGCCAGAGTGAAACCAGCCGCCGTCAAACGCCTTCTGCGTCGCTTCGGGGTCGCGAAAATACCCCTTCATTACGATGTTTCCGCGGAACATGACCTCCCCCAGGGTTTCCCCGTCACGCGGCACGGGCGTCATGGTTTCAGGATCGAGAACGTCCAACCGCTCCAGCGGCAGATAGCGCACGCCCTGACGCGATTTCAGCGCCGCCTGCTCGCCGGGCGGCAGATCGGACCAGTCCTGATGCCAGTCATTAACCACGGCTGGGCCGTAAGTCTCCGTCAGCCCATAAAGATGGGTCACGTCGAACCCGGCCGTATTCATATCCGCCAATAGCTTTTCGGGGGGTGGTGCGGCGGCGGTGAAGAACTGCACGGTTCGACCGAGATCGCGTTTGACCTCAGCCGGCGCGGAGACCAGCAGCGACATGACCACCGGTGCGCCGCATAAATGGGTCACGCCTTCATCAGCCAAGGCTTTCCAGATTGGTTCGGCGCGGACCTGACGCAGGCACACATGGGTGCCGATGATGGCCGACAGCGTCCAGGGGAAACACCACCCGTTGCAGTGAAACATCGGCAGCGTCCAAAGGTAGATCGCGTGTTTCTGCATCGATGTGGTCAGCGCATTCCCTTGCGCCAGCAGGTAGGCGCCACGGTGATGGCATACGACGCCCTTGGGCTTGCCCGTCGTGCCGGAGGTGTAGTTGATCGAGATCGCGTCCCATTCGTCTTCCGGCATCAGCCAGGCGAAGTCGGGGTCGCCGCCAGACAGGAACGCTTCGTAATCGACGGCTTCAACCGGGCTTTCCGGCGCGGAACACTCGGGATCGTCATACTGGATCAAGGCCGGCTTGGCGTTTGCTAGCGCAAGCGCCTCCTGCATCAGCGGCATGAATTCGCGGTCGACGATCGCCACCCTGGACATTGCGTGATCAAGCTGAAACGCGATGGTCGCGGGGTCGAGGCGGGTGTTGATCGAATGCAGGACGGCGCCGGACATCGGCACGCCGTAGTGCGCCTCCAGCATCGCCGGGGTATTCGCCAGCAGAGCGGAGACCGTATCGCCCCGCCCGATGCCGTGCTGGCGCGTCAGGGCCGAGGCGAGTTGCCGCGACCGCGCGTAAAAGTCCGCATAGCTGCGCCGGAGCGCCCCATGAATGATCGCCGTGTAATCAGGAAACACGCTAGCGGCGCGTTCGAGAAAGGTCAGCGGGGTGAGCGGCTGAAAATTGGCCGGATTGCGATCCAGATCGGTGTTGTAGGGATTTGCCGGCATGGGGTCATGAATCCTGCCATTGCGGCGCGCGCTTCTCGATGAAGGCGCCAATGCCCTCTTCGGCGTCGCGGGCCAGCATGTTCTCGACCATCACGTTAGAAGCGTAGTCATAAGCCGCAGCCAGGTCCATCTCGCGCTGCGCGTAAAACGCCCGTTTGCCGGTAGCGAGCGTCATGCTGGATTTCGACGCGATCTTGCGCGCCATCTGCATCGAGGCCTCGCTAAGGTCCTCCGGCGCAACAGCCCGGTTGACCAGCCCGATTTCGGCGGCATGGTGCGCGGAAATCATATCGCCGGTCAGCAGCATCTCCATGGCGTGCTTGTTCACGACGTTTCGCGACAGCGCGACCATGGGCGTGGAGCAGAACAAGCCGATATGCACGCCCGGCGTGCTGAACTTTGCCGTGTCGGCCGCGACGGCAAGATCGCAACTGGCGACGAGTTGACAGCCCGCGGCGGTGGCCACGCCCGTGACCTCGGCGATGACGGGTTTGGGACAATTCACGATCGCCTGCATCACGCTGGAGCATTGTGCCATGACCTTGGCGAAATAGGCCCGTCCGCCATCTGGGGCCTCGCGGCCGGCCGTCATTTCCTTGAGGTCGTGGCCCGCGCAGAAGGCCGGCCCGTTCGCGGCCAGCACGATGACGCGCACGCTCGGGTCGTCACCGGCCTCTGCAAAGGCCGCGCTTAGTTGCCCGAGCATCGCTTCGGACAAGGCATTGCGCCGTGGCGGATCATTCAG
>CAYXPZ010000088.1:2537-9286 GCA_964466965.1 uncultured Hyphomicrobiaceae bacterium
TCTGCGCGCCGTCAGTGTTGGCCGTGTCAAAGCTGGGATTTTCAGCGAGGCTCTGATCCATTTGATATGTTTCAACGGCGGCAAGTTTCTTCTTCGGGTCGAAGAATGGCCGCTCCACGATTGTGGCTTGAGCAATGCCATGCGGCATCGACACCTCGACCACCGCGCCGATTTCGGCATGCGACGCCGCGATCATGGCAAGGGCAATGTTCTGCTCTAGGCGCGGCGAGTAGACGGCGGATGTGACCTTGCCCAGCGGGCTGTCATCCTTGCTGACGGGCCAGAAAGTGGTGTTCGGTCCTGCAAGCCGGGGCGCGTCGATGCGCAAGCCGACCTGTTTGCGGCTCACGCCCGTGTCGCGGATGCGGCGCAAGGCGGCCTTCCCGATGAACTCGGCTTCCATGTCCGGCGCGACCAGGCGGTCCAGCCCAAGCTCGTAGGGGTTCGTGTAGATGTCCGCGTCGGCGTGATAAGACAGCATCGCGCCCTCGATCCGGCGAATGGAAGAAGTGTGGCCGGGCTGTAGCCCAAACGGCCAGCCCGCGGCCATGATCTTTTCCCAAAGTTCGTCGCCGCGCGTGCCATCGCGCAGGTAGAGCTCGTAGCCAAGTTCGCTCGACCACCCGGTGCGCGACACGATCAGCGGGATGCCATCTAGCTCGACCTCGCGGAGCCAGTAATAGCGCAGGTCCATGATGCTATCGCCGAACAGCGCCTTCATCACCTCGCCCGACTTCGGTCCCTGCAATTGCAGCGGCGAGACGTCCGGTTCGCAGATCGAGACATCCATGCCCGAGTGTACCGCAACGCCCTGCGCCCACAGCAAAATGTCGCTGTCGGCAAGCGACAGCCAGAAGTGGTCTTCGCCCAGCCGCAACAGCACCGGATCATTCAGGATGCCGCCGTCGACGTTCGTAATGAGCACGTATTTGCACTGGCCGACCTGGACACGGGAAAGGTCGCGCGGCGTCAGCATCTGGGTGAACCTCGCCGCGTCCGGGCCAGTAATTTCGACCTGTCGCTCAACGGCCACGTCGCACAGGACTGCGTTATTCACCAGATTCCAGAAGTTCTGCTCCGGGTCCCCGAAATCGCGCGGGATATACATGTGATTGTAAACCGAGAACCCTTGCGCGCCCCAGCGGACCGTGGCGTCGAAATAAGGGGATTTGCGGATCTGCGTGCCAAACCCAAAGGAATCTGATTGCGTCATGTCATTCACCCTTATCGACCGGTGGGTTCAAAGCACTGCGGTCAATTACAGTAAACACGAAGAATACCTCTCAATCCGCAACAGAGTGGACCAAAGATAGACGGCGCGAAGACTAAACAGGCCGTTAAGAAGGCTGATGCAGGCCACGCGGTCGCGTTCGCCTATGGGGTGGACCGCGCAACGAGTTTGGCGAGGTTGGGCTGGCCGGCCTTAATCTGTCGCGTTGCGATGTAGGTCATGTATCTATCGATCCCGAGTTCCGCCGACAGCAGGTCGTCCATCAGGGTCTGGAAGGCCGCCAGCCCAGGCACGACCACCTTCATGACGTAGTCCATGCCGCCGCCGGTCGCGATGCATTCCGTGATCTCGTCAAGTTCGCGGATATAGGCCTCGAATTTCTCGAAGTCCGATTTGCGGTGCTGCCGCAGCGCGACTGTCACAACGACCTGGGTGAAATCAACGATTCGCTCCAGCGCGATGTCAGCATGGTATCCGCGCACAAACCCCGCCGCCTTAAGCCTGTCCAGGCGTGCCCAACATGGTGTGGGCGACAGGTTCACAATTTCGGCCAGCTTGGTCTTGCTAAGTTGGCCGTGACTTTGGACTGCACTCAGAATACGAATATCAGCTGCATCGAGGCCGTTTTTTTTCATTCGTGCGCCTTTCTCGAGAGAGGCCGCGTCTTTGGCAAATTGCAGGCCGGTGATGTTACGCCATCTGGGCTGCACCGTGTAGCGATACCAGCCGCCAAGGCTCTGCTTATACGAGTGACATGGCGCCCGCGTTCACGACTTGGTGGACGTTGGTGGTCTGATCCCCCTGATTGGACCAGAACGCTTCGCCCTCGCATTCCGCGTCGCCCGCAAGTTGGAATCCGCCCGCTGGCAGTCGGTCCACGGGGCGCTGCGTGCTGAGGCGGCGGGCGGGCGAAAACACTGGCCGCGTGCGCCGCGATCGCTGGCATCGCCAATCTCGATGCCTCAGGATCTAGCCAGCCAAATGCGTATCGGCCATGATGTTTGAGGCTGCGCCGCAGGCCGGCCTATGAAGCAATTACGGCTCAAGCGACAGATGCGCAGCCTACCCTGAGTATGACCCATGTTCGAGGATCGCACCCACCATGCAGCAAGAGAAAGTCCGTCTATTAAAAACGATCGAACGACGCCTTCTCTGGCTTGCGTGCTGGACGGTTCACAATGCCAACCACCTGCGCGACAATGATGACGGGCTCAAGGTTGGCGGGCACCAGGCCTCTTGCGCCTCGGTGGTCTCGTTGATGACGGCCCTGTATTTTCACACCTTGCGGCCTGAAGACCGCGTTGCGGTTAAACCGCATGCCTCGCCGGTCTTTCACGCCATCCATTATCTGATGGGTAGCCAAACGCGCGACGCGCTGGAGAATTTTCGCGGTTTCGGAGGTGCGCAAGCTTATCCGAGCCGCACCAAGGATGGCGATGACGTGGACTTCTCGACCGGCTCGGTGGGCCTCGGCGTCGCCATCACGGCCTTCGCGTCCGTAGTTCAGGACTACCTTGCCGCAAAAGCGTGGGCGCAGGATCAGCCACCCGGCCGCATGATCGCGCTGGTCGGAGATGCGGAACTGGACGAGGGCAACGTCTACGAGTGCTTGCAGGAAGGCTGGAAGCAGGGTCTGCGCAACACTTGGTGGATCATCGACTATAACCGTCAGAGCCTCGACGGCGTCGTGCGCGAGGGTCTCTGGCAGCGTATCGAGGCGATTTTCGGGGCCTTCGGTTGGGACGTGGTCCGGCTCAAGCACGGCGCGCTGCAGCGCGCGGCATTTGACGAGCCGGGCGGCGACAAGCTGCGCGACTGGATCGATAGCTGCCCGAACCAGCTCTACTCAGCTCTGACATTTCAGGGCGGGGCCGCCTGGCGCAAACGCTTGATGGATGACATCGGCGATCAGGGCGCGGCCACGGAACTGCTGGAGCGGCGCTCGGACAGCGAGTTGGCCGACCTGATGACCAATCTCGGCGGTCACTGCATCGAGACGTTGATCGAAGCATTTGACGCTATCGACCATGACCGGCCCACCGCGTTCCTGGCCTATACGATCAAGGGCTGGGGCACACCGCTCGCCGGCCACAAGGACAACCATGCGGGCTTGATGACCAAGGCGCAGATGAAGGCGTTCCAGCGGGAGATGAACGTTCCCGACGGCGCGGAGTGGGAGCCATTTGCCGGGGTCGATGATCGGGAGGCCCTTAATGCGTTTCTTAACGAGTGTCCCTTTTTCGCCAGTGGCGCGCGCCGCTTCACCAGCGCCGCTATATCTTCACCGGAGGTTGCGCCGCCGGACGACCGGGAACTCTCGACCCAGGCCGGGTTCGGCAAGATCCTTGACCAGCTGGCCCGATCGGATGCGCCTCTTGCCGACCGGATCTTCACGACCTCCGCCGATGTAACCGTCTCCACCAATCTGGGACCATGGGTGAACCGGCGCGGGCTTTTTGCGCGTCATGAAGTTGCCGACACGTTCCGCGAAGAACGTCTACCTTCCACGCAGAAGTGGCACTTCTCACAAGCCGGACAGCATCTCGAACTCGGCATCGCGGAGATGAACCTGTTTCTCCTCCTCGGCGCGGCCGGGCTCTCGCATTCGCTGTTCGGAGAGCGCCTAATCCCGATTGGGACGGTCTACGATCCGTTCGTGGCCCGCGGTCTCGATGCGCTCAACTACGCCTGTTATCAAGACGCCCGTTTCATGGTCGCGGGCACGCCGTCCGGCGTATCGCTCGCGCCTGAGGGTGGCGCGCACCAGTCGATCGGTGCGCCGTTGATCGGCATGAGCCAGGATGGTCTTGCAGCGTTCGAGCCGGCCTATTGCGATGAACTCTCGATAATCATGGAATGGGCCTTTGACTACCTACAGCGCGACGGCGAGGGCGATCCCGATGAACGCACCTGGCTGAGAGATGAGACGGGCGGATCGGTTTATCTTCGTCTCAGCACACGGGTTCTGGAACAGCCACGGCGGCGGCGCGACGAAGACTTCCGCCAGGGCACGATCGACGGCGCTTACTGGCGCCGGGAACCCGGTCCGAACTGCGATCTGGTGATTGCCTATCAGGGCTGCGTCGCGCCGGAAGCGATTGCCGCAGCAGGCATCATGGCCGAGACTCGGCGTGACGTCGGCGTCTTGGCGGTGACCTCCGCTGACCGTCTGAACGCGGGCTGGACCGCCGCCCAGCGCGCGCGCCGCCGTGGCGCCACATCGGCCATCAGCCACATCGAACGCCTGCTGTCACCGCTGCCAAGGCACTGCACAGTTGTGACGGTCATCGACGGGCATCCCGCCACGCTTTCTTGGTTGGGAGCGGTTGGCGGCCACAAGACCGTCCCGCTTGGTGTCGAGCATTTCGGCCAAACCGGGACGATCAAAGACCTCTATGCGCATTTTGGCATAGATGCCAAGAGCATCGTCGCCAGCGCCAGCCGGCTCAGCCCCGGCAAATCTGACATACCAATAGTGTGAGGTTTCGCAACGATCAGCGTCGGCGGTTGGTCACGACATCACGCGTGTGGGAGAGCCGCATTCGTTCTGAACTGATCACGCCCGGGCTGTTCTCTGATTTGCTGCAGCGCCATCTGCCCCAAAATCGGCGCCGAACGCCGATGGTGCCCGGACGGCGGCCATTCAGAGATCAACTACGGCAAAATAGGCGCTGAACCCTGGCCCGAACGCCGCCAACAAATGGCGTCCCCGGACGCGTTGCACGATTGCGCGCTCCAAAACGAACAGCGCGGTCGCCGAAGACATGTTGCCATACTCGCGCAGCACCTCCCAGGATAAGCGCAGATCGTGCTGTTGCAGCTTCAGGACTTCAGCGGCCGTCTCCAGGACCTTTGCGCCGCCGGGATGAATGAGGTAGCCGTCGATGTCGCTGCGCTTCAGGCCAGACTGTTGCATGAAATGGTCGATCGCGCCGTCGAGATGGGTTTCCATGAGCCGTGGCAGTTCCGGGCTCAAGACCACGCCGAAGCCGTCGTCCATGATGTCCCACCCCATGATGCGCTCGGTATCGCGCCAGAAGTATTCCCCGGTGGCCACGACGCGCCCCAGGCTCTCGCTGGGTGAAGCCTCACGCGGATGCGCCGACAGCACGATCCCTGCTGCGCCGTCGCCGAACAAGGCGCTGGACACGAACATCGCCAGGCTTGGATCGTTGACGCGCATGCACAGCGAGCAGAGGTCAACTGTTAGAAACAGCACGGTGTCCCCCGGGACCGCGGTCGCCAGACGCGCCGCACGGCCCAGCCCGGCCACGCCGCCCCCGCAGCCTAGGCCGAAAATGGGCAGCCGTACCACGTCTGGACGAAATTCGCGGCGGTTGATAAGCCGCGCCTCGAGACTCGGGATGGCAAGGCCGGTAATCGTGTTCGTGACGACCACATCGATATCCGAGAAACCGAGCCCTGTCGCCGCGATGCTGCTGTCTGCAACCTCCTCCAGCAACGCCAGCGCATTCCGCTGGAAGCTTTCGGTGCGCTCCTGCCAGGTATGTGGCTGTTCGTACCACGCCAGCGGTTCGACCGTATGCCGCTTACTTATTCCAGTATTCGAAAAAAGATGATTGCGCCGGTAAAATTGGGGAAAATACTTGTGCGCGGTCTGCTCTGCATCGTCCTGAGTAAGTATATGCTCGGGCACAGACGTTGACGCGCCCAAGATATGCACATCGTTTGCAATGCGATTATCAATGCAACGTTTCGCCTCGATCTCTTGTAAGACCATTTCTCCCCCTCCATTCGGCCCGACATCCCATCTGCCGACTATGGAAAGAGGCGGATAAGGGAATCAAATGAAAAAAACATTTCAAATTATCAAATTTGATTAAAACTTCAGTCAGAGTGGCATGTTGATCAAATCAAGTGGCGTGCCGACCCGACCTGAAAACTATCGTAGTTCAGAAACGCCGGACGTCTTGCGTTTTTCAACCCTCGGCAAGAGGCTTGGCAGCAACCGGTCGCGCTGTTGGTTCGTGACTCAAAGACGCGCTGCGGTTTTGAGGTTGACGGGTGGATCGCAACCCCTGTGGCGATTGAACAAAATGCTTGGCGTGCGAAAACAAGCGTTCGAGAACGGAGCCCGGCCAAACCCCGAATCTGCCGGGTGGTTGACATGCGCGCCGTGGGTGGGCGGCACCGACTCTACACCCTTCACGGTGCGTCTTCAGAAGTAGCTTTCAATATCCTTTGATCCTGGCGCGCGTTGGCCGAACTCGAAAGTTCCGGCGTTGCGCACCTCTGTCGCGGCGCGCAGCAGTTCGCCATAGGCGAGGCGCGCAAGACTCGAGCCGAGGCTGATGCGCTTTACCCCAGCTTGCGACAGCTCAGCCACGCTGAAGCTTGGACCGGACAGCCCCATGACCACGTTCACTGGCTTGGAGACCGCGGCGCACGCCGTCCGGATTTGCTCCAGGTCCGTAAGACCAGGAGCGTAAAGCACATCCGCGCCGGCTTTCTCGAAAGCTTGCAGCCGGCGGATGGTGTCGTCCAGGTCGGGCCGCCC
>CAYXPZ010000089.1:0-9239 GCA_964466965.1 uncultured Hyphomicrobiaceae bacterium
CGCGCTCGGTCCGGAACTTGACGAACTCTTCCTTCGTCTTGCCGCCGCCGACATGAATGTTGTGCGCCTTCTCCTCGCCGACCGTGGTTTCCCATTTGATCTCACGGCCGCCCGGGGCGTAGTCGTGGCACATGAATAGGCGCATATCGTCGGGCAGGGCGAGCAGCTTCTGGATCGAATCGTACAGCGTGCCGGCATCGCCGCCGGGGAAGTCCGCGCGGGCCGAGCCGCCATCGGGCATCATGAGCGTATCACCTACGAAGGCGGCATCACCGATGACATGCGTCATACAGGCCGGCGTGTGCCCCGGCGTGTGAATGACGATAGCCGACATCGTGCCGATCTCGTAGGTGTCGCCATCGGAAAACAGCCGGTCGAACTGGCTGCCGTCGCGCTGGAACTCAGTGCCCTCGTTGAACACCTTGCCGAAGGTGTCCTGAACCACGGTGATCTTGTCGCCGATGCCGATCTTGCCACCCAGCTTCTCCTGGATGTAAGGCGCGGCGGAGAGGTGGTCGGCGTGCACATGCGTTTCGATCAGCCACTCGACTTGGAGATCGTTCTGCTTGACATAGTCGATGATCTCGTCGGCGTGCTCGAAGGTGATGCGCCCGGCCGCGTAGTCGATGTCCATGACCGAATCGACCACCGCGCAGGCTTTCGAGTTCGGGTCCTTCACCACATAGCTGATCGTGTTCGTCTGCGGGTCGAAAAAGCCCTTCACCTCGGGCCGGACCGACATGTTCGTGCGGTATGTGCTCACGTTTTCCTCCTCTCCATGATGTTATTGCCGCATGGATTGCGATGTGGCTGGCGTCTTCTCCGCCAGCCTATGCATCCACTGCGCGGTAAAGATCCCGGCGACCAAGGCAGCCACGAACAGCAAAACGTCAGTGTGCGCGGTGCCGACAACGGGAAGCGCGCCGCCGGGGCAGAAACCGGCCATGCCCCAGCCGATGCCGAATAGCGTGGCGCCGCCAACCAGGCGGGCATCGACCGAGCGTGCGCTGGGCAGATGAAAGCGCGTATCAAACACGGGATGCGGGCGCCCGAGGATAAGGCGGTAACCGGCAAAGGTCACGATCAACGCCCCGCCCATGACGAAGGCAAGGCTCGGATCCCATGTCCCGGCAAAATCAAAGAAGTTCACGACCTTGGACGGATTGGCCATCCCGGAAATGACGATCCCAAGGCCGAACACGATACCGATCAGGAATGCCGGAATGAGGCGCTGCATTCAGCCTCCAATCACATGGCGGATGACAAAAACGGTCATAGCGGTCGCCGCCATGAAGGTCAGCGTGGCCGTGATCGAGCGCGACGACAGCCGTGCAATGCCGCACACGCCGTGGCCGGATGTGCAACCCGAGCCGAGCGTTACGCCAATCCCGACGATGAAGCCGCCGGCCAGCATCAGCGGCGTCGAGACCGGCACGTCGATGGTCGGCATCGCCCCTGTCGCCGCATAATAAATCAGCGGCGCGCAGACCATCCCGGCGATGACAGCCGCGCGCCAGCGCCACTCGTCGGCCGACACTGGATTGATGAAGCCGGCAAGGATGCCCGTAGCGCCCATGATACGGCCGAGCGCCAGCATCAGCAGGACGGCAGACAGCCCGATGAGCGCGCCGCCAGACAATGAGGCAAAAGGGGTGAATTCTGTCATACTGACCTCAACTCCTGCAGGTCCGCATCCCCAGCAGAGAATATAGCGGGCACACGCGCGCAACCGCCGTCACAACGAGCACCATGCCGATCACAACGGATACGACGGTTGCAGTCTGTCCCTGAAACATGCCGATATTCGTTGCGAATGGCGCGATGACCAGCAAGGCACCGATAACCAAACGCAAGACGCGATCAAACGTTCCGACATTCACCGACATGGTCTGAGCCTCCAAATTTGTTGGTGCTCAAGACATATCCTAGCAGCGGCACAGTGTCGGTGACTTTGTCACGGATCAATTGAAAGGTGGGAATGGAAGGTTGGGCCGCCGCGATTACCCGGCCTTTTGCAGAGCCCGCAAGGCATCGCGCTCTTTAATGCGGATTTCGCCGCGTGAGATCTCCACCCAGCCGCGGCGCTGGAACTCCTTGAGTTGGCGGGAAATCACCTCACGCGCGGTTCCAAGCTCCGCCGCAAGGTCCTGATGAGTCCGCGTGATCACGTCGTTTGCCGCCGGCATCTCCAGCAGTTTTTGCGCCAGCCGGATATCCATCCGCCGGAACGCGATCTCCTCGATGACGAAGAACAAGTCGGTAATGCGCCGGGAATAGGCCGTGAAGACAAACCTTCGGAAAACCGGCGACTCGGCGATCAGCTCGTCAAAGACCCGACGCGGAATTGCCACCGCTTCGACGTCGGTCTCGGCCACGCCTTCGGCGAGATAGTCTTCGTAGGCGAGCAGGCAGGCGGTGGTCAGCACGCAGCTTTCGCCTGCCGAGACCCTGTAAAGCACGATGTCGCGTCCGCTTTCGGAGGTCTGGTGGACGCGCACCGTGCCCGATAGCAACAGCAACAGGTTCTCTGGGGCCTTGCCCGGACCGAAGATAACCGTTCCGTGCGGTACTGAGACGATGTTGCTCTCGGCAACAAGACGTCTGCGGATCGATGCCTCTAGCCCCGCCAGCCCCGGAAACTGCGATGTCCAGTCAGTGTGCGCCGCCTCTTGTTCCATGGCTTATCTGTATCGCATGGCATCATCCGCGAGAAGCGTTTTGCGACGCAAGGTAGCGCGGCCGCAATGCGGTTTTCGGATTGCGCGACGTTCTTCTTGGACGGTGGTTCGGGCTGCGACGTTAGACGGCATAATTCGGCCGCCACCGGGTGGTCCCGACGGCGGCCGATTCTGCTTTTTACTCTGCCGCAGCCGGTGTCGGCTGCCATTTGAACGCGGCAAACGCGTCATCGACCGGGGTGCCGACGATGTGGTTGGTGTAGTTCGACAGAGTCTTGTGGCTGATCGCCAGGACCACGTCGATTACATGGCGCTTGGTGAAGCCCGCGGCGATGAATGCATCGACCTCGGCCGGATCGACCCAGCCGCGTTCGCGCACCATCTTGGTCGTGAATTGCTTCAGCGCTTGCAGCTTGGGGTCGGAATAATCACCGGCTTTTCTGGCGATGTCGATGATGTCGTCCGAGATTTTCTCGGATTTGGCGATGCCGGTATGAGCTGCCATGCAGTAATGGCAATCGTGGAACTCGTTGATCGTGAACCAGACGACATGGCGCTCTTCAGGGGTGAAGGCTGAATTAAAGACCGCCTCGCCAAGCGCAAGATACGCCTCAGCCGCCTCCGGCGCTTCGGCAAGCGCGCCAAGCAGGTTCGGCACGAAACCGTATTTTGCCTTAGTCTTTGAAATTACCTCTGCGGCTTCGGCCGGATGGCTCTCCGCGGTGTGTATCGTAAAGTCTGCCATGACTGTCGCTCCTTTTTTTGTTTGGCGGCGCGCGTCTTGTCGTGGGTCACAAGACGGACGTGTCCCTTCAGGTCACCCGAAGTCTGCCTGAGCACAACAGGAACGACGTTCAAAACTTTGCGAGGGGCGGCGGCTTACCGCGACAAGGCGTGTATCAGCATCCGCCAGGGTCGCCCGTCGATCGCGGCAAGACCCAGCCCAATCAGCGCCATGCCGAGCAGATGCTGCGGCTGTAGCACTTCGCCGAGAAACAGGTTCCCCAGCAGGATCGCCACCACCGGCACGAGAAACGTCACCAGCAGCACGTTCGTCGCGCCGGCGCTCGCCAGAAGCCGGAAATAAAGGACGTAAGCCAGCGCCGTGGACAGCGCTGCGACAGCGAACAGCGCGGCGATCGTGCCCACCCCCGGCATCGGGAGCGTCCAGGGCTGATCGACCAGGAGCATGACCGGCAGCAGAATGACGCTTGCGGCCGTAACCTGGCCGGTCGCGGTCTGCATCGGCGTCACCGCCATGGTGCGGAACCGCCGCCCGAACACGGCGGCCGTGGCATAGCAGAGCGCGCCGCCCAAGACCGAAAGCTGCGCCACCACATTGACGCCAAGATTTTGCAGCGCGTCCAGCCCGATCATCACTGCGACGCCGGTCAGACCGATGATAACCCCGGCCAGGCGGCCGCGCGTCAGGCGTTCATCGGACGTGAAAACGTGGGCGACCATCACGGTGAATAGCGGCGTTGTGGCGTTCACGATGGCCGCAAGCCCGGAGGCGATATGCGACTGGCCCCACACGATCAGCGAAAATGGCATCACATTGTTGATAAAAGCCATCGCAAAAAAGGTGCCCCATATGCGCGGATCGCGCGGCATGCGCAGCCCGCTAGCACGCAGGGCGAGATGCAGAATCGCTGCCGCGATAACGACGCGGGCGACAACAACCGTGAATGTCGGGAGCGATTGCACCGCGACGCCGTTGAAGAAAAAGGACGCGCCCCAGAGCAGCGAGAGCGTGATGAGCATCGCCCACTCGCCCGCGCCCATGGAGGTATTGATGGCTGGAATGTCGGACATGGCCCGCTTTATGGTTATGGCTGCTTCGCCAATGGACCGCTGCTGAGATGTCTCGGCAATTCACATCTTGCGATCAAATCGGATTTGCTGATGCGCTGCATTTGCCATCGCGGTTGAACTGCGCGAGGTTGCGCGCTGCGGGGTCGGTCGTAAAACGGCAATCTGGAGGTTTGGCATGATTGACACTTATCAGCGTGCGCTGATCGTCGGTGCAGGCGACGGGTTGAGTGCGTCCATCGCGCGGACCTTTGCGAGTGCCGGCCTGAAAATAGGGCTGGCCGCGCGGAACGTCGACAAGCTTTCAGCGCTCATCAATGAGACTGGTGCTGAAGCGCATCCCTGTGACGTGACACAGCCTAATCAGGTTGATGCCTTGTTCGTTCAGATGGATCAAGCGCTCGGTGGAGCGCCGGATGTCGTTGTCTATAATCCGAGTGCGCGGGTGCGCGGGCCCTTCGTCGAGTTGGACCCAGCAGGCGTCGCCAACGCGCTTAATGTCAGCGCCTATGGCGGCTTTCTTGTGGCGCAGGCGGCGGCCAAGCGGATGCTGCCCAACCAGCACGGCGCGATCCTGTTCACCGGGGCCTCGGCGAGCGTGAAGGGTTATGCGCAATCCGCCCCATTCGCGATGGGCAAGTTTGCGCTGCGCGGCCTGGCCGAGAGCATCGCGCGTGAGCTGCAGCCGCACGGCATTCATGTGGCGCATTTCGTCATCGACGGCGGCATCCGGAACCCTGGCCGCACGGAGCCAGCCGATGCGCCGGACAGCATGCTTGACCCGGACGCCATCGCGCGGACCTATCTCCATGTTTTGCATCAGGACCGCAGCGCCTGGACATTCGAGGTTGCTTTGCGGCCCTGGGTCGAGCGGTTTTAGCCTGACTTGAGACGACAGGTCGGCGGCAAGAGGAACAACGCCATGTCAACACAGAGCACCAGCGAGCCAACCCTTGGCAGCGTTGCGCAGGTCGCCATCGTGATGGGTATTCTCATCACCGCGCTGGTCTACGGCGCGCCGTTTCTGATCCCCGTTGTCATTGCCGCGATGTTGTCGATCCTCCTGAGCGCGGCGGCAGACCGGCTCCGCCGGCTTGGCCTGCCGGAGCCGCTGGCCGTCCTCAGCGCGCTCGTGCTGTTCATTATCGTGCTTATCGCGGTGTTCAACATTCTGGCGGCCCAGACCGATGACGTGGCGCAGGCCTGGCCCAGTTATGTGGAGCGCTTCGACCGGCTGGCCGAGCAACTATTGAGTTGGGTCGGACCGGAATTCGCGGCACGAATCCGCGACGCGGTGCAGGATATAGAGGTGCTGGGCCGACTGCCGGGCTTGCTTGGGTCGGCGGGCAGTCTGGCTGCGACAATTGCGCTCATCGCGATCTATGTTGGGTTTCTGCTGCTGGAACGCGGGCGGCTGCAGCCGAAGATCGACAGGCTTGCCTCGCGCCCGGCCGAAGCCCGGCAGATCAAGGCCGCGCTGAGCCACATTACCGAAAGCGTGCGCCGCTATCTGTGGATCAAGACGATCCTAAGTGTGGTAACGGCTGGGATCAGCTACATTGTCTTGAAAGCGATTGGTGTTGATTTCGCCGAAACCTGGGCGCTTCTCATATTTCTTCTTAATTATATCCCCAGTATCGGTTCAGTGCTCGGTGTGGCCTTTCCGGCTTTATTGGCTCTGATCCAGTTCGATACCTTATGGCAATTTCTGGTGATCGCAGTCCTGTTGGCCGGCGTCCAGTTTTTCATCGGTAACGTCATTGATCCCCGGATGATGGGGCGCAGCCTGAACCTCAGCCCATTTGTCATCATCGCCTCGATCGCCTTCTGGGGTATGATCTGGGGCGTGATCGGCGCATTCCTGAGCGTGCCGATGACAACAGCCTTTGTCATTGTTTGCAGCCATGTGCCGTCACTGCGCTGGATCGCGATCCTGCTGCTGGCCGATAGCAGCGCCGCGATTGGCAAGGATGCGCTCTAGACGACCATCTGGAACAACAGCCCCGCCAGCATTGCGCCGATCAGCCCGAGCAGGAAGTACGCGGCGAACACGCGGGGTTTCACCAGCGACCAGACCGCCGCCATCGCGGGCACGGAGCTGACACCGCCAGCAATAATGAACGCCATCGCCGCGCCCATGCTCATGCCCTGTTCGGTCAGCCCGGCGAGCAGCGGCGGCGCAACATAGGCGTTGAGGTAGGCGGGCACGCCGACGACAGCCGAGATCGCAATCGGCAGCAGGCCATCGCCGCCGACCACCCCGGCGATCAGGCTGGCGGGCACGTAAGTGACCAATAGCGCTTCCAGCACATACGCAAGCGCCAGCCACTTGACCAGGAACATCGCATTCCCGGCGAGTTCGCGACCGAAGGTGTCGCGGCGCTCGGCCTCGCCCCAGAAGCGCCAGACCGGCTTACCGTCGAGGCTGGCCTGTTTCTTGCAGCAACCGCCGGATGCGCGCTCGCGCAGCGGCTCGGCGAACGCGCCGCGCGCCATCATCGCCTTCACGGCGAAGCCGCCCATCAGCCCCAGGCCCACGGCGGCGACCGCCTTGGCGATGGCGAAGGGCCAGCCTAGCGCACCGGCGGTGATGAGCAGCGTCGGCGGGTCGATCAGCGGCGAAGACAGCCAGAACGCCATTACCGGCGCAAGCGGCACGCCAACGGCCAGCAGCCCGGCGATGAACGGGATCACCTGGCACGAGCAAAACGGCGCGAGCCCGCCGAACAGCGCGGCCAACAGGATCATATGCGTCTCGCGGCCCTTGAACGCGCTGCCGATCATGGTGTCCGCGCCTGCGGCCTTGAGCCACGCGATCAGGATGACGGCGAAAATGATATACGGCAGCGTCCGGGCGAACGCGCTCGCGGCGAACACGGTGACATGCTGGAAATTCGCCGGGTCGAGCGCCAGCACCGCCAGCGGCAGCAGCGCGACCAGCGTCCAGGGCGTCCACAGCCAGGCTCTCAAGTCAATACGGCCTGCGGCGGTTTGCAGCATCTCGCTCATGTCAAGCTCCCGGTTTGCCGTTCAGATCGGCGCAGCATTGGTTGAGGATGTAGCCGGCGAGCGTCTCCAGGCGCGGGAAGCATGGCCGGTTGATCACGGAACGGCCCTGTTTCTCCTGCTCGATCAGTCCGGCCGAGGCGAGGAATTTCAGGTGATGGGCGAGCGTGGAGGCCGGCATTCCGGTCCGGGTCTGGATCTCGCCAATGGTGAGGCCGTTTGTGCCGGCCCGCACCAGAGTCAGCACGACTTCCAGACGCGCCTCCGACCCCATTGCCGCGAAGCCTTGTGCGACCTCTTCGACGTCCAGCTCGTTTTCTCTTGAAACCATAAAGCTAGTTATATAGTGCTTTTGACGGCTGTCAATCTCGGCGTCGGGGAAAGGTGCGGGCGTATGAACATCGTGATCCACCACAACTCCGATTGTGGCACGTCGCGCAACGTGCTGGCGATCATCGAAGCGGCGGGCTACACCCCGACTGTGGTCGAGTATCTGAAAACCGGCTGGACGCGCGCCCAGCTTCTCGGGCTATTCGCCGCCGCCGGCCTGACGCCGCGCGAGGCGCTGCGCGAGTCGAAGTCGCCGGCCGACGAGCTTGGCCTGCTCGATCCTGGCGTGCCGGACGAGACCTTGCTGGAGGCGATGATCGCGCATCCGATTCTGGTCAACCGGCCCATTGTGTGCTGCCGCAATGGCGTGCGCCTGTGCCGTCCGAGTGATGCTGTGCTCGATCTGCTCGATTGTTGGCCGCCAGGCCCGTTTTGCAAGGAGGATGGCGCATTGCTCATCGACGATGAAGGAAAGCGCGTTGGCTGAGGACTTCGACACGTTTCCAAGCCTGGACGAGAGCGCATTCCGCCGGATCGACGATAACGCTCTGCTCGACGCGCCGCGCGCCGTGCATCCGCTGCGCATCCTGCTGCTGTATGGTTCGCTCCGCGCGCGCTCCTATAGCCGCCTGGCCAGCGAGGAGGCCGCGCGCATCCTGCGCCGTCTCGGCGCTGAAACGCGGACCTTCAACCCGTCCGGCCTGCCGCTGCCCGATGATGCCGATGCCAGCCACCCCAAGGTGCAGGAATTGCGGGAGCTGGCCACCTGGTCGGAAGGCATGGTCTGGTGCTCGCCGGAGCGCCACGGCGCGATGACCGGCGTCATGAAGGCGCAGATCGACTGGATCCCGCTGGCGCTGGGCGGCGTGCGACCCACGCAGGGCAAGACGCTGGCGGTCATGCAGGTCTCCGGCGGCTCGCAGAGCTTCAACGCGGTCAACCAACTCCGCGTGCTGGGCCGCTGGATGCGCATGGTCACGATCCCGAACCAGTCCTCGGTGCCCAAGGCCTATCTGGAATTCGACGAGGCGGGCCGCATGAAGCCGTCGCCGCTCTATGACCGGATCGTCGATGTCATGGAAGAGTTGATGAAGTTCACGCTGCTTTTGCGCGACCGCACGGATTATCTCACCGACCGCTACAGCGAGCGCAAGGAAAGCGCTGAAGAGGTTGCCCAACGTGTGAACCAGCGCAGCATTTAAGCGCCGAGCAGATAGCGCGCGATTGCGCCGTCACATATCTCAACCTGTCCGCGGACCGCGGGGCCTGCGCTCATACGGCTGATCCTTTAAGACGGCGCATTTTCCGTTGAGGCCCAGCCGTGGCGCTAGACGGCCCTTCTCCAGCGCTGATATAGTTCCGCGGTAATGCGGGTGTAGTTCAGTGGTAGAACGCGACCTTCCCAAGGTCGAT
>CAYXPZ010000090.1:0-9079 GCA_964466965.1 uncultured Hyphomicrobiaceae bacterium
TTTCCGGCTCGCTCAGGCCCGGCAGGCCGATCTCGCCGCGCCGCTCCAGCCCGCCCAGGCGGTTCTCGCCCTCCGGCACGGCAATGTCGACGCCAGAGCGATCCGGCGCGCCGGTCTCGAAGATCAGCGGTTCCTCGATCTGTAGCGCATGGTTGCCGGTAAAGGTCGCCGGGTGGATGTCATTTGCCATCTCGTTCATGCCAATACCTCCTTCAGCGCGGCGACGTAGCCCGCGCGATCCTTGGGCGTTGTTGTCTCAGTGGCGGCAACAATGATGCAGTCTGCCAGGTCCGGCCGGTCGGGCCACAGGCGCGCGGCGGGCACGCCGCCCAGCACGCCCATGTCCACAAGCTTATCGATCACCTCCGCCCCGTCACCCGGCACCCGGATGGTGAATTCGTTGAAGAACTGATCAGTGAGCACCTCCACGCCCGGCACCTGCGCCAGATCATCGGCCAGCGCCACCGCCGCGTGGTGATTGGCCATTGCCAGATCGCGCAGGCCCTTCTCGCCCAGCAGCGTGAGGTGGATGGTGAAGGCCAGCGCGCACAGCCCCGAATTGGTGCAGATGTTGCTCGTCGCGCGATCCCTGCGGATATGCTGCTCGCGGGTGGCCAGCGTCAGGACGAAGCCGCGCTTGCCGTTCTCATCGGTCGTCTCGCCGGTAAGGCGGCCCGGCATCTGGCGCATATATTTTTGCCGTGTGGCGAACAGGCCGAGATAGGGCCCGCCGAAATTCAAGCCATTGCCGATCGACTGGCCTTCTGCCACGACGATATCCGCACCCATTTCGCCTGGCGGCGTGAGCGCGCCGAGTGACAGCACTTCGGTGACGGCGACAATCAGGAGCGCCCCGGCTGCATGAACCTGGTCCGCCAGCTTACGGAGATCGTGGACGCGGCCGAATACATCGGGAGTCTGGACGATCACGCAGGCGGTATCACGGTCCAGCGCATCAGCGATTTGATCGTCTTCGACGGCCACACTCTCGTGCTCGGAGAAATGCCCGAAGGTCTCAATCACCGCCCGGTAATGGGGGTGTAGCCCTCCGCCAATCACGGCTTTGGGGCGCTTGGTGACGCGCTGCGCCATCAGCACCGCTTCCGACGCCGCCGTGGAACCGTCATACATCGACGCATTGGCGACATCCATGCCAGTGAGCATCGCCACTTGCGTCTGGAACTCGAACAGGTATTGCAGTGTGCCTTGCGCGATCTCCGGCTGGTATGGTGTGTAGGCCGTCATGAACTCGGAGCGCTGGATCAGGTGATCCACGGTCGCGGGGACATGATGCTTATACGCCCCGCAGCCGACAAAGAACGGAACAGAGCCGGCGGCCACGTTCGCTCCGGCCATCCGCTGCATGGCGCGCTCCAGCTCGATCTCGCTGGCATGGCGCGGCAGATCGGGCAACTTTTCGAGCCGCGCGTCCTCCGGCACATCGGCAAACAGATCATCGATCTCGCGCACACCGATCGCGGCCAGCATCGCGGCGCGGTCGGCATCGGTATGAGGTAATAGACGCATCAGTCGAGGCTCTCCAGGTAGGATTTGTAGTCTCCGGCGGACATGAGCTTGTCCAACTCGCTCTTGTCAGCAATCTTCAGCTTGACAAACCAAGCCTCGCCTTCCGGGTCGGCATTGACCTTTTCCGGGCTGTCGGGCAACGCCGCGTTCACCTCTGTGACTTCGCCCGAAACCGGCGCATAAACCTCACTGGCGGCCTTGACGGATTCGACAACGGCAAGCTCATCCCCCTGCGTGACCTGCTTGCCGACTTCGGGCAGTTCGACGAACACGACTTCCCCAAGCTGGTCCTGCGCGTGGTTGGATATGCCGACGATGCCGGTCTCACCGTCGATGTGGATGTATTCGTGATCTTTGGTATATCTGATCTCGGTCATGGTCCTCAGTCCTCGGCCTTTTAAGCGCGCACCTTGGGGGGTAACGCGGTGAATATCAGGACGCCGGTTTCGGCTTGGGGGCGTACCGGTGGGGAACGAATGGCAACGCGGTCACATGACCGGGTTGCGCCCTTCCCCGGATTTGGAATGTCACCGGCGTTCCGGCCGCCGCATCCTCCGCGGCCACATACCCCATCGCGATCGCAGCGCCCAGCGTCGGACTGTAAGCCCCGCTGGTGACGACACCGATGCGCTCGCCTTCGGAATCGAAGATTTCTATCCGCTCGCGGGGGATGCTGCGCCCCTCCGGTCTCAGCCCGACACGCAGCCGGGAGGGCCCGTCGCGCAGCTCGCCCAAGATCCGGTCCGCGCCCGGGAAGCCGCCTTCGACCCGGCGGCGTGTGCCGATGGACCAGGCCAAGTCTGCCTCCACCGGCGACGTGGTCTCGTCGATGTCATGACCGTACAAGCATAAGCCCGCTTCCAGACGCAACGTGTCGCGTGCGCCGAGGCCCGCGGGCTCAACCGTCTCATCATCGAGAAGCGCCCGCGCAAACGCCTCCGCTTGATCGGCGGCAAGAGATATCTCGAAACCGTCTTCGCCTGTGTAGCCCGAGCGCGAGACCCACACCTTGCCATAAGGCGTCTCATCAAAAGCGCTGAACGACATGAACCGCATTGCCTCGCAGCCGGGAATTTGCTTCGAGAGCGCCTGCGCCGCGGCCGGCCCCTGCAGGGCCATCAGCGCCTGGGCATCCAATCGCTCCAGACGGGCTTCAGAGGCCTCGGCTTCAATATGCGCGAAGTCCGCTGCTTTGCGCGCCGCATTGACGACAAGATAGAGCCAGTGGCGCCCGCCCATCTCGCCAACCTTGGAGACCATCAGATCGTCAATGATCCCACCTTGGGCATTGGTGAGTTGGGTGTAGCGCATCCGCCCCGGCTTAAGCCCAGCGATGTCGCCCGGGACGACGCGCTCCATAATCGCGCTCACCTCGCTTTCATGCGAGAGTAGCGCCTGGCCCATGTGCGAGACGTCAAAGAGCGAGGCGTGGCTGCGCGTGTGCGTGTGCTCAGCAATGATTCCTGGGGGGAAGTTAAGCGGCATCTCGTAGCCGCCGAATGGCACCAACCTGGCGCCGAGTTCGACATGCAGGCCGTATAGCGGCGTGCGTTTTAACGGAGTATCGGCTGCGGGCTGCTCTGCGTCTGCCATGTCTCAGGTCCATTGTGAGCGTTAGCCGCTTCGCTGCCCATCGGCAAAAAAGCGCCGCCCCCTCTGTCATGGAACCTGAGAGATTTTCCCGACAGCAGCGCGCCGTCGGATTACCCCTTCGGTGAGCCGGCGCCATCACACCGGCTGCTTTCCAGAGTGCTGTTCGTGCCGCGGTCCTTTTGCCTGAGAGTTTCCGGGGCGGTTGCTCCTTCGGCGCCGGCGCGTGGCCGGTCTCTCCCGCGGTCGAATGCCAGCTGTCTCAACCCTTAGGATAGCGATCCGCGCATCTGTGTCAAATCGCCGGCAAAGCCCGGCTTTGGAGCCTCAGCTCGCGCCGGGCAGATTGCGATCAAACGCAACAAACAAACGGTAAGACGACGGCGCTGTGCCCTGCTCCGCATCGAAGCTGATTGTGCGGACCACCGAGAAGTAATCCACAGGATTCTCGCGCTCAAGCGTCACATCCACCTTCATCTGCACTGTGCGAATCTTGGTGCCATCGGCTCGCGTGAGAAACAGATTGACGGGAAGCGTAATCGGACCGGCCTCGCCGCGCGGCCCCATCAGAACCCGTCCGGCGAAGCCATACTTCACACTCACTTGCTGGCCACTGATCTCACACTCGCGTGCAACCTTGGTGATGCTGCCACGGTGCCGCATGGCGAGCCGTTCTCCAACGCGTCCCGGCTCGTACACAGTGATGTGACGGTCGGCAGGCCAAATGCCGAAGCGCGGGCACCCTGAAGCTGGGCCAGAGGCGTCGATACGCCCGCTGGCGTCCGAACGGGCGGCTTCCATCATACCTTCCTCGGTAATCTCCGCCTGCCAATCGGCTTCTTCGGGTTCATCGTCAGAGTCGAAAATGCCCGATCCGAGACCAGAGGTGACCTGCGACATGCCGCAGCCCGCAACCGTGAGCGCGCCCGTTAAGACAATCGCCATTGCCAGCGTGCGGACCCAAGCCGCGCCCGGCCGACCTCGCCCGTCACGAGACGCCCTGAAACGGCGCACGCCCATGCTTATGTCTTTGTTGTGCATCACCGGCTGACACTGCCTCCTATCCCGCACCGCACTTGAGATGAGGGATAATAGGTTATTTTGGACACTTCGTGACGCGGCTCTTGTTCAGCCACAGGTGTGATTGCTACAAACGCGCTGGGATGAGAATAATCAGACGATTGCTCGCGACTGTAATCGCGCGGGCACAGCTCGGCAAGGGATGACTGGACCGCCGGCGATCGCGGCAAACCGGCCATCGCCGCGAAACCGGCCTAACGATCTGGAAAGGGAAGCCTGTGACAAAGCCCGCTCTACAAATCCTCCTCGCCGCGCCGCGCGGTTTCTGCGCCGGAGTGGATCGCGCCATCGACATTGTGGATCTGGCGCTTCAGAGATATGGCGCGCCCGTCTATGTGCGTCACGAAATCGTGCATAACCGATATGTTGTCGAGAGCTTGAAGGCCAAGGGGGCGGTCTTCGTCGAGGAACTTGACGAGATCCCGGACACCAGCCAGCCGGTGATCTTTTCTGCGCATGGCGTGCCCAAAGCGGTGCCAGCGGCGGCAGAAGCGCGCAATATGTTCTATATCGATGCGACCTGCCCGCTGGTATCGAAAGTGCATATCGAGGCCGAGCGTCTGCATGCACGCGGTTACGACATCCTCCTGATCGGCCATGATGGACACCCAGAGGTGTCTGGAACGATCGGCCAGTTGCCCGAGGGCGCTGTCACGCTCATCGAGACGGTGGACGACGCCAATGCTTATGAGGCGCACGATCCAGAGAAGCTGGCTTTCGTCACGCAGACCACGCTATCGGTCGATGATACCGCCGAAATCGTGACCGCGCTCAAATCGCGCTTTCCGAATATCGTCGGGCCGCACAAGGAAGATATTTGCTACGCCACGACCAACCGGCAGGCGGCCGTCAAGGTCATTGCGCCGCAGGTCGATGCGCTGCTGGTGATCGGCGCGCCAAACAGCTCCAACTCCCAGCGGCTCGTGGAGGTCGGCAGTGCGTCGGGCTGCAGCGTGTCGCATCTGGTTCAACGGGCGGGCGACATCCCGTGGTCCGAACTGCACGGCGTGTCATCTATCGGGATCACCGCCGGGGCGAGTGCGCCAGAGGCCCTTGTCGAAGAGATCATCGACGCACTTGGCGAGCGTTACACGCTTTCCATTGAAACGGTCACTACCGCAACGGAGGACGTCACCTTCAAACTGCCGCGCGTCCTGCAGGACTCCGCAGCCTAAAGGCGGCGCGGCAAACGGGCATGGCCGTTTACACCGAAGTCTCAGCCGAAGAGCTTGCCGACCTGCTCACCGGGTTTGACATCGGGCGGCTCATCTCGATGAAAGGCATCGCTGAGGGGGTCGAGAATACTAATTACCTCGTGACCACCGATACCGGGGATTTTATCCTCACGCTCTATGAAAAGCGGGTGGACTGCGCCGATCTCCCGTTCTTTATCGGGTTGCTTGATTTTCTGGCCGCGCAGTCGGTCCCCTGCCCCGTCCCAATCCATGATCGCAAAGGGCGGGTGCTCCACAGCCTGTGCGGCCGTTCCGCCGCGCTTTTTTCTTTTCTGTCCGGCGTATCCGTGCGCAGGCCCTCTGTGGCGCAGTGCGCGGCGGTCGGAGCAGAATTGGCGAGACTGCATCTCTCCGGGCGCGGCTTCGATATGTACCGCGCGAATGATCTGTCGCTTGCAGGCTGGCATCGGCTGCGCGATGCGCTCGGCGCCCGCGCGGACGACCTCTGGGAGGGCCTCAACGACTTGCTCGACGCCGAGTTGACCTTCCTCCGCGATGCCTGGCCCGGCGACCTTCCAGCCGGGGTGATCCACGCCGATCTGTTTCCGGACAACGTGCTGTTTCGCGACGGCGAGGTGTCCGGCATGATTGACTTCTATTTCGCGTGCAACGATCTGCTGGCCTACGATATCGCGATCTGCCTGAACGCCTGGTGTTTCGAAGCCGATCATAGCTTCAACATCACCAAGGCGCGGGCGTTTTTGGAAAGCTACCGCGGCGTCCGGCCAATGAGCGCCGCGGAAACCGAGGCGCTGCCGATCCTGGCGCGCGGGGCGGCGCTCCGGTTCCTGCTGACCCGGGCCTATGACTGGTTCCATACCGCGCCGGATGCCTATGTGCGCCCGAAATCGCCAGACGAGTATCTGCGCAAGCTGCGCTTTCACCAGCGCGTCAAGTCGCTGAGCGAGTACGGGCTCACCACTTGAATGAGAGACCGCATGGGTGGAAATGACGGCCGGCGGGTGCGCATCTATACCGACGGCGGATGCTCTGGCAATCCCGGCCCGGGCGGCTGGGGCGCGGTGCTTATCTTTGGCGAAGCGCGCAAGGAGATGAGCGGCGGGGAGCCGAGCACAACCAACAACCGTATGGAGTTGACGGCCGCGATCGAGGCGCTGGAGGCGCTTAAGCGGCCGATGCCCGTGGATCTCTACACCGATTCGAACTATCTCCGCCAAGGTATCACCGAGTGGATCGACACCTGGAAGGCCAATGGCTGGCGCACGGCGCAGAAAAAGCCGGTGAAGAACGAAGATTTATGGCGGCGGCTCGATGAGGCGCGCCAGCGTCATGAGGTGACATTTCACTGGGTGCGCGGGCATGCGGGCGACCCGGACAACGAAGCCGCCCATGAACTGGCGCAAAAGGGAATGGCCCCCTTCCTTGCGACGGGCGACGCCAAACCGTCTTAAGCTTCCTGCAAGAGCGTCTCAGCGCTGCTGGTAGTCACTTCGGTGGGCGCGTCTTCCACGTGCACGGACTTCACCACGCCATCTTCCACAAGCATCGCGTACCGCTTCGACCGCGTGCCCAAGCCCACAGCGCTTGCGTCCAGATCGGCGCCGATCGCCTTGGCGAAATTGGCGTTGCCGTCGGCAAGGAACATGATCTTGCCGTCCGCGCCCGTCGCCTTTGCCCAGTGATCGAGCACGAACGGGTCATTGACGGCCGTGCAGGCGACCGTGTCGATACCCTTGGCTCTGAACGCGTCGACATGCTGGACGAAGCCCGGCAGATGTTTCATGTGGCAGGTCGGCGTGTAAGCGCCTGGTACCGCGAACAGCACCACTTTCTTGCCAGAGAACACCTCTGCAGACCCGACCTCGGAGGGCCCGTCAGCTGTCATAATGTGGAAGGTCGCCTCCGGAATGCGCTCGCCTGGTCCAATCATGTCAAATCCCCTGCCTTGTCTTCAGCTTGCCTGACGCACGTCGCGGATCATTTCACGGTCCAGGCCATTTCGCAACTTTCGCTGGGGCCGGTCGCCGTGAGCGTTAATGTCTCGCCATAAAGCGCAGACGGCTCAAAGGTCGCGCTCAGGTCCATGTGAAAGACTGTTCGGCCGTGATCAGCGCGGAAGTGTTCAGGATGGGGGAGAAACTGTCCCGTGGATGCTTCTGCGAACACATCTTGCGGTGCCGCATCGCGCGGATGTTCGACGATAATCTCGACGCGAGGCGCATCGCCCGCCAGGCGCGCGCTAACGCTTTCAAAACTAAGGTGATCACAGCGCCCCGCCGCATCCGCGCGCATCGGCGTCTGTCGCAGCGCAGCCCGCACGGCAGAACGGTCTTCGCCCGCGCCACGCCCAAGCTGCGCTGACAACTGCTGCGTCACGGGAATGCAGACATCTTTGCAGACCGCATAGTCCAACGTGAGGTTGAGCTCAATGGCTGCATCCGCCTTCTTGGGGACGATCACAACAGGGAGCAGCACGCGCCCTTCGTAGCCGTTATATGTGCCGGCAATATCGCTGAAATGCTGCGGAACTGGCCACAAAACCTTGATCGCGGCAACATTCGCCGATTGGCTCCAGTCGAACTCCGGCGCGATCCCATCGCCCGGCGAGCGCCAATAGGTTTTCCACCCCTCGTCAAGCTGGATTTCTACCCCAGCCACAATCAGCGGATCGGGTAGCTGAACGCGCCGGACGAGCTGCGCCGCCTCGATGCTTCCGGCCGCGAGAAGACGGACGCGTGAATGCGAGACAGTGTCCCAGCGCGGCGCGGCGGCCGCCGGCGCGGCCAAAACAATCGTGATAAGCGCCACCAAGAGCGCTCCCAGTCGCCAGCCCCTGCGATCCTTTGGCATTGCTGTGATAGCCCCTGAGAAAATGCGCGCCATTCCTACACCGCAGCGCCAATCCGCGACAATGCAGCGTCGTTCACGATTGCGTTCATCCCGGCGCGCGGCGCGGCATCGGGGTCGCGGCGTCATCTTATGTCGCATCATCACGCAAAAATGCCGCGCAAGGGTTCATTCCGGCAAACTCAGACGCTACTCTGTCAGTATGGATAGGGATGAGAGCGACATGACCGAAACTGACGCCGAGGGGTTCCTGAACGGTCAGCTGCTCGTCGCGATGCCCGGGGCGACGGACACCAATTTTGAGCGCTCGGTTGTCTATGTCTGCGCCCATTCAGGAGACGGCGCAATGGGCATCGTCATCAACCGGCCGGCCGAGCACCTCAACTTCGTTGATCTTCTTCAGCAACTCGATCTGATTCCAGAGGACAAGGCCATCAATGTCCCGCCGAACCTGGAATATATGTCGGTCTTCGTCGGCGGGCCGGTTGAAACAGGCCGCGGGTTCGTCTTGCACAGCGCGGATTATTTCTCCGCGGACAGCACCCTGGCGATTGACGGTAGGGTCTGCTTAACCGCCACTGTGGACATCCTGCGGGCGATTGCGCAAGGTGCGGGCCCTCACCACTCGCTTCTGGCGCTGGGTTATGCCGGTTGGGCCCCTGGCCAACTGGAAAGCGAAATCCAGGCCAACGGGTGGCTTACGTGCCCGGGCGACGCTGAACTCGTCTTCGATCCCCGCACGGATGAGAAATACGCGCTGGCGCTCGCAAAGATGGGCGTCGACCCGTCGTTCCTCGTCACACAGGCCGGCAACGCTTAAACATTAGGATCCGACCTAG
>CAYXPZ010000091.1:0-9072 GCA_964466965.1 uncultured Hyphomicrobiaceae bacterium
GAACTCACGACCCCAACCTTGGCAAGGTTGTGCTCTACCCCTGAGCTACGCCCGCTTAGACTTTGGTAGGACGCGCATCGCGCGTTTCGCAGACCCCTCTTATGGCTGAAACGTAAGGTAAATGCAAGGGGCCAGCCTCTTAGGGTTTTGCTTCGCCGGCTTGTGCCGAGGCGGGCCCGTAATGCTCAGCAGGCTCCACGAATTGCATGATATCGCGACGGGTCAGCACGCCGACAACCCGGCCGGTATCGACGACCAGCACATGGGTATGTCCCTCGCGGACCATACGCTTTAGGACATCCTTCGCTTGCTCGCCGGGCCTGGCCATCGGCTGATCGGTGAGCGGTTGCATGACTTGTTTGACTGGAATGTCGCCCCACTGCGCATTGGGCACATGGGCGAAATCGCCCAGCGTGAGCGTCCCCACAATACTGCCGTCGTCGGATACGGGCAGTACCCGCGGCCGCAACCTGTAGAAATATTCTTCTGCGGCCGTGGCGAGTGACGCAGCGGCCGGGACTGCGACCGGGTCGGCGTCGACGATCTGTCCGATATGCGCGCTGCCGGGGCCGGGAAGATCGCTGGCCTGCTCACGCGCGACGCCGGCCGCGCGGTAGATGAAAAAGCCGATCAGGATTTGCCACATCCCGGCGACGACGATTCCGGTGAATGCATTGTAGGCGCCGAACGCCATCAGCGCGATACCCAAGCCGCCGCCGACGGTCGCCGCGGCGCGCGTCGCCTTCGCCATGTTTCCGCTCCACCACCAGATGATCGCGCGCAGGATACGCCCGCCATCAAGAGGAAAGGCAGGCACCATATTGAAGGCTGCCAGCACGAAATTAATAAGCGCCAAATAGCCCGTGACCGCCAGTAAGGGCTCGAAACTCGCCAGGATGCCGGTCGCGGTGAGGGCGAAGAAAAGCGCCGACAGCAGGATGCTCGCGATCGGTCCGGCGATCGCGACCAGAAACTCCGCTTTTGCGGTGCGCGGCTCTTCCTCCAATTGGGCGACTCCGCCAAACACGAACAGAGTGATGCCGGATATGCGCAGGTTGTATTGCCTCGCCACGAGCGCGTGCGCCAGCTCGTGGAAGATCAGCGAGGCGAACAGGCCCAGCGCGCCGAGAACGCCCATCCACAGATACGTGGTCTGAGACAGCCCCTCCAGAACGAGCGGGAAGTAGCCGGTGGACAGAGACCAGACGATCAGGAAGGCGAGAATGAACCAGGATGCATCCAGTCCGATGCGAAAGCCCAGTAAAGAAAAAAGATAATAACTGCGTCCGAACATGATGCCTCCTAAGGCCGCGGCGAGGAGCACCGCCTACCCATTCGATGTAGCAATTCCGCCGGGCCATAAAAGATGTAGCGGCCAGTGCGGAGGCAAGTTGTCTCGCGCGCACGCCTCGGGACGCCGGCGGGGCCGCAGGGCCGCCGGCGTTTGGGAACCCCGTTTATGAGTTCGTGACCTAGGCCGAAGCGCGGTTCTGTCGGTGCTCGATAAGGTCGTTCACGACGCCCGGATCGGCAAGGGTGGAGGTGTCGCCCAGATTGGAGAAGTCATCCTCGGCGATCTTGCGCAAGATCCGGCGCATGATCTTGCCGGAGCGTGTCTTCGGCAACCCGGTGGCGAACTGAATGAGATCAGGCGAGGCGATCGGGCCGATTTCCTGACGGACCCAGTCACGCAGCTCCTTGTGCAGCTCTTCAGAAGGCTGTTCGCCTGCCATAAGGGTCACATAGACATAAATGCCCTGGCCCTTGATGTCATGCGGATAGCCAACGACCGCCGCCTCTGAGACCTTGGGATGCGCCACCAGCGCCGATTCGATCTCGGCAGTGCCCATACGGTGGCCGGACACATTCAGCACGTCGTCGACGCGGCCCGTGACCCAGTAATAGCCGTCCTCATCGCGCTTCGCGCCGTCGCCGGTGAAATACATGCCCGGATAGGTGCTGAAATAGGTTTGCACGAACCGCTCATGGTCGCGGTAGACGGTACGCATCTGTCCCGGCCAGGAATCGCGCAGCACCAGGTTGCCTGCGCCCGCGCCTTCAATGATGTTGCCTTCATTATCGACCAAACTCGGCTGAGCCCCGAAAAACGGCAGCGTGGCCGACCCTGGTTTGAGGTCGATGGCGCCGGGCAATGCGCTGATGAGGATGCCGCCGGTTTCGGTCTGCCACCAAGTGTCGACGATCGGGCAGCGGCCCTCGCCAACGACATTGTAAAACCACTCCCAGGCTTCCGGATTGATGGGCTCGCCGACCGTGCCAAGCAATTTCAGCGACTTGCGGCTGGTTTTCGTGACGTGCTCGTTGCCAGCGCCCATCAGCGCGCGGATCGCGGTTGGCGCGGTGTAGAAGATGTTGACGTTGTGCTTGTCGACCACGTCCCAGAAGCGCGAGGCGCTGGGGTAGTTCGGAACACCCTCGAACATCAGCGTGGTCGCCCCGTTGGCAAGTGGGCCGTAGACGATATAGGAGTGCCCCGTTACCCAGCCGACGTCGGCGGTGCACCAGTAGATGTCGCCGTCCTTATAGTCGAAGACGTATTGGTGCGTCATCGAGGTGAAAACCAGATAGCCGGCCGAGGTGTGCAGCACGCCCTTGGGCTGGCCCGTTGAGCCGGAGGTATATAGGATAAACAGCGGATCTTCCGCGCCCATCTCCTCCGGCGGGCAGTCCGCCGAGACTTGCTCCATCTCGTCCTGCAGCCAGACATCGCGCTCCGCCGTCCAGGGCACATCGGCGTTGGTCCGCTTGACGACGAGCACATTCTGGACGCTCGGCGTCTGCTCAAGCGCCTTGTCGGTATTGGCTTTCAGCGGGATCGTGCGGCCGCCGCGCACGCCTTCGTCGGCTGTGATCACCAGGCTGGAATCGCAATCATTGATGCGCCCGGCCAGCGCATCCGGCGAGAAGCCGCCGAACACGACCGAATGGATCGCGCCTATGCGCGCGCAGGCCAACATCGCGTAGGCCGCCTCGGGGATCATCGGAAGGTAAATAGTGACCCGGTCGCCTTTCTTGACGCCCAGCTTCTTCAGGACATTGGCAAAGCGGCAAACGCGCTCGTGAAGTTGGCGGTACGTGATCTTGAGGTCCATGTCCGGCTCGTCGCCTTCCCACAGGATGGCAACCTGATCGCCGCGCGCCTCCAGATGGCGGTCGACACAGTTGGCGCAGACATTGAGGGTGCCGTCCTCGTACCAGCGGATATCCACGTTATGCGGGTCATAGGAGGTATGCTTGACCTTGCTGAACGGCTTGATCCAGTCGATCCGGTAACCGTGATGGCGCCAAAACGCGTCCGGATCCTCGATACTTTGCCGGTACATCTCCTCGTATTGGGCCCGGTTGACGTAAGCGCTGCTGGCCCAGTCTTCGGGGACCGGATAAATCTTGTCGTCGGACATGTCAGGGCTCCTCCCGGGATTGTTTGCCACGGCTTTTGTCACTGTGCGCATTATGTCGGTGTGATGCCTGGCGTGCAACGCCCCGTTCGTATCAGCGCACGGTTCGCGCTTGACAGGCCGGCAATATCCGCTCAACAGGAACGTGAAGATGCGGCTCGGCGCGGACCGACCAAATTATGTCCACATCATCGCCGGATACCCTTTATGTCTGCCCGCTCGATGCGATTGACGCGGTCGCAAGGCGTGCGCGGCCCGGGTATATGATCTCGCTGGTCAATGAAGAGACGATGCGCGGGCTGGTCACGCCGCCTGGCGTGCCGGCGAAGCAGCATCTCCGGCTGATCATGAACGATATCGCCGAGCCGCGCCCGGACCATATCGCGCCGGGACGCGAGCATGTGACGGCGCTTATCGACTTCGTCATGACGTGGGATCAAGCTTCCCCGCTGCTTATCAACTGCGTGGCGGGCATAAGCCGCTCAACCGCAGCCGCATTCACGATCCTTTGCGCCTTCAACCCGGCAACCAGCGAGGCGCATATCGCTCGGCTGCTTCAGCAAACCTCTCCGACCGCCCAGCCCAATCGCCGGCTAGTGCGATTTGCCGATGAGGTGCTTGGGCGCGATGGGCGGCTGATGGAGGCGGCGGAAGCCATCGCGCAGACGGCAGTTCTGGAGCAGGCCCGTCCATTCGCGCTTCCCACGCGGCTGGCCGCGCAGGAATAAGCTGGTCTGTCAGTGGACAGCGCGGCGCGCATGGTGGTATCCCACGTCCAATAACAGGCGTGCACCGCGCAACGAGGGATACCGGCGAGAGGCCACCACTATGGATGCTGCACAAACTCATGCTCAGGGACTGGGCGAGGCGGAAACCGTTTGGTTCAAGCTCCAGATGCTCGCCAAGCAGGACGACCCCATGCCCGCGCTGGTGCGCATGGGCCAGAAATACGGCGGCTGTATCAGCATCAATCTGCGCGGCGAGCGCATCTTTTTCCTGAGCGATCCGGAACTGTTCAAGCAGGTGCTGGTCAAGCGCTACGATGCTTACGGCAAATATTTCGATGGGCTGCGCCCGATCTTCGGCAACAGCATGATCACAGTGGACGGCGCGCTCTGGCAGAAGATCCGTATGCCGCAGCAGGCCGCCTTCCAGCCCAAGATGTACACCGAATATATGCCGTATCTGCTCGCCTCCGTGAACGAGCGCAGTGAGCGGTGGGCAGAGCTGGCGCATGCTGGTGAGCCGGTGAACCTGCTGGAAGAGACCTGGTCGCTGGCCGCCAGCATGATCTGCAAGGCGCTGTTCGACCGCAATATGCCATTCAATCCGCACCTGATCTTCTCGGCGGTGAAGAGCTATACCGATGTGCTCAACCACAAGAAGGTGCGGCTGAAAAAGGTCAAGGGCGAGTGGACCGAAGTGCCATCGGACGATGACGCGGCCACGGCAATCGGCGACTGGCTCTCTGTCCCGCCGATGGTGCTGGGCGCGGACCCCCGTGACTATCGCGAGCGCACGCTTTTGACCATGATGCGCGACGCTGCCAATGATCCAGACGTGCCCGAGTTCGACGAGCGCCAGGTCATGGACGAGATGAAGCAGTATCTCTGGGCCGGCACGGAGACGACCGCGCTCACGCTCACCTGGTGCTTCTACCTGCTCTCGCTTTACCCGGAGGTGGCCGAGCGCATCCGCGCGGAGGGCGAGGCGGTTTACGGCGAGCGCGTGCCGAGCTTCGAGGACATGCAGGCGCTGACCTATACACGCTCGGTGCTGCAGGAGACGATGCGGCTTTATCCGCCGATCTGGAGCCTGATCCGCCAGGCGACGGCGGAGGACGAGTTGGCGGGCCATACTGTGCAGCCGGGCGACAAGGTCGTGCTCTGCCCGTATATCGTCCACCACGATCCGCGTATCTGGGACGAGCCGGAGACATTCGACCCCAGTCGCTTCGAGCCGGAGAAGGCGCGGGCGCGCGACAAGTATGCCTATTTGCCATTCGGCGCGGGCAAGCGGGCCTGCGTCGGCGGGGCGCTCTCGCTGATCGAGAATACGCTAGCGCTCACGCAATTGCTGCGTCGCTTCCGGCTGGAATATGTCGGGCCGGTGCCCGCGCAGATCGCCGCGACGGTGACGCTCACGCCAAAAGGCGGCAAGCTGCCATTCCGCATCGTGCCGCTCTCCTGACGCCGCCGGAGACTATTGCGCGGACTTACCAGCCGCCCTGGAACAGCAGCCCCGATTCGCCATTGCCGTTTTGGGTCACGTGGGCATCTGCGCCTCTGCCGAACTGAAACACGCCGAAGGCATTGTCATTGCCATTTTGGCGGATGCTGGCATCGTGGTCGCTGCCACGCTGGTAGATGCCGGCCGTGTTGCCGCTGCCGTTTTGCTCAACATACGCGGAATTGTTGCGCCCGCGTCGCGCCGCCCGGCGCTGCTGAATACGCGAGAACACCCTGAGCCCGCGCTCGATGCGCTGTTGCCCCTTCTCGCTCTTGGGCGCGATGTAAACGCTGAAGCTGCCGGCTTCGGCAGGTTGGTGGGCGGCCAATCCGCCCAGGCCGAGGCTAACGGCCATCAGGGCGGCGCCAAGTGTGGTGCGGTTCATTGTGGTCTCCCCTTGCTTGTGCGGTTAGATGCGGCCGCCGACGCGCTTGGCGCAGACATAGGTCTCACCACCCGCATGGACCTTCAGCTTGGCGGTGTAGCTTGCGCCGTTGCCGCCGAGCGTCACGACCCCCAGCCGTGCTGGCGTGTCAGGCACTGCATGGAAACCGCCGGCCTGATTGATCATCGAGTGACCGCCATAACCATCCTGCTTGACGCTCAACTCGTATTCGCCGGAAACCATTTCTTCGGCGAACACCAACCCTTGAAGCTGGATGCCATAAGGGCCGGGCTTGACGTCAATTTCGCAGCGCACCTGATCGCTGGTGAACCAGCCGGCATCCGCGTCATCGCCTGTCGCTGCCGCCGCCATGATCGCCACGCCTGCACTCAGCGCCGCGCCTGTTATGGCTGTGCGGATCCTTCTACTGCGCTTGCTCATCTCTCTCTCCTTCGTAAAAGGCGCGAGGGGCGGATAGCCCCCCGGCCATGAGGCTGTCGGGCATTACTCCTGAACGATCACGGAGACGTTGCCTTTGCCACGCTGGTTGCAGTTGGCGTAGTTGCCATTACCGCCCTGGATCACGCCACAGGCGTTGCCACGGCCCCGTTGCGTGGTCACGGCGGTGTTGCCCGAGCCGAACTGGGCGACGCCGGTCACGTTGCCGCTGCCGCGCTGATACGTGTCGGCGTAGTTGCCGCGGCCGCTCTGACCGATGAAGCCGCGGTTACCGTGGCCATCCTGGGTGCTGATGGTGGTGTTGCCGTAGCCATACTGCTGCACCTTCAGGCGGTTGCCATACCCGCGCTGCGCACCGCCGGCTTCATTGAAGGCGCCGAACTGCTCAATGGCAGCGCTGTTGCCGCCAGCAATGGCAGCAGGGCCACCCGCAGCGAGGCCCAGGCCCAGAACGAGGGCGATGGCGCTTGACGTCAAGACTTTCCGAATCATCATGTCCTAAACTCCCTTTGGTCTTGTTGTCGTCTCACCTGAGATGACGCAATTTTTGTAACGTGCAGGGGCTGAACGCGCTTTGAACTGAACTGTCGGCAGATGTTCAGGCTGGTGAACCAGATGTGTCCGGCTCGTTCACGCGCTGTTCATTCCGGCGTCACGTTGCCGGCAGGCTTGCCATGCGCCGCCTTGCGCATTACAACTCGAGGGGTGCTGGGCAATGGCTGCCACCGATGACATGTGCGCCATGAAAGACTTAGTTGGATATGCTCCCGCGACGGCCCGCCTTCGGCGGTCTCACCGCTGTGCGTGCGGCCCGGCCACGCTTTTCTTCCGCGCCAAAACGCCTCTCCTAAGCCTTAGCAGCCCCTGAGTATCGGCGGTCCGGACGCGCTGGACGGATGCTTGGGGGATGACACATGCGACGGAACCAGGATTTGTCACCGGCCACGCGCCGGTCGGAACGAAGAGGCAGCATCACCATGACCACCGACATGACCCATGAACCGGCGGGCGCGCCGGAGGATCGCGTCTATGTCTTCGATACAACCTTGCGCGACGGCGAGCAGTCGCCGGGCGCGTCGATGACGCAGGAAGAAAAGCTCGAAGTCGCCCATGTCCTGGATGAGATGGGCGTCGACATCATCGAGGCGGGGTTCCCGGCGGCTTCGCAGGGCGACTTTGAGTCGGTGCGCGAGATCGCGAAAGCCGCGAAGAACAGCGTGATCTGCGGCCTGGCGCGCGCGGGCCACGCCGACATTGACCGCGCGGGCGAGGCCATTCAGCCAGCGCCGCGCAAGCGCATCCACACCTTCATCTCCACCAGCCCGCTGCACATGAAGTACAAACTGGGCAAGGAGCCGCACGAGGTGCTGGAGGCCGTCACCGCGAGCGTGACGCGCGCGCGCCAATACACCGACGACGTGGAATGGTCCGCCGAGGACGCCACGCGCACCGAGCATGACTTTCTGTGCCGCTGCGTGGAAGCGGCGATCAAGGCCGGGGCGACCACGGTGAACATCCCCGACACGGTCGGCTACACCGTGCCCGAAGAGTTTTACGCGCTCATCACGATGCTGCGCGAGCGGGTGCCCGGCGCGGCGGACATCATCCTCTCGACCCACTGCCACAACGATCTGGGCCTGGCGGTCGCCAACTCGCTGGCGGGCGTGCGCGCGGGCGCGCGGCAGATCGAATGCACCATCAACGGCATGGGCGAGCGCGCGGGCAACGCCGCGCTGGAAGAGGTCGTCATGGCCATGCGCACGCGCGCCGACGTGCTGGCGTATCACACCGGCATCGACACGACGATGATCACCCGGGCGTCAAAGCTCGTCTCGGCGGTCAGCGCCTTCCCCGTGCAGTACAACAAGGCGGTCGTCGGCAAGAACGCGTTCGCGCACGAGTCCGGCATCCACCAGCACGGCATGCTGCAGAACGCCGAGACCTACGAGATCATGACGCCGGAAAGCGTGGGGCTGAAAGAGTCGACGCTGGTCATGGGCAAGCACTCCGGCCGCCACGCCTTCCGCCAGAAGCTGCAGGAGCTGGGCTATCAACTCAGCGACAACGCGTTCGAAGACACCTTTTATCGCTTCAAGGTGCTGGCCGACCACAAGAAGCACGTGTTCGACGAAGACATCGAGGCGCTGGTCGATGACGAGCTGGCCAGCGCGCATGACAACATCAAGCTGCTCTCGCTGACGGTCATCGCCGGCACCGGCCAGCAGCGCGCGACCATCACGCTCGATGTCGGCGGGCAGCACGAGACGCGCGAGGCGGTCGGCCACGGGCCGGTGGACGCCATCTTCAACGCGATCAAGGCGGTCGTTCCGCACGAGGCGCGGCTGCCGCTGTATCAGGTCCATGCCGTGACCGAGGGCACCGACGCGCAGGCAGAGGTGAGCGTGCGCTTGGAGGAAGACGGCCTGACCGTGACGGGCAGAGGTGCGGACAGCGACACGATGGTGGCCTCCGCGCGGGCTTACGTGTCGGCGCTCAACAAGCTGATCGCCAAGCGCGAGCGCGTTGCGCCGGAGAGCCGCGCGGCGTCTTAAGAATTGGGCCGGTCCACAGGGCCGGCCT